>CAXUFZ010000021.1:0-21207 GCA_964250345.1 uncultured Rubrobacteraceae bacterium
CCGCGCGCCCCCCCCCCCGCCCCCGGCCCCATCGCCGCCCGGGCCAGGTTGGCCCGCCCCTCATCGAACGCCCAGAACTCGAGACCTCCACCCGAACTATCCCCCCCGCCACCACCGCTGCCGCAACCGGCGAGCCCGAGGGCAGAAGCCCCGAGCAAGGCCCCTCCACCCGCGCGCAGAAAGTCACGCCGTGACAACCCTCTAGCCATCAGCTCTCCTCCTCGCTCTCCTGCCGGCACCAATCCCCATTAGAAACCGGTTTCTGTGGTCTGACGGCACGTTAGCATATCTTGTTGCTTTGCGTCAACAGGAACTGTTTGTTGACAGGTATTCTACGGCCATGCATTATGACGCGGGTTACGAAACCGGTTTTGGTTGGGAGGGTTTTTGGGGCGTCGGTTGGCGGATGGCAGGACGAGGATGGCGGAGATAGCGGCGCTGGCGGGCGTTTCGAAGCCGACGGTGTCGAAGGTGATGAACGGGCAGCCGGGGGTGGCGGCGGCGACGCGGGAGCGGGTGGAGCGCGTGATCGCGGAGCGCGGTTACGTGAGGCACGGCGCGGCGCGGGCGTTGAGCGCGGGGCGGCGGGGTTCGGTCAATCTGGTCGTTAAGGAGATCGACAACGCGTACTTCTCGGAGATCATCCGCGGCGTCGAGGAGACGCTGGAGTTGGCCGGGCTCTCGATGGTTTTGACGGCGACGCACGACGAGGCGCGGCGCCACCGGCGCTGGATGGCGCGGGTCGTGGAGTACGGGACGGACGGCGCGATCCTGGTCCTCCCCGACGAGCACTTCACCCAATTGGAGGAGCTGCGCCGGCGCGGCATCCCGGCCGCGCTCGTGGACGACAGGGGCGAGAGCCCGCCGGGCGTGCCCTCCGTCGGGGCGACCAACTTCGCCGGCGGCTTCGCGGCGACCGAGCACCTCCTCTCCCTCGGACACCGGCGCGTGGCCGTGATCGGGGGTCCCCCCTTCAAGTCCACCCGCGAGCGGCTGGCCGGCTACCGCACGGCCCTGCAGGAGGCCGGGATAACGCCGGACCCCGCTCTCGAACGCCCCGGCGGTTTCGTGGCCGAGACCGGCTACGAAGCCGCACGCGAACTCCTCGGCCTGCCGGAGCGACCGACCGCCATCTTCGCCGGCAACGACCTCCAAGCGCTGGGCGTCTACCGCGCCCTCTACGAGCTCGGCCTGCGCTGCCCCGACGACGTCAGCGTCGTCGGCTTCGACGATCTCGCCCTCTCGCGCCTCCTCACCCCCGCCCTGACGACCGTCCGCCAACCCGTCCGCGAGATGGGCGCGCAGGCGACCAGGATGCTGCTGAGGGTCGTGGAAGGCAAGACCTTGCAGAGCCCCCGGGTCGAGCTCGCCACGTCCCTCGTCGTCCGCGAGTCCTCGGCCCCGCCGGCTACCTAACCCTCGCGCAGCACCGCCGCGCCGAAAGGTTCGAGGACGAGCTTTCCGTCGTACTGGGAGCCCGTCAGCAGGTCCAGGACCGGCTCCCCCACTTCGATCTCGACGGCCTCCTCGTTGTGGTTGAGGACGAAGAGGAAGGAGTCGTCTCCGGTCCTCCGGCGTACGATCTCGACGCCGGAAGGCGTGTCGAGTTCGACGTCTATTCCCGCCTCCCGGCACGTACGCCAAAGCAGGAGGTTCATATAACCCTCGGTCGGACGGGTGCCTAGATAGCAGGCAACCCCGTTGCCGAAGGTGTTGCGCGTCAAGGCGGCGCCCCCGGCGTAGAAGCCTCCGACGAAACGGGCGTAGACCTCTGCTCCTTCGGCCTGGATCAGGTCGGCCCACAGGTCGCAGGAATACTCCGCGCCCTCCCCGGAAACGATCCTGTTCTCCTCCCCCACCGCCATCGGGACGAAGTCCTCGATCCTTATGCCGAGCATCTCCCGGAACGGTGCCGGGTAGCCGCCGAGCCGGACGTGGTCGTACGCATCCACGATGCCGGAAAAGAACGACATCAACAGGAAGCCACCGTCGCGCACGAAGCGGTTCACGTTCGCGGCGGCCCCGTCCGTCACGAGGTACAGGTTCGGGGCGATGACGAGCTTGTAGCGCGAAAGGTCGGCCTCCGGGTGGGCGAAGTCCACGGCGACGTTGGCCTCGAAGAGCGGCTTGTAGAAGGCGTAGATGCCCTCGATCATGCGCACGGCCGTCGAGGGTTTTGAGTCCGACTCCAGCGCCCACCAGTTCTCCCAGTCGAGCAGGATCGCGACTTCGGCCTCCCCGCGCGCCCCGAGCAGACCGTCCAGCATGGCGAGGTCCTCCCCGAGCCTCTTGACCTCCCGCCAGCTTCGGGAGTCCTCCGGCTCGACGTGCGGGACCATCGCGCTGTGCCACTTCTCCGCCCCGGCCTTCGACTGGCGCCACTGGAAGAACATCACGCCCTCCGCGCCGCGGGCGACGGCCTGCAGGCTCCAGAGGCGCATCTGGCCGGGCTTCTTCGGCGCGTTGCGTTCGCGCCAGTTCACCCTGACGGTCGTCTGCTCCATGAGGACCCACGGGTCGCCGCCGCCGAGGGAGCGCATCAGGTCGCGGTGCATGGCGGCGCGCACGTGCGCCTCGGGGTTCGAGGGGTCGGGGTAGGAGTCGTCCGAGACGATGTCCTCGCGCGCGGCCCACTTCCAGTAGTCCGCCGGCTTGAAGAGGCCCATGAAGTTCGTCGTGACGGGGACGTCGGGCGTCGCGGCCTTCAGGATGTCCTTCTCCATCTCGAACAGTTCCAGCAGGGCGTCAGAGGAGAAGCGGCGGAAGTCGAGCTGCTGGGTCGGGTTGGCGAAGGTCGGGGCGGAGCGGGGCGGCAGGATCTCACCCCACTCAGAGTACCCCTGGCTCCAGAACGCCGTTCCCCACACCTCGTTGAGCCGGTCGAGGTCGCCGTAGCGGTCCTTCAACCATTCGCGGAAGTGCGCGGCCGAGGCGTCGCAGTAGCATTCGGCGACGTGGCAGCCGTACTCGTTGTTCACGTGCCACATGGCGAGCGCCGGATGATTTTTGTAGCGATGGGCGATGCGACGGACCAAATCCGAGGCCCGCTCCTTGTACGCGGCGCTGCTCGGGCAGTAGTGCTGGCGGGCGCCGGGGTAGAGAACCGTCCCGTCCTCGGTGACCGGCAGGCTCTCGGGGTGGAGTCTCGCCAGCCACGGCGGCGGCGAGGCGGTGGCGGTCGCGAGGTTGACCATGATGCCGTTCTCGTGCAGGAGGTCCATGACGCGGTCGAGCCAGCCGAAGTCGTGCTCGCCGGGGCGGGGCTCCAGTCTCGCCCAGGAAAAGATGCCTAAAGAGACGAGGTTGACCTTCGCCTCGCGCATCAGGCGGGCGTCTTCGGGCCAGACCTCTTCGGGCCATTGCTCGGGGTTGTAGTCTCCGCCGTAGATGACGTGCGGGACCTTGGGGGTTATGAGCGGCACTAGCCCTTCACCGCGCCGCCGAGGATGCCGGAGATGAACTGGCGTTGGAGCAGGAGGAAGAAGATCATGATCGGGATGACCGCCAGCGAGGATCCCATGAGCAGCTGGCCGTAGTCGATTCTCTGGAGCCCGATCAGGCTCGACAGCGCCACAGGTACCGTGTACATGTTCTCCGTCCTCAGGGCCACGAGCGGCCAGATAAAGTTGCCCCACTGGAAGTTGAACATAAAGATGGCGAGCGCCGCGAGCGCGGGCCTGACCGTCGGCAGGACGACCTGCCAGAAGATGCGCATCTCGCCGCAGCCGTCCACCCTGGCGGCCTCCAGGAGGTCGTCGGGGATCGAGGCCATGTTCTGGCGCATCAGGAAGATGCCGAACGGGAAGGCGAGGTTCGGCAGGATGATGGCCTGGAACGTGTTGATCCAACCCAGGGTGACCATGATCTGGAACAGCGGCACGAGCGTCACCTGGTACGGAATGACGACGGCGAGCAGCAACGTGAAGAAGATGGCCTCCCGCCCCCTGAAGCGGAACTTGGCGAAGGCGTAGCCTGCCAGCGAGCTTATGAGCACCCCGAGCACCGTGTACGTGAGCGCGATAAAGACGGAGTTGAACATGACGCGGGCGAAGTTGGTCTCTTCTTGCAGCCCCCTCAGGTTCTCCAGCGCGTTGTCGCCGGGCAGGAAGCTCGGGGGGACGGAGAAGATGTCGCCGCTGGAGTTCGTCGCCCCGATAAAAGCCCAATAGAACGGGAAGATCGAGACGATAACGCCCGGCACCAGCAGCAGCGGCAGCCCGAACCTCCTCAGCCAGTCGCGGGTCGCTATGTTCTTTCCCCTTACGCTCATTCTTCCCTCTCCCCCAGGAATCGGATCTGCAAGAAGCTCAGCGCCGCGATCAGGACGACCAGCACGTACGCTATCGCCGACGCGTAGCCGAAGTCGAAGAACTGGAAACCGTTCTGGTACAGGTACATCGCGATGGTCAGCGTCGCGTTGTTCGGCCCGCCGTCGGTGAGCACGAACGGCTCGTCGAAGAGCTGCAGCGTGCCGATGGTCGAGAGCACCACCGTGAACAGGATGACCGGCCGGAGCTGCGGCACCGTGATGGAGAGGAACTGCCGCCAGCGGTTCGCCCCGTCCACGGCCGCCTCGTAGAGGTCCTGGGAGATGCCCTGCAACCCGGCCAGGAAGATCACCATGTTGTAGCCCGTGTAGCGCCAGGTGAGGGCAGCTATCAGCGAGACCCTGGCCCAGAAACCGTCCGTCAGCCACGGCAGCGGGTCTATGCCGAGGAAAGAAAGAAGGTAGTTGACCACCCCGAAGTCCTGGTTGAGCAAGATGGCGAAGATGATGGCGTAGGCGACGAGCGCTGTGATCGCGGGCATAAAGTAGGCCACCCGGAAGAACCCTTTCAAGCGACCCAGGGCCGAGTTGAGCAGCACCGCGAGGGTGAGCGCGAGGGTCAGCATGATCGGGACCTGCACTATCAGGATCAGGAACGTGTTGCCGAGCGCGGTGTAGAAGAGCGTGTCCCCGAAGAGCCGGACGTAGTTGTCGAAGCCGACAAAGACGTTCTCCGGCCCGATGCGCGTCTGGAACGAGAGCAGGAGGGAGCTGACGATCGGGTACAGGATGAACAGCAAAAAGAGCAACACGGCGGGCGCGACGAACAGGTAGGGCGCGTTGTTCGGGTTGATCCACTGCCGCGAAGCGCCCGGCCGCCGGGCCTGCCCGCTCTGCGTCTCTACGGCCATGCTTCCCCCTTTTTCAGGCGATCTTCAGGCGATCTCGCGGCTCGTGTCGGAGGCGAGTTGTTCGGCGGCGACGGTGAGCGCCTGCTCCGGATCTCCGTCGTTGAGGAGCACCTCGGCCTGGGCGTCGATGGAGCGCTCGAAGGCGCGGGCGTAGTCGTCGGTGTAGTAGGCGTTCGGGATCTTCTCGACCTCGTCGGCGAACATGCGGTAGATGGGCTTGTCGTCGAAGAAAGGGACCTTCTTGTCGAAGAAGGGGTCCTTGTAGGTCTCCAGGAGCGAGGGGAAGAGGCCGTAGTTCTCCATCATGTACATCTGGGCTTCGTAGTTCGTCAGGGCGAACTCGGCGTAGGCGTAGGCGTCCTCCAGGTCGCCGGTGCTCGCGTTGATGACGAGGTTCGAGCCGCCGAGGTTGGAGGCCCGGTCGCCGCCGGTCTCGAAGGCGGGGAGCATGAAGACGTCCCAGTTGCCCTTCTGCTCGGGGGCCTGGCTCGTGATCGTGCCGGAGTACCACACCCCCGCCGCCGCGGAGACTATCCGCTCGTTCTTGAACGCCGTGACCCCGCCGTCGTACCCTTGGGCGTTGAGCATGACGCCGGCGTCCCTCATCTTCTTCACCGTCTCCATCGCCTCGACGGCCTCCGCGGAGTTGAGGGTTATGCGCCCCTCCTCGTCGAAGTAGTAGACGCCCCGCTGGTTGAGCATCATCCGGAAGAGCCCGTCGTCGGCGGCCATGTCGATGCTGAGGAGCTGCTTGTTGGTCGCGCCCCTGATCTCCTCGCCGGCGGCGATAAAGTCGTCCCAGGTCTCGATGTCGTCCGCCTTGACGCCGGCCTCGGCGAAGAAGTCCGTCCGGTAGAAGATGCCGGTGGGGCCTATGTCCCACGGGAGGGCGTAGATGTCCCCGTCGAGGGTGGCCTGGGGCCACTTGTTCGCGGCGATCCTGGCCCTCAGCTCTCCCACCCCGAGCTCGGAGAGGTTGGCGATGCCCTGCGGGAAGACCTGCACGTACCCGGAGAGCCGGTCGCTCTCCAGCATGAGGACGTCGGGCAGCCCCACCCCGCCGGCGGCGAACCCCGTGGTCGCCTTGTCGTAGAGGTCCAGCCGCCCGGTGTCCACGACGCTGACGTCGATGCCGGGCCGGGCCTTCCTGAACATCGGTACGACCTCTTCGAGGCTGGCCGCGGCGATGTCCCACCCCCAGGCGTCCACCACGCCGCTCTGCTGCCCGCCCGAACTGCTGCACCCGAACGCCGCGAGGCCAAGGCCCGCCCCGGCCGCCGTCAAGAACTGCCACCGCGTCAGGGCGCGTCCGGCCCGGTATCCCATCGTCTTGCCCCTTCGGTCTCCCCGGTGCGCGGGGGGTTGCTCCTCTTTCCCGCTCCCATCTTACACGAAGCCCGAACCCGCTCAAAGCCTCCGCTACCGGCGGCCCACGGTCCGGACCCCTTCGGGCATGGCGTCCCCGTGGGCCTCGATCAGCTCTTCCACCATCGCGGAGATATCGTCCAAGGACAGAACACTCGGGGCGTGGCGGTCGAGCATCGCGGCGTGATGGACGTGGTCGCGACGCCCCTCCAGCGCGGCCCGGACGGTGAGGTCCTGCACCACCGCGTGCGGCGCGCAGCTCGCGGCGCACTGGGACGGAAGGTTCCCGACGAAGCAGGGACGCAGGCCCGTGTCGTCCACCAATACCGGGACCTCGACGCAGCAGCCGTCGGGGAGGTTCGTGATGAGGCCGGTGTTTTCTACGTTGCCGTAGACGGCGCGGGCCTGGCCCGTCTGCATCGAGTGAATGATGAGCGAGCCGTACTCGACGCTCCGCTCCAGGGGGAACCCCTCGCCCGCGAGCAGCTTGCGGCGGGTCTCGGCGTACTCGATCAGGTTCTCTTCGCTGCGCCTCACGTACTCGTCCACGGGGACGTCGTGGCGCCGGATCTCCTCCTCATCCTTCAGAAAGTACGGCGTGTACTCGGCGTTGTGCTCACTCGACTCCGTGACGAAGAACCCGAAACGCCGCATCAACTCGAAGCGAACCTTGTCCCTCGCGTAGACCTCCGGGTCGTCCATCGCGGCGAAGAGACGCGGGTAGACGTCCTCTCCGCCCGCTTCGAGACGGGTCATCCAGGCGACGTGGTTTATGCCGGCGCACTCGTAGAGGAGATCATTGTGGTCGATGCCGACGTAGGAAGAGATCTCCCGCGCCGTGAGCGGGACGCTGTGGCACAGCCCGACGCTCTTGATCTCGGGGTACTCCGTGTAGAGTGCCTCCATCAAGATGCCCATGGGGTTCGTGTAGTTGAGGAGCAGCGCGCCCGGGCAGACCCCTTTCATGTCGCGGGCGAGGTCCAGAAGGAACGGGATCGTGCGCAGGCCCCGGAAGATGCCGCCGATCCCCATAGAGTCGGCGATGGTCTGCTTGAGGCCGTACTTCTTCGGGATCTCGAAGTCCAGCAAGGTCGCCTCGTGCATCCCGATCTGGACGGCGTTTATGACGAAGTCCGCCCCGTCTAGCGCGGCCCTCCGATCGGCGTGCTCCTCGACCTTCGCGTCGGCCTTCAATTGATCCGAGGTCCACCGGGCCATTATGCCCGCCGTCTCCAGGCGTTCGGGGTCGATATCCTGGAGGGCAACGGTCGCGCCGCGCAGCTCCGGGAACGAGAAGAGGTCCGTTAGCAGGTTCTTGGTAAAGACGACGCTCCCGGCGCCGACGAACGCTATCTTCAAGGCCCGGTCCTCTCCCCGGTCGCCACCGTCTCCCTCCACAGCCTACCTCACGCCGGTTTCCCGGGCATGGTCGGCCTTCGCGCGCCGCCGCCGGGTTGAAGTCTTGCCATAATGGGAGGCTATGGGTTTCATGGATACGAGGATCTACCGCTGGCTCGACGCCGCCACGGACTTCCTGCTGCTCAACCTGCTGTGGCTCGCGGCGTGCCTGCCGGTCGTGACGATCTTCCCCGCCACGGCGGCGATGTTCGGGGTCGTCAGGGACTGGGTGAGGGGGAAAGAGGGCGGCGTCTTCGGGGCGTTCGTCCTGCGTTTCAGGCAGAACTTCTGGCAGAGCCTCGTCATCGGGGTCCTGTGGGCGCTCTTCGGCGGGGCGCTGGTTCTGGACTTCCTTATCGCCAACGGCCTCTCCGGCGCGGCCCAGGTGGCGCTGAGATCCCTGCTCGTACCCGCCGCCCTCCTCTACCTCCTCGCGTCCGCGTTTCTATTCCCGGTCATGGTCCACTACGAGACGCGGTGGACCTCGGTCCCGAAGAACGCGCTGCTCCTCGCCGTCGGCCGCCTGCCTACGACGCTCGCCTGCCTCGTGGTCGTCGCGGTGGCCGCGACGCTCGTCTTCTTCGTCCCCCTGCTCGTCCTCGTCCTGGGGAGCGTCACCGCCCACGTCGTCTACCGCCTGTGCGACCGCGAATTCGGGAAGATCGACGCGGCGTCGGACGGTTAGGCCGCCTCAAGAGAGGCCGTTGCCCCGGCTGCGGGCCTGCCATATGATGCCGGCACTTATGGGACGCATCGTGGCGGCGCTACTCAGCTTGACCTGGCCCGGGCTGGGTCAGATCTTCAACCGGCAGTTCGCGAAGGGGCTGGTTCTGTGCCTGATCCAACTAGCCCTGGCGTCGTTCTTCGTCTTCTTCGAAGGCATCCCGCTGTCGATCCTGACCCTCGTCATGGCGCCGCTCGCGCTGTGGGCCGGGTGGGACGCCTACCGGGTCGCCGCCCTGAGGGCTTTCTACAGAACGTTCGAGTAGCTCCACGCCCGCGGACGGGTTCAAGATCTGTCCACGGGCTGTCCGGCTTCGTCTACCCCACGCTTAACTCGTGCATCGCTTTGAGGCTCGTCTCGACGTCCTCCATCGCGTCCCCGGGGTTGTCCTGCTCGGCCACGTACCATTCGACGCCGACTGCGTCCGCCGCCCCCAAGAGGTCCGGCCAGGGCATGGTTCCCTCGCCGACGGGGAGGTCTGAGAGCGTTTCGTCGGGGGCCATGTCTTTGAGGTGGACGAGGGAGACGCGGTCGCCGACGTCGCGCAGGACTGTTTCGGGGTCGGCGCCGCCGTACTTGACCCAGTACAGGTCGAGCTCGAAGTGGACGAGCGCGGGGTCGGTCTCGCGAACGAGGACGTCCCACATCGTCGTGTCGCCGAGGCGGGCGAACTCGAAGTCGTGGTTGTGGTAGGAGAACGTGATGCCCTCGGAGCGGCAGAGCTCGCCCCAGCGGTTGAAGTCCTCGGCCAGGCGCGAGACAGCGGCCTCGTCCGGGCGGCGGTCCGGCGGGGCGATGGGGACGACGGCGTGGGCGGAGCCTATGGCGTGCATGTCGGCGACGACGGCGGCGGGGTCGGAGTCCCAGGCGTCGAGGGGGACGTGGGCGCCGGAGGCGCGGAGCCCGATCTCGTCGAGGATGGCGCGGAGGTCGGGGGCGGGCAGGCCGCCGAAGCCGGCGAACTCGACGGCGGCGTAGCCCATGCCGGCTAGTTGGCGCAGGGTTCCCGGCATGTCGCGGGCGGTCTGCTCTCGAACCGTGTAGAGCTGCAACGAGATCTGGTCCGTTTTCATGCGGTCGTCCTTTCCCGGAAAGTCTCCCCCGTAGTCCTCACGCGGCGTCCCAGAACACGTTCGCGGCCCGCAGCGGCGCGGGACGCTCGAAGGAGCTCTCCACCGCGACGTGGCGACCGGTGTCGGACGCCTCGCGGAAGGCGTGCATGACCTCCAGGACGTGGTATCCGAGCTCCCCGGTGGCGCGGTGGGGCTCTCCGGAGCGCATCGCGCGGGCGAGGTCTATCAGGCCGATGCCGCGGGCGTTCTCCGTGTGGTTGTGGGTCAGGGGGACGTCGGTCCATTCGTCGCCGCCGGCGGTCCAGAGGCGGACAGGGCCGCCGAAGGTGTTGGGGTCCGGGACCCGGAGTGAGCCTTCGGTGCCGAAGATCTCGATGCCCGGCGCGTACTCCGTCCAGACGTCGAAGCTGGCGATGATGGTCCCGACGCAGCCGTTCTCGAAGTCCATCACCCCGGCCACGTGGGTCGGCGTGTTGACCTCTATCTTCGTCCCGCGCTTCGGCTCGCTGGTGATGGTCCTCTCGGCGAAGGTGGCGCGCGCAGATCCCGTCACGCGGCGGACGGGGCCTACGAGGGTCGCCAGCGTGGTGAGGTAGTACGGGCCCATGTCGAACATCGGGCCGGCGCCGTGCTGGTAGAAAAAGTCCGGGTCGGGGTGCCAGTCCTCGGGGCCGTGGTTTATGACGCGGGCCGTCGCGGCGACCGGCTCGCCGATGGCTCCCTCGTCGATGAGCTTGCGGCAGGTCTGGAGGCCGCCGCCGAGGAAGGTGTCGGGGGCGCAGCCGATCCTGAGCCCCCGCTCATCCGCCTCCTCGAGCATCCGCCGCCCGTCCTCGAGCTCGATGGCGAGCGGCTTCTCCGTGTGCACCGAGATCCCCGCCCGTAAGGCCGCCAGCGAGACCGTATGATGCGCCTGCGGAACCGTCAGGTTCAGCACGACGTCCACCCCTCCCCCTTCCAAAAGATCGGCCACGCCGGCGGAGCGCGGCACGCCGTACTGCCGGGCCTTCTCCCGCGCCCGCCCCTCGTCCAGGTCCGCGCAGGCCACGACCTCCACGTCTTCGGAGGCGTTCAGGTTCGTTAGGTAGACGTCGCTGATCTTGCCGCACCCGATAACACCGACCCTTACCGGCCCTGTCTCGATGTCGCTACCTCCTTGATAATAGGCTTCAAGGTTCTTAGGCATTGAGGTGAACCCCAAGAACCCAAACACCTCAAAGCCTAAAAACCTCTACTTCACCTGCTCGCCCACAACATCCCGCGCTCGACCAGGGTCCTCGCTTCGGGTACTTCGAAGTCCGCTGCCACGTGGCCGAGGGACGAGTAGAAGACGCGGCCCTCGCCCCACCTGCGTTTCCAGACCACCGGGACGACGTTGCCCTCTATCCAGGGCACGTGCCCGCCGGAGAAGGTAGTGGTGGCGAGCACCTCGTTGGACGGGTCTACGTGCATGTAGTACTGCTCGGATCGCATCTGGAAGTCTTGGAGGTCGGCGGTTATGGGGTCTTTGTGGTCGGTGATATCGACCGTGTAGTCGATGATGTCGCCGGGGTGGGCGACCCACTGGCCGCCGACCATGAACTGGTAGCGGATGCTCCCGCGGAAGGAGTCGGCCATGCCGCCGTGCCAGCCGGCGAGGCCGGCGCCGCCTCGGACGGCGTCCAAGAGGCCGCTCTCTTGCTCCTCAGTGATGGTCCCCATCGTCCAGACCGGGACGATCAGGTCGACGGACCCCATCTTCGCTTCGTCGAGGTACGAATCGAGGCTCGTTGAGATCTCGGTCTCGTAGCCATTCTCCTCCAGAAACGGCGCGAAGAGGCGGGCGCACTTCTCGGGCTCGTGTCCTTCCCAACCGCCGCAGACGAAGAGCGCCCGCTTCACCGGGCCCCTCTCTCCGCGACCTCGCGCAACGAAACCTCGCGCCCTTCGAGCGCCGAAGCGTAGCACGCGTCTATGATGCGGGCGCGGTCGAGGCCGTCCTCACCGTACTGGCCCTTCCAATCCCCGCCCCTGATAGCCTCGACGAAGCGCCGGACGACGGCGTAATGACCCTCCCGGGGTTCTATCTCGGGTGCGACGACGGCCGGGACGCCGGCGACGTCGGTGTAGATGCGGACGGTGTCGGCGGTTCCGTAGTTCCTGACCTTCATCTCGGCGCCGCCGTCGGTGCCGTAGAGGGTGACGCCGAAGTCGTCGCTCGACTCGCGGTAGACGGCCCACCCGGTCTCCAGGTTCAGCGTCGCCCCGCCGGAGAGGCGGATAAAGGCGGTGGCGAGGTCCTCGACCTCGTAGGGGTTCTCGCCCGTCATGAGGCCGTTGCCCACCCAGCCGCCGCGGCCCTGCGGGCCGAGCTCGGCGTAGGTGGCGCAGCTCACGCTCTCGACCGTGGGGTCTCCCATCAGGAAGAGGGCCATGTCCACCATGTGGACGCCGAGGTCTATCAGGGGGCCGCCGCCGGCCATCTCTTTGCTCGTGAACCAGCCGCCCATCCCGGGGATGCCGTTGCGGCGCATCCAGGTGGCTTTGGCGTGGTAGATCCTGCCGAGGTTCCCCTCGTCGATGTGCCGCTTCAGGGCCTGCACGTCCCCCCGCTCCCGCTGCGTGAACGCGATGTGCACCGCCCGGTCGGCCCTCCGGGCGGCCTCGACGATGCCCGCCGCCTCCGCCCCCGTCCGCGCGAGCGGCTTCTCGCAGAGCACGTGCCTGCCGCCCTCCAGCGCCGCCACCGCGATGGGCGCGTGCAGGTGGTTCGGCGCCCCGATGCTCACCACGTCCAGGTCGTCGCGGGCGACGAGCTCCTCCCAACTCCTGTGCAGCTCGTGAACCCCGTAGCGTTCGCCGAGCTCCCGCAGCCGCTCCTCTTCCAGACCGGCGAGCGCCACGGCCTCGACGTTCGGCATCCGCGCGAAATTCTTGAGGTGCTGCTCGCCGGCGTAGCCGAGGCCGACGACCCCGACGCGCAAAGTTGGCGAATCTTGGTCCTGCAAACGATCCTCCTCGATCGTAGGTTTTTAGGTTCTCAGGTTTTTAGGTTCCCAGGGGCGCGTGTGCGTTGCGGAGTCCCATTTCTCTACCCCTCAGAACCTCAAAGCCCGCGAAGCGGGCGACCTCAACGCCTCAGAACCTCTTTTCCAGCGGCTTCGCCTCGCCGTAGACCGGGGTGGCGCCCGGCGTCGGGGCGGCCCAGCGGACGGCGTTCTCTACGACGCGCAGGACGTCCGGGTTGTGGTAGGAGGGGTTCTCCTCGTGGCCGGGGCGGAAGTAGAAGACGCGGCCAGCGCCGCGCTTGTAGCAGAGGCCGCTGCGGAAGACCTCGCCACCGCCGAACCAGCTCACGAAGACCAGCTCGTCGGGTTCGGGGACGTCGAAGTGCTCCCCGTACATCTCCTCTTCGAGCTCGATGTACTCGCCCACGCCCTCGGCTATCGGGTGGCCCGGGGCGACGACCCAGAGGCGTTCGGTGTCGTCGTGGCGCCATTTCAGGTCGCAGGTCGTGCCCATCAAGCTCTTGAAGATCTTGGAGAAGTGGCCGGAGTGCAGCACGATCAGGCCCATCCCCGACAACACCCGCTCGTGAACCCGCTCCACCACCCCGTCCGCGACCTCGTCGTGGGCGATGTGACCCCACCAGAGAAGGACGTCAGTGGAGTTCAGCACCTCTTGGGTCAGCCCGTGCTCGGGCTCGTCGAGGGTCGCGGTGCCGACCTCGAAGCCGCTCCCCCCCAGCGCCGCCGCGAGGGCGGCATGGATGCCTCCGGGGTAGATCTTCGCGACCTCGTCGTTGTTCTTTTCGTGCCTGAACTCGTTCCAGACCGTAACGCGCGGCGTCTCTGCCAACTAGATCCCCCCGTCCTCGGGCCTGGCCCACCCGCCGCCCTCGGCGCTCCGCTCGACGGCGTCGAGCACGGCCTGGACGCGGTAGGCGTCCTCGAAGGTCGGCGACGGGCTCTTGCCGGCCCCTATGCCGTCCATCAAGTCCTTCATGGTGTGCACGAACGTGTGCTCGTAGCCGATGATGTGCCCCGGCGGCCACCACGCCCCCGCGTACGGGTGTTCGGGCTCCGTCACGTTGACCGTCCGGAAACCCTGCACGTCCGCGGCGTCGTCCGCGAAGAACACTTCGAGTTCGTTCATCCGTTCGAGGTCGAAGGCTACGCTGCCCTTGGAGCCGTTGATCTCGAACGCGTTCTTGTTCCTCCGGCCCGCCGCGAACCGCGTCGCCTCGAACGTCCCCATCGCCCCGTTCTCGAACCGCGCCAGAAACGCCGCCGCGTCGTCCACCGTAACCTCGCCCGTGCCCCCGCCCTCCTCCAGCGGGCGCTCCTTCACGAACGTCTCGGTCATCCCGACGACCTCGGAGATGCCGCCGACCAGGAACCGCGAGAGGTCGATGATGTGGGCGCCGATGTCCCCGAGGGCGCCCGAGCCCGCGAGATCCTTCTGGAGACGCCAGATCAGGGGGACCTGGGGGTCCATGATGAAGTCCTGCAAGTACGTCGCCCGCCAGTGCCGGATCGTCCCGAGCCTTCCCTCGTCGATGAGCTTCTTCGCGAGCTGCACCGCCGGAGCGCGCCGGTAGTTGAAGCAGACCATGTTGACGGTCCCGGCGTTCCTGGCGGCGGTGACCATCTCCTTGGCCTCGGCGAGCGTGTTCGCCAGCGGCTTCTCGCAGAGGACGTGTTTGCCGGCTTCGAGCGCGGCCAGCACGATCTCGCGGTGCGTGTTCCCCGGCGTCACCACGTCCACAAGATCCACATCGTCGCGCGCGATGAGCTTCCGGTAATCCGTCTCGTACGACTCCCAGCCCAAAGACCCGGCGGCCTCCTTCACGCCGGCCTCGTCCCGGCCGCAGATGGCCGTCATGCGCGGCGTGGGGTCCACGTCGAAGAAGCGGGGAAGCTGGCGGTAGGCGTTGGAGTGGGCGCGGCCCATGAACTTGTAGCCGACGAGCCCGACCCCGATCCCCGCCATTACTCTCCCCTCGCGAACGCGGCGTCGAAGGCCACGGTGGACGGCGTGAAGTCTATCCGGCGCGCGAAGGCGAGGGCCTCCGGCGCGCCCCAGTCGCGGTCCATCCCCGAGTCCTCCCACTCGATCGAGAGCGGCCCCTCGTAGCCCATGCGGTTCAGCGCCCGCACGACGGACTCGAAGTCCACGTCGCCGTGGCCCGGGGAGACGAAGTCCCAGCCCCGCTCGGCCTCCCCGAACTCCAGGTGCGAGGCGAGTATGGAGCGGCGACCGTCGAGCGCCTTGCGCGAGTCCTTCACGTGGAAGTGGTAGATGCGGTCCGCGAACTCCTCGATGAACCGCGACGAGTCGAGGAACTGGTGGGCGAAGTGGCTCGGGTCGAAGTTAATGCCGAACCCTTCCCTGTTGTCCACGGCGTCGAGCGCCCGGCGCGTCGTGACGAAGTCGTAGGCGATCTCCGTCGGATGGACTTCGAGCCCCCACTTCACGCCCTCCCCGTCGAAGACGTCGATGATGGGATTCCAGCGTTCGGCGAAGTCCGCGTAGCCGCGTTCTATCTCGGCGAAGTCGTTGGGCGGGAAGGAGTAGAGCTTGCTCCAGATGGAAGACCCCGTGAAGCCGTTGACCCGCGTTACCCCGAACTTCGCCGCGGCCCGCGCCGTGTCTTTTATCTTCTCGGCCGCCCTCCGGCGCACGCCCTCTGGGTCCCCGTCGCCCCAGACGTCGGGGGGCACGGTGGCCTGGTGGCGGGCGTCTATGGGGTCGCAGACGGCCTGGCCGACGAGGTGGTTGGAGATCGCCCAGCAGTTCAGGTCGTTGCGGCGCAGGATCTCCCACCGCCCCTCGACGTAGCCGTCCTCGGAGAGCGCCCGGTCTACGTCGAAGTGGTCCCCCCAGCACGCGAGCTCGAGGCCGTCGAAGCCCCACTCGCCGCACTTCTTTGCAAGCTCCTCCAACGGCAGGTCCGCCCACTGCCCCGTAAACAGCGTCACGGGTCTCGCCATAAACGCTCCTTCCTGCTGCATCCAAAGGTTCCCGCCGGCTACGCTACTTCACCTCATCGGCCGACGCAACGCCGCCGCGAACCTCCACAAAAACCCCCGCGCGGTGCCGTGAACCAAGACCCGACCCACAACCTCCCCGCAAAGCCGTCCGCTACTCATTAATGATCCTCTTTAACAAATCTTGCCGGATATTGACAGGGCGCGGGCAAAAAAACGCGGAATTATCGTCGTCCCCCCGACCGGAAACGGCCCAAGTCGGCAACACCACGGGGACCTTCTGAAACGCCATCCAACAAAACATGACGCAAAAACAGACAACAGTTGACAAAAGTCGCGTAACATGAGTAACTTGTTGTGACGCTCTGGGGGAAAGTGTTGGTTTTGGGCGTCAAGGGGGTTGCTCGATGTCGAAACAGCGTGGGCCTGGCCGCCGGGATCTTCCGGTAATGGCGGGCGCTCAGATGCAGATCCCCGAGCACGCGGTGACGTATCCGCTCCGATCGGTAAGGAGATTCGTTATGGCACGCACGATGGTCCGGCCTCTACTGCTGTTGTTCGCCGTCCTTCTGGTTTCGGCGCTGGCGCTGTACGCCGGAGGCACCTTCTCGGAGGCCGACGCCCAGCAGGCCGGGGAGCCGCGCGGGCTCAAGGGCGAGTATTACCGGATGTCGTCACCGGGGGCGCGGGACTTCGCCCAGCTCGGCGGGGTGTCCTTCGACCCGCAGATAAACTTCGCGGATCTCACATCCACCTTCAGGTCGACGACCGGCCAGGCCGAGCACACGACGGCGCGGTGGACGGGCCGGATCGAGGTGCCCACGACGGGCGAGTACACCTTCTACGCCATCGGGGACAACGGCTTCCGCACGTTCATCGACGGCCGGCCCGTCATAGACCACTGGGTCGGCGACTGGGACCGCGAGCAGACCAGCGCGCCGGTCACGCTGCAAGCCGGGCAGAGGTACGACTTCAGGCAGGAGATGTTCCAGGACGTCGGCGGGGCCAACATGTTCCTGCGGTGGTCCGGCCCCGGCATCGAGAAGCAGATCGTGCCGCAGTCGGCCTTCACGCCGCCGGATGGGTTCGAGATCTACCCTGTCGACCTCAGCGTGAACGGGGCCGGCTCCACCCTCACCGCGGATTTCGAGGAGGAAGTAACCGATCCGGGTAACCTCGCCGACAACCTGAACGTCGAGGTGGACACTACGCCGTTCCCCATCTCCTCCGTAACCCGCTCGCCGGAAGACGCCTCCGTCCTCCGGGTGGAGCTCGGCGAGAAGGTCCAGAAGGGCCAGCGGGTGCGCTTCCGCTACGACGGCAAGGGCGGCCTCCTCGTCGGCGGCGAGACCGTCCCCGAGATCGTCCGCGACGCCGACAACGCCTCCACCCAGCGCCTGATGACCGAGTGGGGCGAGAACCTCGACCCGAACAACCCGCTGCCGGAATACCCCAGGCCGCAGCAGAAGCGCGACCTCTGGCAGAACCTCAACGGGCGGTGGGAGTTCGCCGGGGCCTCCGCGGGCGAGCAGCCAACGTTCGGCCGGCCGCTGGAAGAAGAGATCGTCGTGCCCTTCCCGGTCGAGTCCCAGCTCTCCGGCGTGGAGCGCCACGAGGACCACATGTTCTACCGCCGCACGTTCACCGTGCCCGAGGGTTGGAACGTCGGGAGCGGCCAGCGCCTGAAGCTGAACTTCGGCGCCGTGGACTACAAGTCCCAGGTATGGGTCAACGGTCAGAAGGTCGCCGATCACACCGGCGGCTACACGGCCTTCGGCGCCGACGTCACGGACGCGCTCGCGGCCGGCGGCCCGCAGGAGGTCGTGGTCGCCGTCACGGACACGACCGGCGACAACCAGCCGATCGGCAAGCAGTCGCGCAACCCAGGCGGCATCGTCTACACCCAGAACTCCGGCATCTGGCAGACCGTCTGGATGGAGCCCGTCCCGGACGTGGCTATAGACGACGTCGTCACCACCCCGAAGGTCGCGTCCGAGTCGCTCACCGTCGAGGCCGTCTCGGGCTCCGCGCCGGCCTCGGCGACGGTGACCGCGGTGGCCCGCGACGCCGGGGGCGACGAGGTTGGCCGCGTTAGTGGGCCGGCCAACGCGGAGCTGGATCTCCCGGTGGAGAACCCGCGCCTGTGGAGCCCGGACGATCCGTACTTGTACGACCTCGACGTCACGCTAACCGACGGCCAGAGCACCGATAAGATCGAAAGCTACTTCGGGATGAGGTCCGTCGATGTTCAGAAGGTCGGTGGCTACCCGAAGCTCGTGTTGAACGGGAAGCCGATCTTCTCCCTCGCCATGCTCGACCAGGGGTTCTTCCCCGACGGGCTCTACACCCAGCCGAGCGACGAGGCGCTGAAGTTCGACCTCCAGGCGCAGAAGGACCTCGGCTTCAACGCGGTCCGCAAGCACATAAAGGTCGAGCCGGCGCGCTGGTACTACCACGCGGACAAGATGGGCCTGCTCGTCTGGCAGGACTTCGTCTCCGGCAACTACAACAACACCGAAGGCCAGCAGGCGTTCCTCTCCGAGAGCCGCGAGGTGATGAAGCAGTTGCACGACTCGCCCTCGATCGCCGGCTGGGTCGTCTTCAACGAGGGTTGGGGCGAGTGGGATCGCGAGGAGACGGGCCGGATCGCCGAGTCTGTCAAGGCCGACGACCCCTCGCGCGTCGTCAACGCCCACAGCGGCGTCAACTGCTGCGCCTCCAAGGGCGACTCCGGCAAGGGCGACGTCATCGACCACCACGACTACACGCACACCGAGCCCCCCTCCCCCGACGCCACCCGCGCGGCCATGGACGGCGAGCACGGCGGGTTCACGCTGCGGATGCCCGGCCACATGTGGCCCGGGACGCCGGCCCAGATCTACAGCGGCGTCGCCGACAAGGCCGCGCTCACCCGCCGCTACGTCGAGAACACCGAGACCTTCTACCTCGCGCAGGCGAGAGAAGAGCTCTCCGGCTCCGTCTACACGCAGGTAACCGACCTGGAGACCGAGCTCAACGGGTTCTGGACCTACGACCGGAAGGAGATCAAGGTAGACCCAGGCCCGGTGCGCGAGATCAACCAACGCGTAATAGCCGCCGGGGCCGCCTCCGGCGAAGGCGTCACGTTCCCCGGCGAAGGCAACTGGCCGCTGGACGAGGGCCAGGGCACGACCAGCCAGGACCTCAACGGCAACAAATCTCCGCTGACCCTTACCGACGGCACGGCCTGGACGGAAGGCGTGCGCGGCAACGCGCTGGAGTTCGACGGGACCGGCGACTACGCCGAGACCCAGAACCCCGTCCTGGACACCACCGGGGATTACACCGTCTCCGCGTGGGTCAAGCTGGACGCGCTGCCGGGCAACTACGCGACGGCGGTCAGCCAGGACGGTCGGGCGACGGCGAACCCGTTCTACCTGCAGTACGGCCAGGGGGCGTTCGCCTTTAGCATGCCGGGCAACGTCAGGGCCAGGCACGTGACCACCCCCGAGACAGGACGCTGGTACCACCTGACCGGGGTGCGGGACAACGCGGCGGGTGAGATCCGGCTGTACCTCGACGGCGAAAAGGTCGCCACCACCCCGGCGAACGCGGCCGGCCTCAGCACCGGCCCGCTCTCCGTCGGCCGCGCCAAGTACGCCGGCGAGAGGGGCGACTTCTGGGACGGCTCGATAGACGAGGTGCGCGCCTACGGCCGCGCCCTCGCCGACGAAGAGGTGGCGGCCCTGGCCGAGCCACCGAACGCGGACTCCACCCCCCCGAGCCTCACCGGCCGCTCCCCCAGGGACAGCGCCACCGGCGTCTCCCCCTCGACCAACGTCAAGGCGGTCTTCTCCGAGGAGATCGACGGGGCCACGCTCACCAGGAGCACCTTCTGGCTCAAGCGCGTGGGGACCGACGCGCGGGTGCGGACGCAGGTCCGCTGGGCGCCGTCCGCGAAGACGGCCTTCCTGGACCCGGCGAACAAACTGCGCGAAGGCGCATCCTACGTCGCGAGGGTGGAAGGCGGGCCCACCGGCGTAAAAGACCTCGCGGGCAACGCGTTGGCGGCGGACGCGGCCTGGAGGTTCAAGGTCCGTAGGTAGCACAACGAAACGGGCGCGGAGGAGAACCCAACCTCCGTGCCCGTTGCCTGCTTATCGACCACCCGGTCCACCCGGACCCCCGTCGCGCGGGCGGGGGGTCGTTACCCTTCTTCGCCCGGGTAGCGCAGATCCCAAGCGCTCCGCAACCCGTCCATCGTCTCCAGGACGGAGATCGTCTCGTCCAGCGGCATCGCGCCGCTCTCCCTCTTCCCCGCCCGAAGGCACCGCATGACCTCCGCCGCCTCGTGCCCGAACCCGTTGCCCTCGAAGGGCAGCCGGACGACCTCGTCGTCTTCGCCGGGTCTGGAGACCGTCATCGTTTCCGGCATCCACCAGGGGCTGTGGACCCTGACGTGTCCCTCCGTCCCGATCACGGTGGCCTCCTGCGGCGTGGCGGCGCGTGTCCCGGCGGTGATGGACGAAAGCCTTCCGCCCGCGTGCTCCAGCGCGACGGAGAACTGCTCGTCCACCCCGGTCTCCCCCATGTGCGCGTAGCCCGCCGCGCGCTCCGGTCGACCCAGGACCATCGACGCGAACGAGATGCAGTAGACGCCGACGTCGAGCATCGCGCCGCCCCCGAGCTCCGGGTCGAAGAGGCGGGACGTGGGATCGAAAGGCGCCGCGAACCCGAAGTCCGCCGTCAGCATCCGCGGCTCGCCGATCGTCCCGTCCGAAAGGAGCTTCCGCAACCGCTCCATCGTCGGGAAGAAGCGCGTCCACATGCCCTCCATAAGGAACAGGCCCCGCTCCCTGGCGAGCGCGACGACGCGCCCAGCCTCCGCGGCGTTCAAGGTAAAGGGCTTCTCGCACAGGACGGCCTTGCCCGCGTCCAGGCAGAGCTCGATGTTCTCCGCGTGAAACGGGTGCGGCGTCGCGACGTAGACGACGTCCACGTCCGGGTCGGCGACGAGGCGCTCGTATCCGGCGTAGGCGCGGGAGAAGCCGTGGGTTTCGGCGAACCGATCCGCGGAGTCCTGAGACCGCGAGCCGACGGCCAACGTCTCCGCGCCGGGCAGCCCGGAGAGTGCCTCGGCGAACCGGCCCGCGATGCTCCCGGGACCGAGCACGCCCCAGCGGACGGGACGCGCCCGCCGGTCTTCCCGGCTCTCCGTGCCCGTGTCGATGTCCGTGCTTCTCCCTTCAAAACGCCCAACGGGTCCCGCACCGGAGGCCGAGATGCTACCCACCCCGCCGGACCGGGTCAAACGATACCACCGATCGGCAGGCAATCCGCGACGGCCAGTCTGCACCGAACCACGATACCTTAGTGGATCGTGTCGCCGAACGATGTGCAGCGCTGGGGCAGCCGAGCTTGCGCCCGGTAATCAATGCAACCGGGGTGGTGATTCATACCAACTTGGGCCGCGCACCCCTCAGCGCCGCCGCGTTGTGGGCGATGCACGCGGTCGCCGGGG
>CAXUFZ010000022.1:0-21014 GCA_964250345.1 uncultured Rubrobacteraceae bacterium
CACCCCCGACGTCTTTGAGCTCACGACCGACCCCGAAGACGCCCCCAACGAGCCCCGGTACGTCGAGATCTCCTTCGAGGAAGGCCTCCCCACCTCCCTCGACGGCGTCGAACTGCCGCTCGTGGACCTCATAGCTGCCCTGAACACGCTCGCCGGCGAACATGGCGTAGGCCGCATCGACATGGTCGAGGACCGCCTCGTCGGCATAAAGAGCCGCGAGATCTACGAGGCCCCAGCAGCCCTCGCCATTATCCAGGCCCACCAGGAACTGGAGACGCTCACCCTCACCAAAGACGTCCTCCGCTTCAAAGCGACCGTAGAGCAACGCTACGCCGAACTAACCTACGACGGCCTCTGGTTCACCCCCCTAAAGTCCGCCCTCGACGCCTTCGTCTCCGAGACCCAGAAAACCGTAACCGGCACCGTCCGCCTCAAGCTCTACAAAGGAAGCAGCACCGTGGCCGGCCGCACCGCCCCCCACGCCCTCTACAGCAAAGACCTCGCCACCTACGACCCCCACAGCACCTTCGACGAGGCCGCGGCCGCCGGATTCATCGCCCTCTGGGGCCTCCCCGCCCGCCAGTGGGCCGGCGTCAACGGCGCCACCGATACCAGCCAGATCCCAGCAAAACACTAAACCAAAAGTTGACATTTCAACCAGGAACACCCGCTTTTGCAGGTAATTAGAACGAGAGATCGGTTACGAGGTCGTAAGAACGTGCCCAAACCTCAGAAACAGGTTTACAATAAACCGAAGATTAAAGGTCAAGCAGTGTGAGCCTGACGTTTTTCGCGCTCGGGGATGGCTTGGCGGGGTTCCGGAGGGACGTGGCGGCGGAGTTTTGGGACCGTACCCGCCCCGCGCTCGGGGCTTATCCGGTGTCGCGCTCTCCGTCGTGGTAGTTGACGACCTTCCCGCGGCGGTCGAGCTTGAAGCGGTAGGAGTCGAGCGGGTGGTTTTCGAGTCTGATTCGCGGACGAACGGGTTGGGGGTTACCGCTACCTCGAGCTCGACGTCCTCGCGCGGGTCCTCGGCGCCGCGACCGGGGAGTTGACCGCCGGACGGGTCCCTCAAGACATCGTGGTTTGAGTTGGCCGCGACGAAGGATCACGCCGGGTACACCAATGTCGATGGGCTTGAGCGCTCCGGTACGGCGTGGCATGATCTTGCAGGTGACCAGCAGACCCGACGCGGTGCGGCAACTGCGCGACCTCGCGCGGCTGCGCCGCGTTCGCGACCGGATCGACCGGGAGTACGCGCAGCCGCTGGACGTCGAGGCGCTCGCCCGCGGCGCGCACATGTCGGCCGGGCACTTCAGCCGCGAGTTCCGGCGCGCCTACGGCGAGTCGCCGTACGCCTATCTGATGACGCGGCGCATCGAGCGTGCGATGGCGCTGCTGCGTCGCGGCGACCTCGGCGTCACCGAGGTCTGCTTCGCGGTCGGCTGCTCGTCGCTGGGCACCTTCAGCAGCCGCTTCACCGAGCTGGTCGGCGTACCGCCCAGCGCCTACCGGCGCCAGGCGGCGCGCGCGACCGAGGGGATGCCGTCGTGCGTGGCGAAACAGGTGACCCGTCCGATCAGGAATCGAGGAGTGTAGACCTCCGGGGTGCACCTATAATGATCGTCATGGACGCCACCATTCACGCCGGCTTCCTCCCGCAAAACGGCCAGGGCGGCGTCCGGGCCTTCTACCGCGGCACTCCGGGCTTTGAGGTCCGTGGCGGCGTCGGGTACGGCGGGATGTGTTGGCTGGCGGGCGTGTGACTGGCGGCGCGATCACCCACCTTGTCGCCGGCGTTCCGGTGTCGGATCTCGACGCCGGAATCGATTGGTACACGCGCTTCTTCGGCCGCGGGCCGGACATGCGCGTCGGCGACGAGGTCCTCTGGGACGTCGATGAACACGCCACGCTGTTCATCGAGCCGGACCCGACGCGGGCCGGCAGTGGCCGGATCACGTTCGCCGTCACGGGCCTCGGCGCCCTGGTCGAGCGCCTCGCCGAGCGGGGCATCGGGCACGAGCCCGTCGAGACCTACTCCAACGGCGTGCGGCACGTGAAGATCCCCGATCCGGACGGCGACGCGCTCGCGTTCGCAGAGTCCTCGGGCGCCTGATCCAACAGATCAGGAATCGAGAAGGACCGTCCCCAAGCCGCACGTAGAATGACCGCCATGGACACCATTCGAGAGAGGAGAATGACCGCCATGGGCATCACCATCCACGCGAGCTTCCTCCCGCACGACGACCCGGACGCCTCCCTGGGCTTCTACCGCGACACTTTAGGCTTCGAGGTTCGCAACGACGTCGGGTACGGCGGGATGCGCTGGATCACGGTCGGCCCCGCCGACCAGCCCGGAACGTCCATCGTCCTGCACCCGCCGGCCGCCGACCCCGGCGTCACCGACGACGAGCGCCGCACCATCGCCGAGATGATGGCCAAGGGCACCTACGCCGGCCTCCTCCTGGCCACCAGCAGCCTCGACGGCACCTTCGAGCGGGTGCGGGCCGGCGGCGCCGAGATCGTCCAGGAGCCGACCGAGCAGCCGTACGGCGTCCGCGACTGCGCCTTCAGGGACCCCGCGGGCAACATGATCCGCATCCAGGAGCTGCGCTGAGCTGCTCTGAAGGAGCTATGGACGCTGCGATCCTGGTTACTGGAGCTGCCTCTGGACTCGGTCGTGTGATCGCCGCCGACCTTCTTGGCGCTGGTCGTAGGGTCGTCCTGATCGATCGAGATGCCGATGCATTGCGGTCCTTGGAGACGCTCTTTCGCAAGGACCACCGCGAGCCGCTTCAGACCATCGTTGCCGACTTGTCCGCGATCGAGGGGGTCCGCGAAGCCGCTCATGCGGTGAAGGACATCCGTGGTATCGGTGGTCTCGTCAACAACGCTGGCGGCTGGCTACCTGGGGAGCAGTACCCCCTGGCGCCTGCGGAGAAGTGGCTGTCAGCGCTCACGCTCAACCTGGTCGCGCCCATGCTGCTCATCCAGCTGTTGTGGCCTCAGCTAGTCGCGGCGGCGGGCGGCGTGGTGACGATCGGGTCGAGCGGCGGCCTCGGCGAGGACCCCTACGGATCGCCGGAGTACGGCGCGGCGAAGGCGGGCGTTCGTCGCTTCACGGCGAGTCTCGGTTCACGCACGGACGTCAGGGTGATGGCCGTGGTGCCCGGGTGGATCGGGCTCGAGCGCGCTCACACCGAGTGGGCGGCACTCTCGCCCGAGGAGCAGCAGAGGATCGGCCCGCTCATCGCCCCGGAAGCGGTCGCCGCGGTAGTCGCCAGGCTGTTGGATCATGGACAAGCGGGCGAGATCGTGGAGATGCTCAACGCAAGCGACGCGGAGTACTAGAGATGGAGCCACGATGAGCAAGCCACAGCGGACAGTCACAGAGTCGCGCGCGCCGCACGATGCCGACGGCCACGAACGGATCCGCGTGCAGGGCGCCCGCGAGAACAACCTCAAGGACGTCAGCGTCGAGATCCCGAAGCGCCGGCTGACCGTCTTCACCGGCGTCTCCGGCTCGGGCAAGAGCTCGCTGGTGTTCGGCACGATCGCCGCGGAGTCGCAGCGGCTGATCAACGAGACCTACAGCGCCTTCGTGCAGGGCTTCATGCCGACGCTGGCCCGGCCCGACGTCGACCTACTCGATGGCCTGACGACCGCGATCATCGTCGACCAGGAGCGGATGGGCTCGAACCCCCGCTCCACCGTCGGAACCGCCACCGACGCCAACGCTATGCTGCGCATCCTCTTCAGCCGGCTCGGGCAGCCGCGCATTGGCCCGCAGGGCGCGTACTCGTTCAACGTCCCCTCGGTGAAGGCCAGCGGCGCGATCACCGTAGAGCGCGGCGGCAAGACGAAGGCCGAGAAGGCGACCTTCAACCGCCTCGGCGGCATGTGCCCGCGTTGCGAGGGCATGGGCTCGGTCACCGACTTCGGCCTGACGGCGCTGTACGACGACAGCCTGTCGCTCAACGAGGGCGCGCTCACGATCCCCGGCTACAGCATGGACGGCTGGTACGGCCGCATCTTCCGCGGCTGCGGCTTCTTCGACCCGGACAAGCCGATCCGCAAGTTCAACAAGCGAGAACTCCACGACCTGCTCCACAAGGAGCCGACCAAGATCAGGGTCGACGGCATCAACCTGACGTACGAGGGCTTGATCCCGAAGATCCAGAAATCGTTCTTATCCAAAGACGTCGACGCGCTGCAGCCTCACGTCCGCGCCTTCGTGGAGCGGGCCATCACCTTCACGACCTGTCCCGAGTGCGACGGCACCCGGCTCGGCCCGGAGGCCCGGTCGTCGAAGATCGGGGGGAAGAACATCGCCGACGCGTGCGCGATGCAGATCAGCGACCTGGCCGAATGGGTCCGCGGCCTCGACGAGCCCTCGGTGGCCCCCCTGCTCGCCGGGCTGCAACACCTCCTCGACTCTTTCTCGGAGATCGGGCTGGGCTATCTCAGCCTGGACCGCCCATCGGGCACGCTCTCGGGCGGCGAGGCGCAGCGCGTCAAGATGATCCGCCACCTCGGCTCCTCGCTCACCGACGTCACCTACGTCTTCGACGAGCCGACCATCGGCCTGCATCCCCACGACGTCCGGCGGATGAACGACCTGCTGCTGCGGCTGCGGGACAAGGGCAACACGGTGCTCGTCGTGGAGCACGAGCCGGAGACCATCGAGATCGCCGACCACGTCGTGGACCTCGGCCCCGGCGCCGGGACCGCCGGTGGCGAGGTGGTCTTCGAGGGCACCGTCGACGGGCTGCGGGCCGGCGGCACCGCCACGGGCCGCCACCTCGACGACCGGACCGCCCTCAAGGGGTCGGTGCGGACGTCCACCGGCACGCTGGAGATCCGCGGCGCGACGGCGCACAACCTGCGCGACGTGGACGTCGACATACCGCTCGGCGTGCTCGTCGTCGTCACCGGCGTCGCCGGCTCCGGCAAGAGCTCGCTCGTGCAAGGGTCGATCCCCGCCGCCGCGGGCGTGGTAGCGATCGACCAGGGCGCGATCCGCGGCTCCAGGCGCAGCAACCCGGCGACGTACACCAAACTGCTAGACCCGATCCGCAAGGCGTTCGCGAAGGCCAACGGCGTGAAGCCAGCCCTGTTCAGCGCCAACTCCGAGGGCGCCTGCCCCAACTGCAACGGCGCCGGCGTCGTCTACACCGACCTGGCGATGATGGCCGGCGTCGCCAGCACCTGCGAGGAGTGCGAGGGGAGGCGGTTCCAGGCGTCGGTGCTGGAGTACACGCTGGGCGGCCGGAGCATCGCCGATGTGCTCGCGATGTCGGTGGCCGGGGCCGGAGAGTTCTTCGGCGCCGGCGAGGCGCGCATACCGGCCGCCCACAGGATCCTCACCCGGCTCGCCGACGTCGGGCTCGGATACCTCGGCCTCGGCCAGCCGCTCACCACGCTGTCCGGCGGCGAGCGGCAGCGGCTGAAGCTGGCCACCCGGATGGCCGGGAAGGGCGACGTCTACGTTCTCGACGAGCCGACCACGGGCCTCCACCCCGCCGACGTCGAGCAACTGCTCGGCCTGCTCGACCGGCTCGTCGACTCCGGCAAGGCGGTCATCGTCGTCGAGCACCACCAGGCGGTCATGGCGCACGCCGACTGGATCGTCGACCTCGGCCCCGGCGCCGGCCACGACGGCGGCCGGATCGTCTTCGAGGGCACACCCGCCGACCTCGTCGCCGCCCGCCCCACCCTCACCGGCAAGCACCTCGCAGCCTACGTCGGCACCCGACCGGAGCCCTTGCGGACACCGTGAGACGGGTTCTCCCATCCGCTCCGACCCGTCCCTCCCGCGGACAGATAAGCGATGTTGACCCGACGACGGGCGCAGGACCTGCCCCGAGAGCGCCCGGACGATGTCGGTGAATCACTGATGGACTGGAAGAGCAAGCAGAGGGTCCTCTTCCTCCGCACCCACAACTCCGCCCGCTCGCAGATGGCCGAGGGCCTGCTCCGGCACCTAGCCGGCGACCGCTTCGAAGCGTTCAGCGCCGGTACGGAGGCCACGCGCGTCAGGCCGGAGGCGATAGCGGCGATGCGCGAGCTCGGCGCGGACGTCTCCGGCCAGGGATCCAAGACGCTCGACCGCTACCTCGGCGAGCCCTTCGACTACGTGGTCACGGTCTGCGACGACGCCAACGAAACCTGCCCGGTCTTCCCGAAGGCGAGAACGCGCCCGCACTGGTCATTGCCGGACCCTTCATCCGTGATCGGCTCGCATGCAAAGCGGTTGGGGGTTTTCCGAACCGTGCGCGACGACCTCAGAGCCCGTATCGAGGACGAGTTTCTCGGCCCGGGATGAGACCCGCGCTGCTGCTATGATCGGCGCCGTGCGTGAGAGACCCGACCACAAATCAGAAGACCTCGATATCTCCATGATGCGCCGCGCCCTGTCGGCCGCTAGAGAGGCCGCCGGCAGGGGAGAGGTGCCGGTGGGGGCCGTGATCTCCCACGGAGAAAACATCCTGGCCGTCGCCGCCAACGAGCGCGAGGCCACGGGCGACCCCACCGCCCACGCCGAACTCCTCGCCATCCGCCGCGCCGCAAAGACCCTGGGAGGCTGGCGCCTCTCCGGCTGCACCCTCTACGCCACCCTGGAACCCTGCCCCATGTGCGCCGGCGCCGCCCACGCCGCCCGCCTCTCCCGCATCGTCTACGCAGCCCCCGATCCCAAGGCCGGCTACGCGGGAACCCTCCACAACACCCCCGCCGACCGCCGCCTGAACCACACCATCGCCGTAGAGGGCGGCATCCTGGACGAAGAGGCCGCGCACCTCCTCCGAAAGTTCTTCAAAGACCGCCGCAAACGTCCCAAAGACGGCCCGGAACCCGCCATCCCGTAGCCTGACACCGTGCTATATAGTGTACCTAAACCTTACGTAAAGAGTTTTTAGAGTAGTAATCTTAGGCTCAAGCTTTTGTACAGGCCATCGACTCCACCTTTACGTGAAGGTGGGTGATTTGCGGGATATTCGCCTTTTTCGCGCTCTATTGAAAAATCTTTGAAAAAATCTCGCGGCGGCGTTCCGGCGTGTCAAATCCGCTTAACAAAAGGGAGTCGGGCGTTTAGCGTTGAGTTAAGTTGAAGTTGAGGTTTATTTAGGCGGTATTGCGTTCGGAAAATATGGTGTGCTAGGTTTTCGGCCTACCAGATGTGGTGTTGGGACGACGGAGGTCGTGAGATGCAGTGTCCCTACTGTGATTTCGAGGATACGAAGGTCATAGATTCGCGGCTTTCCGAGACCAAGGACGCCGTGCGGCGGAGGCGGGAGTGTCTCTCGTGCGCGAAGAGGTTCACGACGTACGAGCGTCGGGAGCCGTTGCGGTTGATGGTCATAAAGAGGGCCGGGGGCAAGGAGCCGTTCGAGCGCGAGAAGTTGATGGCCGGGTTGCTCAAGGCGTGCGCGCAGCAGCAGATCACGGACGAGCAGGTCGAAGGGATCGTGGACGAGATCGAGGCCGAGCTGCGCGAGCGGCGCCGGCACGAGGTAACGTCGCGGCGCCTGGGCGATATGGTGCTCGTCAGGCTCAGGCGGATGGACATGGTCGCCTACCTGCGCTTCGCTTCTGTATACAGGCAGTACACCGACGTGGACCAGTTTCGCACCGAGCTCGTGCGGCTCGCGGGGTCGGGGGTGGGCAACGGCAGGTAGACAGGTCCGGTTGCAATAGACGGTCCCCGGCGGCCCGTGATGGGGCGGTTCGTCGGGCGAATCTGATGATGGAATACGCAGTTTCAGAGGTAAAATAGGGAGGATGAGTATGGAGGTAAACCGCAGCAAACTGGCGGAAAGCATAGATCTCACCGAGAACGCGGTCGCGGTCCTCAAGAAGCGCTATCTCAAGAAGAACGCGTTGGGCGAGGCGATCGAGGAGCCCATCGACATGTTCCTGCGCGTGGCGGGGAACATCGCCGAGGGCGAGTTCCGGTTCAAGGAGGGCGGGGAGGCTCAGAAGCTCTACGAAGAGTCCAGAGAGAGCTTCCTCCAGATGATGCTGACCAGGAAGTTCATGCCGAACTCGCCGACCCTGATGAACGCGGGGCGCGAGCTGCAGCAGCTCTCCGCCTGCTTCGTGCTGCCGGTCGAGGACTCCATAGACGGCATCTACGACACCCTCAAGCACCAGGCCATCATCCACAAGTCCGGCGGCGGCACGGGCTTCGGCTTCAGCCGGCTCCGTCCGAAGAACGATCTCGTGCAGAGCACGATGGGCGTTTCCAGCGGTCCGGTCTCTTTCATGGCGATCTACGACGCTTCGACGGACAAGATCAAGCAGGGCGGGACGCGACGCGGGGCGAACATGGGCATCCTCAGGGTGGACCACCCGGACGTCGAGGAGTTCATCGAGTGCAAGCGCGAGAACGACCAGATCAACAACTTCAACATCTCGGTCGCGATCACGGACGAATTCACGGAGGCCGTCGAGGCCGACGCGGACTTCGCGCTCAAGAACCCTAGAGATGGCGAGGTCATAAAGACCGTCCGGGCCAGGGACTTGTTCCGCAAGATCGTCGAGGGCGCGTGGCTCAACGGCGAGCCGGGCGTCGTCTTTATAGACAAGATCAACGGCGACAACCCGACGCCGCAGTTCCCGATAGAGGCGACGAACCCCTGCTCCGAGGCGCACCTGCCCGCCTACGACTCGTGCAACCTGGGCTCCATCAACCTGGAGCGCTTCTACCGCGAGGAGACCGGGGACGTCGATTGGGACGACCTCAGGGAGACGGTCCACACGGCGATCCGGTTCCTGGACAACGTGATCGAGCAGAACAACTACCCGCTGCCCGAGATCGACAAGATGAGCCGCGGCAACCGCCGCATCGGCCTCGGCGTCATGGGCTTCGCCGACCTGCTCATCAAGCTCGGCGTCACCTACGACTCCGACGAGGGCCTCGCCTTCGCGGAGAAGGTCATGAAGTTCGTGGACGACGAGGCGTGGGAGGAGAGCCGGGCGCTCGCCGACGAGCGCGGCGTGATGCCGAACTTCGAGGGCTCCCGCCACGAGGCCCGCGGCGACCGGGTCCGCAACGCGACCGTCACCACCATCGCCCCGACCGGCACGATCTCCATGATCGCCGGCTGTTCGGGTGGCATCGAGCCGCTCTTCGCGGTCGCCTTCATGCGCCGCCAGGCCGACATGGAGATGCCCGACGTCAACCCCGAGTTCGTCAAGACCGCCAAGGAGCGCGGCTTCTACTCGGAGGACTTGATGAAGAAGGTCGCGGAGCACGGTAGCGTCCGCGGCGTCGAGGAGGTCCCCGACGACCTGCGCAGCGCGTGGGTCACCTCGCACGACATAAGCAGCGAGTGGCACGTCAGGATGCAGGCGGCGTTTCAGAAGTACACGTCGATGGGCATCTCCAAGACCATCAACCTGCCGAACGACGCCTCGGTCGAGGACGTCGAGGACGCCTACATGCAGGCCTTCGCCACCAACTGCAAGGGCATCGCGGTCTACCGCGACGGCTCGCGCGACGCCCAGGTCCTCTCCACCGGCAAGACGGAGAAGAAGCCCGGCGAAGCGCCGACAATGACGCCCGCCTCTCCCGAGGCCCCGACCTCTCCGGCGGTAACGCCGCCCGAGGCGGCGGCGCAGGGCGGGGAGCAGCGGTTCACCTCGTTGGCCGAGGCCAGGAACGGTCGGCCGCGGACGCTCACGGGCGTGACTAAGAAGATCCAGACCGGCCACGGCCCGCTCTACGTCACGATGAACGACGACGAGTTCGGCCCGCGCGAGTGCTTCGTCATCCTGGGCAAGCCCGGCGGCACGGCGGCGGCCTTCTCGGACGCGCTTGGGCGCATGATCTCGCTGGCCATGACCCACGGCGCGAGCCCGGCCGAGCTGGTCCACCAGCTTCGCGGCATCCAGGACGGCCACCCGGCCGGCGTCGGTCCCAGCGCCACCCTATCCGTCCCCGACGGCGTGGCCAAGGCGATGAGCGAGCACTACCTCATCGAGGAGAGCCTGCCCGACACCCGCGAGCTCCCCATCATCGGGGCCTGCCCGGACTGCGCCAGCGGCCTCACCCGCCAGGAGGGTTGCGTCGTCTGCCACTCCTGCGGCTACTCCAAGTGTAGCTAGACGAAAACCTGCAACAGCCTGCGAGGGGCGGACCTACCCGGTCCGTCCCTCTTCTTTTGCGCGATGTCCGAAGCGCGGTCAGACCAGTAGCAGGGTCTTCCCGACACCGCCGCGGGCTTCTATCGCGGCGTGCGCGTCCGCGGCCCGCGACAATGGGAAGGTCTGACCCACGATCGGTCGCAACCGGCCCGCCAGCGCCTCGGACATCGCCCGCTCGGTCAGACGCCTCGCGTCCGCGGGCGCGAACTGCACCCGCTCGATACCCGTCACGCTTACCCCGCGCCGCTCGGCGTCTTGCGGGTCGATCCCGGCGAAGTCGCCGCTGGACGCGCCGTGCGCCGAGAACCGGCCGCCGTGGGCCGTGATGTCGAAGGCCTCCCTGCCGATGCGCCCGCCGACGCCGTCGAAGACGACGCCGGGTCCCGCGCCGCCGGTCGCCGCGCGTACCCGCCCCGGCCAGCCGGCCTCGGAGTAGTCGACGACGACTTCGGCGCCCAACTTCCGCACCACACCCAGCTTTTTCTCGCCGCGGGCGACCCCGATGACCCGTGTGCCGGCGGCGCGCGCCAACTGCACGAGAAGGGTGCCCATTCCGCCGCCCGCCGCCAGGACCAGCACCCACTCGCCCGGCCGCATGGGGGCTACCTCGGCGAGGCCCAGCGCCGTCGGGCCGTCTTGGAGGAGCGCCGCCGCCTCGGGCAAGCTCAGCCCGTCGGGGATGGGGATCAGGCCCTCCACCGGAACGACCGCCCGCTCCGCGTAGCCGCCGCCCTCGGTCCTGGCGACCACGCGCCGGCCGACCAGGTTGGGGGCCGCGTCTCTGCCCGCTGAGATCACCTCGCCGGCCACGCCGCCACCCGGCACGTAGGGGGGCTCCACCTCGAAGTACTCGCGGCCCCAACCGTTCCGGATCTGCGCCTCGAGCATCAGGATCGGCGCGACGGACACGGCGACCACTACTTCACCCGATCCCGCCACGGGGTCCGGCACCTCGGCCGTGTGTAGTACCTCCGGACCGCCAAAGCTTTTCGCCATTACCGCTTTCACGAGGCTACCTCCTTCACCGTGCGCGTGCCGTCCGGCCACCATCTTCGTTCCCCACGCAGGCTTCGGCACCGTCCGGTGGAACAGTTCTGCGTCCTGGACCTTCGTACAAATTCGCTCTCGCGGGACGTTTAGCCGGTACCGATAGGGAAGACGTCTCTCGGCGGCGTGGACCGGCCCCATGAACTTTCGAGAAGCGGGACCTTACCCCTCTGATCCGGGACGTTCGCGGTCGAGGGTCTGGTCGGCGAAGGAGGCCGGGTCTTCGGAAGGTTCGACGTGGATGAAGAAGGTGCTCTGGGGGAGGTCGCGGGCGATGTCGCGCTCTATCGCCTCGGCGAGGTCGTGGCCCCGCTTGACGGTCCAATCGCCCGGCACGAGCACGTGCATGGAGACGAAGCGGCGCTGACCCGCCGCCCGGGTCCGCACGGCATGGAAGCGAGTGCCCTCCTCCTCGTATCGGGAGAGGACCCTGGAGATCTTTTCCTGATCCTCCGGCGGCAAAGCCCGGTCCAGAAGCCCCTGCCCTGTATCGCGCAGGAGCCGGACGCCGGTCCAAACAATATTGGCCGCGACGATTAGGGCTATGAGGGGGTCGAGGATGGCCCAGCCCGTCGACCCGACGACCAAGATGCCCGCCACCACACCGACCGAGGTCCACACGTCGGTGAAGAGATGGCGGGCGTCGGCCTCGAGCGTCACGGACCGTAGGCGGTGGCCGGCTCGCAGTAGCACGAGGGCGACGCCGCCGTTGATCGCCGACGCCACGAGGGTGACGGCGAGCCCGACCCCGACGTTCTCCAGCGGCTGCGGGTCGAAGAGCCGCGGCACGGCGGAGGCCGCGATCAGGCCGGCCGCGATCAAGATGAGCGCGCTCTCCAACCCACTCGAAAAGTACTCGGCCTTGTTGTGCCCGAACGCGTGCTCCTCGTCCGGCGGCCTCGCCGCGAGCGTCAACGCCCACAAAGCCGTAACCGCCGCCACGAGGTTGACCACCGACTCCGCCGCGTCGGAGAACAGCCCGACGGACCCCGTCAACGCGAAGGCCCCAAACTTGAGCCCAATGGTCACCACCGCCGCCCCTATGGACAGCAGCGCGTATGACCGCGCGGACCAGCCGCCCGAACCGACGCCCGCCGTCACGACCCGAACCGTCCGAAAGCGGACCCGCTACAACTCTTGCCCACCGATACCACGCGCTCCGACCGCCCCCGCAACAAGAAGACACGAGCCGGACCGTCGAAACGGCCCGGCGAGACCATATACCTACCACGCCACCCCGCCCCAAACGACCGTATCAACCGCACAAAACCGCCGAAACCCTCCCGCACAATCGACTCCTCAATGCATAACCTTCAACATAAAGTTAATTCTGTAGAGCTGTGGATCGTATTTCGGCAAATCCGTACCAACATACTAAAAACCGATATTTGCAGGAAATTCGCTGCAACAACCGGCCGCGGATAGTCCGGATGGCCGGGCGCTGCGCGGTTCCGGTGGCCGGATCTCAAGGTTGCACGACGGGTTGATCCTTCGTCGGACGTCGTGGGACTCGCGTGGCCCGGTGGGCGAGCTTGAAGAGGCGTGTGGTAGTGGATAAACTCCGTCGTGGAGAGGTGGCAGAGCGGTTGAATGCGGCGGTCTCGAAAACCGTTATGTCGGTAACCCCGGCATCGGGGGTTCGAATCCCCCCCTCTCCGCGCCGCGGGCGGCGCGGAGCACGCTTCGCCCTACGGGCTATGCTTGTCAGCACGTTCCGGCTCCGCCTCCACTTTCAGCTCGTCGGCTAACGCCGGCTTTCAGCACGCTCCCTCTGGTCGCTTTCAGCCAAACCCCGGTGGTTTCGCCTACCCCTCTTCGGCGCGATGCGGTGACGGCGGTTGCTCTGACGCGGATGGGTTGGGGTTCGGCGGGGTAGCTGAAAGCGTAGGCCGGAGCGTGCTGCGACGACCGAAGGGAGGAGCTCGCACGCCGGTGTCCCGCTCACGTATCATGTCCCACTGTGACTCCTTTCTGTTTCAGGGCGGCTTAGAGGTGCGGAGCGGTGGGCGACTCGGCGACGCGGCGCTTTTTACGGGGGCCTTCTGGGTCTTTGTGCTGGCGGTGTGGATGGACGTGCGGTACATGGGCGGGTCGCTTGGCAGGATCTCGACGGGCGTCATGGACGTCCACGCGGACTTCGACTCTTTCTGGCGTTCGGCCAGGGCCCTGCTTTACGGGGGGGACATCTACGACGCGGGGGCGCGGTTGGTCAACTTGAACCCGCCGGTGTGGACCGTCCTGATCTCGCCGCTCGGGTTGATGGAGGCTATAGACGCTTACCGATTGTTCGTCGTGATCTCCATAGCTCTCGCTCTCGGCTACCTGGCGTGGACGGCCGAGGAGCTGCGCCTGCGGCCCGTTTGGGCGGTCGTCGGGACGGGGTTGTTGCTGTTCTCGTCGCCCCTGATCTCGACGCTGGCGCTCGGGCAGGTGTACCCGGTGCTGGCCCTGGGCCTCGTGGCGGCCTGGGTCTTCGACCGCCGGGACGACCAGTGGCCCTCGGGCGCCGCCCTGGGCCTCGTCGTGGCCCTGAAACCCTCGCTGGCGCCTATCCTGCTCTGGCCGGTCGTGCGGCGGCGGTGGGACGCCCTCTCCGCCGCGTGCGCGGCCGGCCTCGCGGTGACCCTCGTCGGCTTCGTCGTCGCGGGGCCCGCGGCGACGTTACGGTACGTCGGGGTGCTCAGGGAAGGCTCCGCGAGCCCGTACTGGGACAACGCCTCGATCCCGGCCGCGGCGGCGCGGTTCTTTACGGAGCATCCCTACGGCGAGAACCTGGCGACGCTGCCCGGGATGGTCTTCGTGGGCTACGCGCTGGGGCTCATGGTGGTGGCCCTGACGGCCTTCAGGATCCGGGACAGGGGAGAGGCCGGGCTGTGGGCGCTCGTCGCGGCGTCGCTGCTCGCCTCGCCCATCGCCTGGCACAACTACCTGGTCCTGCTCGCGCCCGGCGTCCTGCTGCTGCTGGCACGGGGCCGGACCGCGCCGGCGGTCTTCCTGCTCGCCCTGCAGGCCGTCCCGGCCCAGTGGCCACTGCTCTGGAACCAGGAGCAAACGGTGGCGGCCACGCTGGCCCTCACGCTGTACTTGTTCATCCTTCTCGCGCATTGGGCCGCGCTGCTGGTCGCCGTCGAGCCCGCGTCGGAGAAGGCCGGGTAGCCCGATTGACCGCCCGATCTTCGGGGCATAACCATATCGAGCGGCGTATGACACCGACGAAGGGCGGACGGGCATGGGAGAGACGATCAGCCAGCGCATCGTGGACGCGGTGCCTTTTCTGGACAGGGTCTCCGACGCCGTCCAGCCGAAGGTGCGGGACGCGGTCGAGGCGGGCGGCACGACCGCGCGCAACATCCTCGACGGCGTGTGGTTCGAGGCGCCGCTGCACCCGGTGATCCAGACCGTCCCCATAGGCTCGTGGACGTCGGCCATCGTCTTCGACGGGCTCGACCTCGTGAGCGGAAAGCCGGCCATGCGCAACGCGGCCGACGCCTCGCTCGCCCTGGGCGTCGTCGGCGGGTTCGCCGCGGCGGCGGTCGGGCTCTCGGACTGGCGCTACACCTCGGGCGGCTCGCGCAGGATGGGCATGGCCCACGCGGCCCTCAACTCCGCCGGCCTGGCCCTCAACACCGCGTCCCTCCTGCTGCGCGCCGCCGGCCGCCGGAACGCCGGCCGCCTCGCCTTTCTCGCCGGGTTCTCCCTGAACGGTATGGGGGCGCACCTGGGCGGCGAGCTCTCGTACAAGTACGGCCTGCGCGTGAACCGCAACGTCTTCGAAGACCAGGGACCGGCCGACTTCACCCCCGTCCTCGACGAAACAGATCTGCCCGACTCCGGCCTGCGCCGCGTCGAAGTAGACGGCGTCGGCGTCCTCCTCAGTCGCTCCTCGGCCGGCGACGTCTGCGCCATAGCCGCAACCTGCAACCACTTCTCGGGCCCCCTGGATCAGGGCGACCGCGAGGGCGACACCGTCGTCTGCCCCTGGCACAAGTCCCGCTTCGACCTCTGCAGCGGCCAGGCCATAGATGGCCCCGCCGTCTTCCCCCAATCCACCTACGAAACCCGCGTGAGCGACGGCAGGATCGAGGTAAAAGCTACGCCCACCAACATCCAGGAGAGGGTTCGCTAGCGCCGCGGTCCTTGCGGTGGCCGTCGCAGCACGCTTCGCCCTGACGGGCTGCGCTGTGAAGCACGCGGCCTTCGGCCGCTTTCAGCTAGACCCCTGGTTTTGCGACTTGGGGCGGAACATGCATGGCCTCTGGCACCGGAACGTTGTCCCCGCCGGAGTGCCGAAGATAGCGCTGCGTGGTAACGATTCGCCAACCGCCCGCGTCCGACGCAACGCCGCCCGATGGGACCTCGTCACCCCCACCGGGCCAAACCAAGTAGGGTTTGGTTGTGAAAGGCGCGAAGCACCGTGCTGAAAGCGCAGGCGGAGCCGGAGCGTGCTGAGGGCCCGCGCAGTGGGCGTGCTGCGACGAACGAAGGGAGGAGCTTAGGCGGCCTCCATCTCTTCTGAGTAGCTTCCCGAGCGGGCGGCGCCGTTCATCTTGAGGCGGTGCTGGAAGGCTTTTTGGGCGGCTTCAACGTTGTCGGGGTTGTTGTTCCAGATCTCCATGGGCGGCTCCTGGAGCGCGCGGGCGTAGGAGAAGGAGAGCTCCCAGGGGAGGCCTTCGTACGTGGAGTTCATGGCGTTGAGGTGGGCCGTCGCCTGGGTGACGCCTTGGCCGCCGGAGAGGAAGACGATCCCCGGAACCGCCGCCGGCACGGTCCTGAGCAAACACTCGACCGTGGCCCGGGCGACCTCATCGACGCCTGCCTGCCGCTCGGCGCCCTTGCCGGAGATGACCATGTTCGGCTTGAGGAGCGTCCCGGAGAGCTCGACGTTCTGCTCGTAGAGCGCCGCGAAGGTGGCGCGGAGCGTCCGCTCCGTGGTCTCGTAGCACCGCTCGATGGTGTGGTCCCCGTCGATGAGGACCTCGGGCTCGACGATGGGGACGATGCCGGCCTCCTGGCACGAGGCCGCGTACAGGGCCATGACGCGGGCGTTGGCCTCTATGCAGCCCGCCGTCGGGATGCCGTCCCCGATGGTTATGACGGCCCGCCACTTGGCGAAGCGGGCGCCCAACGCGCGGTACTCTTCGAGCCGGTCGCCGAGGCCGTCGAGGCCCTCGGTGAACTTCTCGTCGGGGGAGAGGGGGAGGGTGACGGTGCTGTTGTCGACCTTTATGCCGGGGATGACGCCCTGGTCTTCGAGGACCTTCGGCAACGGGGTGCCGTCCGAGGTCTGGTGTTCGAGGGTTTCTTTGAAGAGGATCACGCCGGACAGGTAATCCCCGATGCCCTCCGTAGTGAACAGCATCTCCCGGTAAGCCCGCCGGCTCTCCTCGCTGGACTCTATGCCGAGCGCGTCGAAGCGCTTGCCTATGGTCCCGAGGCTCTCGTCCGCGGCGAGTATGCCCTGCCCGGGCGCCACGAGCTCCCTGGCGGTGTCCTCCAACCTCTGAACGTCCATGCGTCTCCTTTCCTGCCCTGCCGTCCCCGGTACGCAGAACGAAGGCCCCGAACCGTGGTCCAGGGCCCCCGTCGCTATGGAGTTATTGGGATGGCCCCGTCGCTAGGCCCTGACCAACTCGCGCTCTTTCTTCGGCGCGGACTCTTTGTCCTTGTCCTTCGCCCGTTCCTCGTGACGCCTGCGGTCTTCCCTCTCCCGCATCATCTTGCGGGCCTCTTCCCTGGCTTCGTGGTCCCTGTAGGAGTAGCACATGGCTACCTCCCCGCTAGCTTTCTTTGCCGGGATCTACCTACCCGGCCCCGCGCGGATTAAACGTCCGGTTTACGGTTTGTCCAGGGAATTGCCTTCGGCGTACAGGAGCTTGGCCAGCTCCGCGAGGCTGGCATCGACGGGCCCGGGGCCCTCGGCCTCCGTGCCCTCGCCGGAGACGTGGGCGACCTGGCTGGCGAGATCCTGCATCAGGTGGGCCACGGTGACGCCGTCCAGCGGCTCCCGCTGCAGCTCGGTGCGCAGCGCCGCGAGGTTGTCCGCGACGGGGGTGAGCTCGCGGTCGTCCGCCGCCCGGAGCCGCCGCTCCCAGCCGTCCACCTCTTCTGTCGCCTGCTCGATGGCGACGTTGACGACGCCCTGCCTGAGCGTGGCGAGCGTGCCGTCGAAGTCCTTGCGATCTATGCCGTCCTGCGCCAACTCTGGCTCCTTCGTGTTCGGATTTCCTGTCGGATGTTCTGCCCCGCTCTTGCCGGGCCCGTCCTCCGTTCGCCCGGCGGAGATACCCGCGCCGGCGCGGCGGCAAACGGCCCCGCGGCTAACCGTTCTTCTCCTGCCAGCGCTCGTAGACGACGAGGCCTTCGGGCCTTGCGTCCCGCTCCATCGGCAGCCGGCGGTCGGGCCAGGCCTTGCCGAACTCGTCGTAGAAGTTCTCCAGCTCGAAGTACCGCCCGTCGTCCTTGTAGAAGCGGGCCTCCTCCTCGCGCGTCACGGCGAAGACGACCCTGTCGGGGCCCGCGTAGTAGAGGGCCCCGAGGCACATCGGGCACGGGTGGGCGATGGCGTAGACCTCGTACCCCTCCAGGCTCTGGACGCCGAGCCTCGCGCACGCCTCTCGGATGGCGACGACCTCGGCGTGGGCCGTCGGGTCGCCGGTCTGGGCGACGAGGTTCGGGCTCTCGACCACGACCTCGCCGGTCCGCGGGTCGAGGATCACGCAGGCAAACGGCTTGCCGCCACGCCCCACGTTGCGGTCGGCCAGTCGGATGGTGCGCTCGATGGGGTCTACGGTTTCCAAAGATCCTCCTCCGTCGGACGGTCCCGGCTGCGGCGCGACATCCTACCAGCGCCGCCCGCGGGGGATTGTGAGAGGCGCCGTTGTGGTACGTTTGCGGGCAGGACACTTTCAGGGAGAACCCATGCCGAACCGACTGGCCGACGAGACAAGCCCCTACCTTTTGCAGCACAAAGACAACCCCGTGGACTGGTACCCGTGGGGCGAGGAGGCGTTGCAGAAAGCCAGGGAAGAGGACAGGCCCATCCTGCTCAGCGTCGGCTACTCGGCGTGCCACTGGTGCCACGTCATGGAGCGCGAGTCCTTCGAGGACGCAGCGACCGCAAGCATCATGAACGAGCACTTCGTCAACATAAAGGTCGACCGCGAGGAGCGGCCCGACATCGACTCGATCTACATGTCCGCCGTCCAGGCCCTGACCCGCAGCGGCGGCTGGCCGATGACGGTCTTCATGACCCCAGACGGCGCCCCCTTCTACGGCGGCACCTACTTCCCGCCCGTCCCAAGCCGCGGTCTCCCCTCCTTCCAACAACTCCTCCTGAAGCTCGCCGACGTCTACGAGAATCAACGCGACGAGGTCCTCCAGAGCGCGGATCAGGTCCGCGACTACCTCGAAGCCTCTACCAGCGCCGTCATGCCGAAGGCCGAGGTAGCCGGGACGGACCTCCTCGACGGCGCGGCGGCCACCATCCTCTCGGAGGTAGACAACCGCTTCGGCGGCTTCGGCGGCGCCCCCAAGTTTCCCCAGCCGATGAACCTCGAGGTCCTCCTCCGCCACCACCGCCGCACCGGCGACCGGGCCGCCCTGAACGCCGTCGAGCTGACCCTGCGCCGGATGGCCGACGGCGGCATCTACGACCACCTCGGCGGCGGCTTCGCCCGCTACGCCGTCGACGCCTACTGGCTCGTCCCCCACTTCGAGAAGATGCTCTACGACAACGCCCTCCTCGCCCGCCTCTACCTGGAGACGTACCAGGCCACCGGCGACCCCTTCTACCGCCGCGTGGCCGAGGAGACCATCGACTACGTCCTCCGCGACATGACGGGCACCGAGGGCGGCTTCTACTCCGCCGAAGACGCCGACTCCGAAGGCGAAGAGGGCAAGTTCTACGTCTGGACCCCCCAGGAGATACAAGAAGCCCTCGACTCCGAGGACGCAAGGCTCGCCCTACGCTTCTGGGATGTCACCGACCGGGGCAACTTCGAGGGCAAAAACATCCTCAACGTCCCCCGACCCCCCGAGGTCGTCGCCGAAGAGTTCGGCCTGACCCCCGAAGAACTATGGACCCGTATCGTTCACATACGGACAATTCTCCGTTCCGTGCGCGAGCGCCGCGTCCGCCCGGGGCGCGACGAGAAGGTCCTGGCGGCGTGGAATGGGCTCATGCTCCGCGCGTTGGCGCTCGCCGCCCGGGTCACCGGCCGCGACGACTACCGCGAGGCCGCGCGCCGGAACGCCGCTTTCCTGTTGGACCGGATGAAGACGGACGGTCGTCTCAACCGTTCGTACAAAGACGGCCGGGCCCGCTTCAACGGGTATCTGGAGGACTACGCGATGGTCGCTGACGGGCTCGTGGCGCTCTACGAGGCGACCTTCGAGATGCGCTGGCTCACGGAGGCCGACGACCTGTGCGACGCCGTCTCCGAGCTCTTCTGGGACGAGGAGAAGCGGGCCTTCTACGACACCTCCGCCGACCACGAGGAGCTCGTCACCCGGCCGCGCGACGTCTACGATAACGCGACGCCTTCGGGGAACTCCGTCGCCGTAGAGGTCTTGCTCAGGCTCTCGCTCTTGCTTGACCGGGGTGACTACCGGCAGCGGGCCGAGGACGTGCTCGAGGAGATGGGTGGGGGGATGGAGAAGATCCCGGGCGCCTTCGGCCGACTCCTCGCCGCCCTCGACTTCGCCGTCTCAGGCACCCGCGAGATCGCTATAGTCGGCGAGTCCGAAAGTTCGGAGACGAAGGCCCTGCTCGACACCGTCTACGCCCGCTATCTGCCGAACAAAGTCGTCGCGGGCCGATCGGAGAGCGATGCGGAGTCGCCGGGGTTGATCCCGCTGCTCGCCGAGCGTCCCACACGCGATGGCAGAGCCACCGCCTACGTCTGCGAGGGCTACGCCTGCCAGGCTCCGACGACCGACCCGGAAGAGCTGGCCCGGCAACTCGCCGTCGGTTAGCCCTGCATCGGGTCAGGCTTCGACGTGGATGGTCTCGCCCGGTTGTGCCGTCGTCAGGACGTTCGACACCCGGGCCATCAGGGGGATCAGGTCTTCAAGAGAGTTCGTCTCCGCCTTCAACACCACGACGGCCAGATTGAAACGCGGAAGATTCTGTTGGTAGGGGATGCCCTGATCTGCCGTAAGAAGTACGTCGAACTCGTGCTGTGCGATCTTGAGGAGACCACCATTTTTGAGCGGGCCCCAACCGCACTCACGTACAGTCAGAGCCTCTATCGCTTCGGGCAAGAACCGCCTGAGACGGCGGTCCACCATCTCATCCAGTAGAACGCGCAAGGTCGGCGGCTCGGAGCGTCATGTCGAGGTAAGCGGTGGCCTGCTCGCGACTGACGCCGGGGAAGCCGTCCAGGAAATCGTCCAGAGTATGGCCCGCCTTCAGATAATCCACTAAATTCTGCGCGGGCACCCGCGTGCCCGTGAAGACGAGTTCGCCGCTCACTATCTCGGCGTCGCGAGAGACTACGCCTTCTATTTCGTCGGCCATAGATGCTCCTTCTTCGCCTGGCCGGATTATACGATTTCCTGCGTTCAGCCGAAGACGGCCAGGGGCAGGTAGGCGGAGACGATCCAGTTCGGGGCGTCGACGACCTCGGAGATCTTGAGGTCCACCACGAGGCTCGCGAGCGCGTACGCCTCGACGGGCTCCAGCCCGTAGTTGGCGCTGATGTGCTCGACCATCGCCCGGACCGCGTCCTTCGTGGCCTGCATGAGGTCGGTGTTCACGCCCATCGTCGCGTACCAGCCGCCGCCGTCCACGAGCGGTGTCAGGGGGCCCGGGGTCTGGAACT
>CAXUFZ010000023.1:0-20895 GCA_964250345.1 uncultured Rubrobacteraceae bacterium
CGCCCCCCCAAGCCCCGCGAGCTCCGTCCCGTCTAACGCGAGCGTCCTTCGCCCGCCCCCAACGACCGCGTCCAAAACCGGGCGTCGTTCCTCAACCTGAACCGTAACTATACCGGATTCCGAATCGCCGGACACCTTTGCACCCTTTACCCAAGGGTTAGACTCAATCTTTCTCTCCAGCCGATCCTCGTTCAGGGTGAGCAGGCTAGCGTGCTGGGAGACGGCGCTCCAGGCGTCGGATTCGGGGTACATCCTGGCCCCTTCGACGCGAATTCCGGTGACCGGGAAGATCAGGTAGGCCACGACGACGACTAGGAGGGTCGTGAGGACGGCTACCGTTACGGAGATCAGGACGGCGCGCAGGTGTGAGGTGAGGGTCGGGATCCCTACGCCCCCAGCAGCTCCAACAGCTCTTCCCCGACAAGCGAGATGTCGCCGGCCCCGAGGGTGAGGACGAGGTCGCCCGCCTCGGAGACGTCGCGCAGGACGCGCGGGATGGCGGCCTGCTGCGGCAGGTAAAGGACCTCCGGGTGGTCCCACGTCTCGCAGATGGCGTCCACGATCAGCTTCCCGTTCACCCCGGGTTCGGGCATCTCGCCCGCGCCGTACACCTCCGTGATGACGACGGCGTCGGCCGCGCCGAACGATCCCCCGAACTCTTTGTAGAGGGCTCTGGTGCGGGAGTAGCGGTGGGGTTGGAAGACCGCGATCACACGCCCCCCGTTGCTCATCGTGGACCTCGCCGCCTCCAACGTGGCCGAGAGCTCCGTCGGGTGGTGCGCGTAATCGTCCACCACCCGCACCTCCCCGCGCTCGCCCTTGAGCTGGAACCTGCGCCGCACCCCGCCGAAGCCCTTCAACGTCAGCGCCGCCTCGTAGGCGTCGTGCCCGAGCCAACGCGCGACCGCCACGGCCGCTAACGAGTTCAAGACGTTATGACGACCGTACACGCCAAGCTCCACGACTCCGCGGTCTTCGCCATCTTCGATGAGCCGGTAGCTGCTCGCGGTCAGCATCTCAGCCCGCAGCTCGCCCGCCGAGATGCCGTAGGTCGTCGTCGGACACGGGGCCTCCGCGGCGAGTCGCAGGCAGGTGGAGTCGTCCGCGCAGGCGACGAGGTGGCCGTGAGGGGGCAGGGCGTCCAGGAACTTCGCGAACGTCTCGACGACGTCGTCGAACGACTCGTAGAAGTCCGGGTGGTCGAACTCGACGTTGGTCACGACGGCGACTTGGGGCTTGAGGTAGAGGAAAGAGCGGTCGCTCTCGTCGGCCTCGGCGACGACGAGGTCGGAGCGTCCGAAGGCCACGTTGCTCCCGATGTCGTTCAGCTCTCCGCCCACCAGGGCCGTCGGGTTTTCGCCGAGGGACTTCAGGACGTGGGCCGTCATGCTAGTCGTGGTCGTCTTGCCGTGGGTCCCGGCGACGGCGATGCCGCGGTTGCCTTCAAGTATCGAGGCGAGGGCGGCGGCGCGGGGCAGAACCGGGATCGAACGCCGGCGTGCCTCCAACAGCTCGGGGTTCGTCTTGGGGATGGCCGTCGAGATCACGACCTGCTCCGCCCCGCCGACCTGCTCCGTGGCGTGCCCGATATACACCGTGATGCCGGCATCCCTCAACCGCCGCGTGTACGCGGACTCCTTGAGGTCGGACCCGGACACCTCGTGGCCCCGGCTCTTTAGCACTTCGGCGATGCCGCTCATCCCCGCCCCGCCGATGCCGATCATGTGAATCCTCATCGCTCGCTCCTTCCCGCCGCCCCGAAGAGCCTGCGCGCCACCTCGTCGGCGGCCCCGGGGGTGGCCAGCGCGGCCATCCGCCCGGCCATCTCCCCGCGCCTGTCGTCGTCGTTCAATAAACCTTCGACCCGACGCCGCAGGGTCGCCGCCGTAACCTCGTCGTCGAGCATGAGCTCCGCCGCGTCCTTCCCGGTGAAGTAGCGGGCGTTGTGCAACTGGTGGTCCCCCGTGGCGAAAGGGAAGGGGATCAGGATCGCGGCACGCCCCACGGCGGCCACATCGAAGAGCGACCCCGCACCCGCCCGGCTTACCACGACGTCCGCCGCGGCAAGATACCGCCAGATGTCGTCGACGTACGCGATGATGCGGTGCCGTGGGTTCTCCGTGGAGAGACTTGCAAAATCCCGGCGTCCTGAGACCTGGACCACCGTGTACGGCGTGGGCTTGCCGAAAGCCTCCGCCGCCGCGAGGTTGAGCTTGAGCGCGCCCCCGCTGCCCCCGAAGATCACGCACACGGGCGGTTCGAGGCCGAGAAAGTCTAGAGCCTCCTCTTGCGAGACCTCGAAGAACTCCCCCCGCGTCGGCATCCCGACCCACGAAGATTCCCCGAAGTGCGTCACCGCCCCCGGGAACGTAACCAGCGTCTCGTCCACGAGCCGCGAGGCCACGCGGTTCACCCGCCCGGGGACGGAGTTCTGCTCGTGCAGCAGCGTCGGCACGCCCAGTGTCCTCGCCGCCACCACGGCCGGCGCGCTCGCGTACCCGCCCACGCCGAGGACCGCCCCGGGTCGGAACCGTCGTATTATGCGTCTACAGGTGGTGATGGCTTTGAGGAAGAGGGTGGCGGCGCGGACGCGGGCGATGGGGTTGCCGGCGAGGCCGGCGAGGGGCAGGGCGTGGAGGGGGTAGCCGGCGTTTGGGACCAGGGTCGATTCGATGCCGGATTTCGAGCCGACGAACTCGACGGTGGCGCCCAGATTTTTCAGGGATTCAGCCACGCAGAGCGCGGGGATCGCGTGTCCGCCCGTCCCGCCGCCGGCTATCAGGACGCGGGGCGGTTCGGCGTTTGGACGGTTTGGCCGCTGAGGCTCGTTCACTGTCCTCCGATATGCGGTAGAGGATCCCGACGGCGGCGAAGCATACCAGGAGGCTCGAGCCGCCGTCGCTCACGAACGGGAGCGTCATGCCGGCCAGGGGTAGTACGACCATCGCCGCCCCGACGTTGAAGATCGCCTGCGTCGCGAGCATCGTCGTCAGGCCGGCGGCCACGCAGCGCGCCATGACCGAGGGGGCGTTCAATGCTATGCGGAAGCCGGCGTAGATCAGGAACCCGAAGGCACAAATCACGCCGACCATCCCGAGGATGCCGAACTCCTCGCCGACGAGGGCGAAGATCATGTCGGTGTTTATCTCCGGGACGTAGGCCCCCTGCCCGCCGGAGCCGGCCCCGGTCCCGAAGACGCCGCCGGCCTTCATCGCGATCAGGGCCTGCACGTTCTGGTAGCCCGTGGTGTCCGCCACCGCCCAGGGGTCCAGAAACGTCAGGAACCTCTCGCGCCGGTACGGAGCCAGCATCATGACCGTCGCCAGAAAGACGAAGGCGCCCAGGCCAAAGAGCAGCAGGTCCCGGGTCCGAAGCTCCGAGGCCCACAGCGCGCCCGCCGCGCCCGCCAACACGATGACCGAGGTGCCGAAGTCCGGTTCGAGCAGGACCAACCCGGAGAGAAGGCCGACGGCGGCGAGCGGCCTCAATGGCAGGCCGGAACCCGGTTTCAGCCGGGCCACGGCGCAACCCACGAAGAGCACGGCCGCTAGCTTGGCGAACTCCGCCGGCTGCGGGTTAAAAAAGGGTAGGTCTATCCACCGGCGGGCGCCGTTTATCTGGAGCCCGATCCCGGGGATCAGCACGAGCACCAGGCTCACGAGAGCGATGCCGTAGAGGACCGGCGCGTACTTGCGCCACGCCGTGTACCGGACGCGGCTGGTCAGGGCGAAGATCCCGATACCGACCGCCAGGTGCACCAGCCGGAGGAGGAGGGCGTCCGTGCCCACGGCCCTGTAGGTGGCGGAGTAGATCATCACGACCCCGACCAGCGAGAGCCCGAGCGCCACGAAGAACATGTTGGCCCTGAGCCCCGTCACCGGCCGACCATCCCATGCCGCCCGGCGACCTCGCGCGCGAGCCGCGCGAAGGCTTCCCCCCGCTCGGCGTAGCCGGCGAACCGATCGAAGCTCGCGCACCCGGGCGAGAGCAGAACTACGTCACCCGTCTGGGCAACCTCGGCCGCTCGCGCCACGGCCGTTTCGAGGTCTTCCGGGCGCTCTACGATGCCGCCGTGACCGTGGTCCTCCAGGTAGTCCGCTATGCGCGGCCCCGCCTCGCCCTGGCAGAGCGCCATCCGGCAGCGTCCGAGGTGCGGCAGGATCTCGGAGAAGTCCGTGTATTTCTCTGAACCGCCCAGGATCAGGACGACCGGACCGTCCAAACCGCCCAACGCCGCCGCCACCGCCGCCGGGTTGGTCGCCTTAGAGTCGTCCACGTAAGCGACGCCTCCCCCCTCGACCACCACTTCCATCCGGTGCGGCCGGAGTCGGTAGCCCAGAAGCCCCGCCCGTATATCGTCCCGTGAAACCCCTGCCCTCTCGGCCGTCGCCGCCGCGAACAGCGCGTTCTCGTGGTTGTGCGCGCCGGCGAAGGAGAGCTCGTCCGCGTCGGCGATGGGCGAGCCAAGGAGCAACAGAGTCCCGTCCCGAACCGCCGTATCGCCTTCCCCGACGATCAGTGACTCGCCCGCGACGGCGCGCGGGGCTTCGCGCCCGACAGAATCCCCGGCGCTCACCAGCGCGAGGTCTTCTCCGCCCTGCCCCTCGAAGACGCGGAGCTTGTCCCGCCGGTACTCCTCGAAGGACGAGTGCCAGTCCATGTGGTCTGGGCGCGTGTTCAATAAAGCGGCCACGTCGAAGCCCGGCTCTCTCGTGTAGTGGAGTTGAAAGGACGACACCTCGAGCACCAGCAGCCCGGCGGCCCGGACCTCGCCGAGGTATCCCGTAAGAGCCCGCCAGGAGTTGCCCGCGACCGCATGCGGCACGTCCGCGGCGGTCAGCAGGCGGTCCAGCATGTCCACGACCGTGGTCTTGCCGTTGGTCCCGGTGATCGCCACGACGCGCGCCGCGTCTCCCAGAAGCTCCAGGCCGAGCGCGACCTCGGAGATGATGGGGATGCCGCCCTCCTCGGCGGCGCGCAGAACAGGGCTCGACGGACGGACGCCGGGGCTGACGACCAGCCGGTCTACGCCGTCGAGCACGTCCGGCGCAATGGCTGGGCGGAACTCGACGCCGAGGTTCGCGGCGACAGAGCGCGCGCGTTCGCCGTCGTTGGCGTCGGTGGCGAGCACGGGTTCCCCGCGTTCGAGCAAGACCTTGATCGCCGGAGCGCCCGATTCTCCCAGGCCGTAGACCAGGTTCGTCACGGGTTCAGCCGACCGAGTTGTAGAGGAACAGGTAGTAGAGAAAGAAGCCGAAGGCCGAGAAGGCGGCCTGGGCGATCCAGAACCGCACCACGACCTTGTTCTCCTCCCACCCGAGGAACTCGAAGTGGTGGTGGATCGGGGCCATCTTGAAGACCCGCTTCCCCGTCATCTTGAAGACGGCGACCTGGATCATCACCGAGAGCGCCTCCAGCACGAAGAGACCGCCGATGACGGGCAGGAGCAGCTCCGTCTTGGTGAGCACCGCCGCCGCCGCGAGCACGCCTCCTATGGCGAGCGAGCCCGTGTCCCCCATGAAGATGTCCGCCGGGTGCGAGTTGTACCAGAGGAACCCGACGATGGCCCCGACCATCGCGCCGCAGATGATGGCGACGTCGTACTGCCGCTCCAGAAACGCGATGGCCGTGTAGACGAGCAACGAGATCGCCCCGGCCCCGGCGGCGAGCCCGTCGAGCCCGTCGGTCAGGTTCACGGCGTTCGTGGTACCGGCGATCACGAGCAGCAGGAACCCGCTGAATAGCACGACCCCCACGATCCCCGGCCCGAGCACGAGGCTGAGGTCGAAGTACGGCACGAGGATGGTCTGCGTCACGCCGACGTAGTAGACGGAGAGCACGTCGGCGAGCACGACCGCAAGCGTGAGCAGCCCGAACTTGTAGCGGGCGCTCAGGCCCTCCGGCCTCTTCTTGGAGATCTTCTGCCAGTCGTCGTAGAGCCCGATGCCGCCGACGACCGCCACGATCACGAGCGTCGCGAACGTCGCCGCGTTGGGCCGGGCCACGACCAACAGCGCCGCCGCGAGCCCCGTCAGCATCACGACCCCGCCCATCGTCGGCGTCCCGGCCTTGATGAGGTGCGTCTGCGGCCCCTCCTCCCGCACGAACTGCCCGAACTTCCGCGACTGCAAGAAACCGATGAACGCGGACCCGAGCAACGCCGTGACCACGAAAGCCACCGCCGCCGCGAGCACAACGCTAAACAAGAGCTAAACTTTCCCTCAGGTCGCGGGTCAGGGTCTCCAACCTCGCCCCCCTTGAACCCTTTACCACAACGTAGTCGCCGGCGAGAAGCGCGGCTCCAAGGTCGGAGGCGGCCCCGGAGTCCGGGTAGAGGCGCGTCTCGCCTGAGAAGGTCTCCGAGTACCACCTTGCCTCGTCGCCGACGCAGACGAGCAGGCCGACGCCGAGCTCGTCGGCGAGGGCCCCGATCTCGCGGTGGTAAGCCCTGGCGCCCGGCCCGAGCTCGAACATGCCGCCGAGCACCACCACGAGCCGCCGCCCCTGCCGCCGCGCGGCCTCGGCCCCGTAGCGCAAGACCGCCGCCATCGACGTCGGGGAGGCCGCGTTGTACGAGTCGTCGTAGACGAGCACCTCGTCGCGCAGCCGGTACAGGTCGCCGCGCATCCCGGAACGCTTCAGCCGCGCCAGTCCGCGGGCGGCGTCTTCGAGGTCGACGCCGAGCGCGACGGCGCCGCCGAGCGCCGCGAGCAGCGGCTCTACGAGGTGCGTGCCGTAGACGGGCGAGCGCACCTCGGCCGAACGGCCGTCGAGGTGGGCCACGAAGCGCAGACCCTCGTCCCGGTCCTCCACCTCCGAGGCCCAGAGGTCCGCGCCCGCGCCGCCGGCGCTCGAGAAGACTATGCGGCGGCCAAGCGTCCTGCCCGGCGCCACGGCCGCCTCCGGTACGCCCGCGGGGGATACAAAGGCCCCGTCAGTCGGGAGGGAGGCCGCGAGCTCGCCCTTCGTGGCGGCCAGGAGTTCGAGGCTGCCGAACGACTCCAGGTGAGCGGGCGCTATGGCCGTGAGTATGCCGGCGTCGGGCGGGGCGATGCGGCACAGCTCCGCGATGTTCCCGACGTGGTCCGCGCCCATCTCCAGGACCAACACCTCGATGTTCGGGCGGGCCGCGAGCACGGTTAAGGGTAGCCCGATCTCGTTGTTGAAGTTCCCGACGGTCGCCGAAACCTTGCTCCCCACCGAGCGGAGCACGGCCGCGAGCGCGTCCTTCGTCGTGGTCTTGCCCACGCTGCCCGTGATGCCCACGACCGTCGGCGTAGGCGCGTCGGATCGCCGCAGCGACCACCGCGCGAGGTCTTGCAGCGCCGCCAACGGATCATCCACAACGAGCGTCGGCCCTTCGAGCGGACGCGGGGCGACCGTCGCCACGGCCCCGTTCTCGAGCGCGGCGGGCGCGAACGCGGCCCCGTCCGTCTGGCCCACCAAGGCGAAGAAGAGGTCCCCCTCGCGTGTCGCGCGGGAGTCCGATGCGGCCCCCCGGACGAGTGCGTCTTCCGGCGCGCCGTGGAGTTCCGCACCTATGACGCCGGCGACCTCTCGTAGACTGGTGGGCCTCACGGCGCCCACGGCTCCTTCTCGGAGGTGGAGCGCGGGTCGTCCGGGGGGATGTTGTAGTAGCCGAGTGCGAAGCTCATGACGTCCTGGAACGTGGGGGCCGAGGTGAGCTCGCCCCAGTAGGTCGTTTGGGGTTCGTCCACGGCTATGAGCATCACGAACTCGGGGTCGGTGGCTGGGGCGTAGCCGATGAAAGAGGAGACGTACTCGGTGGTGTAGGTGCCGGTCTCGGGGTCCACTTTCTGGGAGGTCCCGGTCTTGCCGGCCACGGTGTAACCGGGGATCCGGGCCAGGTGGCCCGACCCTTTCTGGACGACGCCCTGCAACATCCCGCCTACTATATCCGAGGTCTCCTCGCTTATCACCCGACGCTCGGGAGATCCGGGAGTCGCCCCCTCCCTAACGTGCGGCGTCACCATCGTGCCCCCGTTGGCGAGCGCGGCGTACCCGGCGACGAGCTGCAGGGGCGTGACGGTCAATCCCTGCCCGATGGGGATGTTGCCGATGGAGGAGCCGCTCCAGTCCTCATGCGCCGGCACGACGCCGGGGTCCTCGCCCCACAGGTCCACGCCGGTCCGCTCGCCGAACCCAAAGCGCCGGATCGCGTCGTGCAGCCGTCTGCCGCCAAGGTCCTGGGCGACCTGAATGGCCCCCACGTTGCTCGACTCCCGCAACACGTCCGCCGGCGCCATCGTCTTCGTCTCGTGCGGCCGCGAGTCGTGTATTATGCGGTCTGCGACTGCTATGTGGTCGGGAACGACGTATGTCGTGTCCGTCGTGACCCTCTGGGATTCCAGGGCGGAGGCGACGGTGAATGCCTTGAAGGTGGAGCCCGGCTCGTAGGGGTCGGTGATGATGCGGTCGCGCTGGGCTTCTATGGGGGCCTTGCCGAACTCGTTGTTGTCGTAGCTTGGGGAGTTTGCGAGGGCCACGATGGAGCCGTCGTTGACGCGCATCATCAGGCCGACGGCGCTCTTTGCCTTGTGCTTCTCTACCGTTTTGGCGAGGGCGTCTTCGAGTTCTTGCTGCACGGCGGTGTCGAGGGTGAGGGTGATCTCCTCGCCGGCGGCAAGTCGTTCGTCGTAGCGGGCTTCGACGCCGCCGAAGGCCTCGCCGAACTCTCCCTGGTAGCCGGTGAGCTGGCTGGCCAGGGCCCCTTCCGGGTAGATCCTGACCGTGTCGCGGGCCGTCGAGATGCCGGCTATGGCGAGGTCCTCGATCCGCCCGGCGACCTCCGGCGGGACGTCGTCGGCGACGACGCTGTAGCCGGCCGGCAAGGACGAGCACCTCTGCGAGCGCGCCGGCGGCGGCGGGGGGGTCCTCGACCTGGTAGGGCGTCGCGATGACCCTGGCGGCCTCGAGGCTCGTCGCCAGCTCGCGCCCGTCGGCGCTCCGGATACCGCCGCGGACCTCCCCGTCGGAGGAGACCGGGACCAGCGTCCGCTCGGCGGCGAAGGCGCCGTAGCGGTCGTCGTCGGCGAGGCCGATGTGGACGGCGCGCGCGCCGAGCAACAGCCCGGTCAAAGCGAACACCAGCGCCACCGCCCGCAGACGGCCCAGGCCGACCGCGCCCTTGCGCGCCACGGGCGTGCCGCCCCGCGTCCTCGCAGAACGACCGCTGCTCGCGCGCCGTCGGCCGGAGAGGGACACGACGCGGCCCTCGGCATTCTTATGGTTTTTTCTCCCCTGGGGACGCTCTCGTCCGGGGGAGCTATTCGGGGTGCCGCCTCTAGCTTTGATGCTCCGGCCCTTCGCGCGTTTAGCGGGGCCGCGGCTCCCCTCCTTTCTTCTCTCCCCCATCGGCTATCCCATCCTCCCGTTGCGTGTTTCCGTAGACTTCCAGGTCCCGGCTCTCGGCGTCCCGCATGTTCAGCTTCTCGCGGGCGAGCGGTCTGATCCTGTCCGCCGCCGACAGCTCGGCGACCTTGACCCCGAGCCTTTCTCCCTCGGCCCGCGTCGCGTCGAGTCGTTCCTCGAGCGCGGTCGCCCTGCCTTGCAGATCTGCGGAGACCGTGTGCAGGTAGACGCTCCCCAGCATCAACAGCACCGGTACCACCACCAGGACCGCGAACAGACGTCGCCTTCCGGCCTCGTTGCGCCGTCGTTTGCCCGCCCCCCGCCGGTGCGGCGCGCGCTCCCACGGGGGGGCCGCGGGCTGCGTCGGCAGCGTCGAGCGGTACGAACGGTCGGGCGCGGCCATTACCCGCCCCCCGGCGGTTCCGACGTCCTAACCGCCGAGCGCAGCCGGGCCGAGGCGCTGCGTGGGTTCTCCCGGGCCTCGGCCTCCGTCGGCCCCCGCACGACGCCCCGGCGGAACACCGGGCTCGCGCCGCACACGCAGACCGGCAGCTCGGGCGGGCAGACGCAGCGACCCTCGCGTTCGGAGACGAAGCGTTTGACGAGCCTGTCCTCCCCGGACTGGAAGGTGATGGCGACCAACCGGCCCCCTGGCGAGAGCAGTCGCTCCGTGGCCTCCAGCGTCCGCGCGAGACCTTCAAGCTCGTCGTTCACGCGGACCCGCACGGCCTGAAAGACCCTCTTCGCCGGGTTCCCGCCGCGCTCCTTCCACCCGACGGCGGCCCGGACGGCGTCGTAGAGGTCCGTCGTCGTCCGCAGCGGCCTCCGGCGCACGACCTCCCGGGCCACCCGGCGCGCCTCGCCGCGCGGCACGTCGCCGTAGCGTCCGAGGGTCTGTATGAGGTCCGCCACCTCGACACCGTTGAGATACTCGGCGGCAGACACCCCGGACCCGGGGTCCATCCGCATGTCCAGCGGCCCCTCCGCCACGTACGAGAAGCCCCGCCCCGGCTCGTCGATCTGGAAGCTCGACAGTCCGAGGTCGAAGAGAACGGCGTCGACCTTCTCACCGGCCCCGACCATCTCCCACAAGACGTCGTCGAACGCCCCCGCCACAAAAGAGAAGCGGCCGTCGTCCGACAAGTTTTCGGCCCGCGCCGCGGCGTCGGGGTCGCGGTCCACCCCGATCACCCGCCCACCAGAGGAGAGCTCCCGTAGGACACGCCGGGTGTGCCCCCCGCCGCCGAAGGTCGCGTCCACGACGGTCTCGGCGCCCGTCAGGTTCAAGGCCTCGATGGCCTCCTCCAGCATCACCGGCCGGTGCCCCGTCGTCATCACCCGCTCGTCTCCCTGCCGGCGAACTCCTCGACGATCTCCGAGAAGGAGTCGTCCGCGCCCGCGACGTAGGTGTTCCACTCCTCGGTGTCCCAGATCTCCAACCTGTCGTCCACCCCGGTGATAGTCACGTCCCGTTGCAGCCCGGCGTACCCCGCCAGCCTGTTTGGGACCAACACCCGTCCCTGCCGATCGAGCGTCGCCTCGAACGCCATCGAGAAGAACATGCGAGAGAGCTGCCGGCCTCGCGCCGAGAGGTCCGCGTTGGCTTTGATGTTGCCCTTGAACGTTTCCCACTCCTCTGGGGGAAAGGCGAACAAACAACGGTCCACCCCTTTGGTCACGACGATCCCGCGCTCGAAGTGCGAGCGGAGCCGGGAGGGGAGGGTCAGGCGCCCTTTCTCGTCCAGCGTGTGCTCGTACTCGCCTAAAAGGGCCGTAGCTACGTCCTTCCACTACGCTCCACTTTGACCCACAACAGACGAAATTCTTGCATATGCCGGGAAAATTAGCAACGAGACCCCGAAGAGAGACGTCGGGGGCCCCGAAAATACCTGTTTTGATCTCTTTACCCTCCCCCCAAGGGTTTAGGACCCCCTACAAAATCCTTTGTATTCGGGCAGTCGAGGGCTCCAAGTCGTTAATAGGCTGGTTTGGCTGGTTGTGTCACATGTGGACGCGGGATTGCGTCGGACGCTATATCTTGGGCGTGCGGAAAATGGTGGTTGGGATCCGCGGGTTGTTGCGGCCCGTTGCGGGCCTGTGCGGTTGTTTGTGGGCCCACCAGGACTCGAACCTGGGACCGTCCGATTATGAGTCGGATGCTCTAACCGACTGAGCTATGGGCCCGGGGCGGCTTGCCTAGACGGCGCCGTCAGGCTCCCCCGGCTGGACTCGAACCAGCAACCCTTCGATTAACAGTCGAATGCTCTGCCAATTGAGCTACAGGGGAAGGGTGCAGCGAGGAGGATTATACGTCCGGCCGGTGCGCGCTTCAAGGCTACGAGGAGACCGCCCGAAGCGCCTCCCTGAGCTGCTGGATCTCGGTCTGGAGGACCCCCTTCTGGTCGTAGTCCGATGTCTCCCGCATCCTGCGTTGCCTGCTCAGAATGCCCAGGCGCAACCACGTCTCGCGAACGGCTCCCCGGGAAGAGTGGAGGTCGTTCTCCCGCATCTCTTCGGCCTCGGCCCCCAGCGAGACTAGCTCGTCCATCCGCTCGCGGGCGCGCTCGTCAGCGAGGACCGCATCGAGCGCCTCTCCGGGGTGGCTCGCGAGCAGGCCGAAGAGGTTGGCCTGGGCCTCGTCCGAGAAGTCCGACTCGCCCAGCTTGAAAGGCTGCGGCAGGAACGGGACTCGGACCCCTTTCTCGAGCAGCTCTTCCGTCAGTCGCGGGTGCGCGAGCATCAGGGCGGTCACCTCGCGGCCGGCCTGTTCCAGCGGGCTCCTCGGCGGGGCCTGCGCGGGTGCGGTGGGTAGCGTCTGCTGGCGGCGGCCCGTCTGGAGTTCCCGGGGGTTGACGCCGAGCGCTTCGGAGGCGACGCGCAGAGCGTCCCGGTAGAAGACGGGGTCGTCGATGCGGGAGATGACGTCCTGGATCTCCCCCATCATCCTGGACCTCTCGGCGGCGCCCGCGCCCCTGGCGTGCTCGGCCTTGCGCCGGAACAGATACTCGAGCAACGGGACGGCTCCACCCAATACCTTCCTGAATTCCTCCGCGGAGTGCTCCCGCAGCCAGTCGGCCGGGTCTTCGGCCAGCCGCACGACGCGGAGATCCAGCTTCAACTTGGTGGCCGCGGAGACGGTGTTGCCGTCCGCGGAGCGCTCCAGCTCGCGCACGGTCGCGTCGGCCCTTTCGAGGGCCCTCTCCCCGGCCGAATCGGGGTCGAAGAGCATGTAGATGCTGTCCACAAAGCCGCTCAACACCCGAAGATGGCTGGGCGTCGTGGCGGTTCCCAGGGTCGCGACGGCGTTCTTGATGCCCGACTGGTAGAGCATCAAGACGTCGGTGTAGCCCTCTACGATCAGGGCCGCCCGCTGCCGGCGCACCGCGTCGGCCACCTGCGGAAAGCCGTAGAGGAGGTCGCGCTTGTTGAAGATCTCCGTCTCCGGCGAGTTCAGGTACTTCGGCTGGTCGTCCCCCATGGCGCGCGCACCGAAGCCCACGATCCTACCCCGACGATCCGAGATGGGGAAGGTGATCCTACCCGCAAACCGCTCCCCGCCCCGCGACGACAACAACCCCCCAGCCTCCAAGACCGACCGCTCGATGCCGAGCTTTCTGGCCGGCCCAAGGAAACCCGAACTCCCACGCGGCGCGTAGCCTAAACGAAATTCTTCTATAGTAGAATGTTCTATTCCGCGGCTTTTGAGGTAGTCGCGGGCTTGCTCCGCCTCGGGGGTTTGGGACTTGAGGAGGTACTTGTGGTAGTAGACGGCGGCGGCGGCCAGGGCCTTGTGGATGCTCTTGCGGCGGCCGGCGCGTTTTTGGGCGGCGTCGGCGTCTCCCCCGCCCTCGTATTGCAGTTCGACGCCGGAGCGTTCGGCGAGGTAGGAGACCGCTTCGGCGAAGTCCAGGCCCTTGAGGTCCATGACCAGTTTGATCGCGTCGGAACCCTTCTGGCACCCGAAGCAGTAGCAGAAGCCGCGGTCCGGGGAGACGCTGAAGGATGGGGTCTTCTCCTGGTGATCGGGGTAGGGGCAGAGGCCGGAGAAGCGGGCACCCTGCCGGCGCAGCGCGGTGAACTCCGAGGCGACCTCGACGATGTTCGCCGCCTCGCGGACGTCCTCGATGCTGCGCTGCGAGATCCTCATCCTAGGTTCCTGTTGTACCTATGTACAAAGATGCTCGTTTCTAACCGTTTCGTCGCCGTCCCCACCGGGGGCAATGTTACTCTATCGGGCGTGAGCATTAGGGAACAATCTACCAGGGCGCCGCGGGCCGGGTATGCGGACTTGCCCCCCGGCGTGGGGTTCGAGCCCAAGGACGAGCCGCTCAGGCGGGACATCAATTTGCTCGGGCGGTTGCTCGGGCAGGTTCTCATCGAGCAGGAAGGTCGGGAGCTCTTCGAGGCGGAGGAGGAGATCCGGCTTCTGTGCAAGCGGCTCCGGTTCGACTACGACCCCGCGCTCGACGAGCGGCTGCGCGGCTTGATCGAGGGCCTGGACCCGGACAGACTGAACAGGATCGTGCGGGCCTTCTCGGTCTACTTCCAGCTAGTCAACATCGCCGAACGCTACCACCGGGTCCGGCGGGGGCGCCAGTACGAGTCCTCCGAGGACAGCCCGCCGCTGCGGGCCTCGGTGGCGAGCGCGCTCTCGCGCCTCAAGGACGAGGGGATACAGGCCGAGGCCTTGCAGAAGATCCTCGACGGGCTCAACGTCGGGCTCGTGTTGACGGCGCACCCGACGGAGGCCACGAGGCGCAGCGTGCGGCGCAAGCACGAGCGCATCGGGGAGATGCTGGAGGTCAGGGAGTCGGCGGCACTGACGTGGAAGGAGGGGCGGCGGTTGGAGGAGGCGCTTGCCGAGGAGATCACGGTCCTGTGGCAGACCGGCGAGATCCGGACGCGCCGGCCCGAGGTGACGCAGGAGATAGAGCGCACCCTTCTCTTCTTCGAGCATCCCCTTATCTCCGCGACCCTCGAGGCGTACCGCGAGTTCGAGGACGAGCTGGCGATGCACTTCCCGGAGTCGACGCCGCGGCTGGGACGCGTGCTGGAGTTCGGCTCGTGGGTCGGCGGCGACCAGGATGGCAACCCGTTCGTCGGCCCGGGGATGATCGGCGCGGCGCTCGGCCTGCACCGCGAGGTGATCCTCAAACGCCACATACAGTCCGTCTCGCGGATGGTCGACCACATGAGCCAGTCCGGGCGGCAGACCGGGGCGTCGGAGGCTCTCCGTTCCGCCGTCGAGGACTACGAGAGGGCGATGCCGGAGGTTCCAGACAGGTACAAGGGCATGAGCCCGGACGAGATCTACCGCAAGATGCTGCTCCTGATCTCCGAACGGCTGCAGCGCACCCTCGAAGGCCCGAACTCGCCCAACGCCTACGACGGCGTCGGCGATTTCCTCCAGGACCTGGCCGTTATCAGGGACAGCCTCGCCGAACACGGCGGCGGTCGCGTCGTCGCGGGGAGCCTGCGCGACCTGATCCGGCAGGCCGAGGTCTTCGGCTTCCACCTGGCAAAGCTCGACGTCCGCCAGGAGAGCTCCGCAGTCGTCGAGGCGACCGCCGCCGTGGTATCCGCCTCGACCGGCAAAGACCTTCTGACAATGGACGAGGCCGAACGCGCCTCCCTTCTCAGGCAGCTCCTTTCGGGCCAGGAACGGCTCGAAGAGGTCCCGTACGACCTGTCGGACGAGTCCCGCAAAGTTCTGGATACCTTCGAGCGCATCCAGGCGGTCAGGGAAGAGTTCTCGGAGGCGCCGGTCGAGACGTTCGTCCTCAGCATGGCCCACCACGCCAGTGACGTGCTGTGCGTGCAGTTGCTGGCGCGCAGGGCGGGCTTGCTGGAGGTTGACGAGAGCGGCGCGTGTACGGCGAACCACCTCAAGGTCTCGCCGCTCTTCGAGACGGTGGACGACCTGGAGCGCGCGCCCGACGTGTTGCGGCGTCTGTTGGAGGACCCGTTCTATCGGTCGTCGCTCTCGTTCGGGGAGAACCTGCAGGAGATCATGCTCGGCTACAGCGACTCGGGCAAGGACGCCGGCTACATCACCAGCAACTGGACGCTCTACAAGACCCAAGGGCTGCTGTCGGCGGTGGCGAAGGAGCAGGGCGTGCAGTTGCGGGTCTTCCACGGGCGCGGCGGCAGCGCCGGGCGCGGCGGCGGCCCGAGCTACCAGGCCATCATGGCCCAGCCCCCGGGCACGCTGGACGGCAAGATCCGGATAACCGAGCAGGGCGAGGTCATCTCCTTTAAATACAGCATGAAGGGCCTGGCCCGCCGCAACCTCGACACGATCCTAGCGGCGGTCCTCGAGGCGAGCGCGAACGACTCCCCCCTGGAGATAGACCCTTCCTGGACCGGGACGATGGAGGACCTCTCCGCCACAGCCCGCGACGCCTACCGCTCGCTGGTCTACGAGGACGAAGGCTTCCTGGACTTCTTCGCCGGTGCCTCCCCCATCGGCGAGCTCTCCTCGCTCAACATGGGCAGCCGCCCGGCCAAACGCGTCCAGAACGCCGAGGTCGAGAGCCTGCGCGCCATCCCCTGGGTCTTCGCCTGGACCCAGAACCGGTTCCTCCTGCCGTCCTGGTACGGCTCGGGGACCGCGCTGGGCGAGTACGTCCACTCAGACGACAAACTCCGCACCCTGCGCGAGATGTACCGGGGATGGCCGTTCTTCCGCACGCTCGTGGCCTTCATGCAGATGACCCTCGCTAAGAGCGACATGCGCATAGCCGAGACCTACACGTCGCTCGTGGAAGACGAGGCGACCCGGCGGCGGCTGTGGGATCGGATCTCCGAAGAGCACGCCGCCTGCGTCGAAGCGCTGCGCCTGATCACCGGCAACGAGAACCTCCTGGACGACAGCCCCGTCCTACAACGCTCCATCCGCCTCCGAAACCCCTACGTCGACCCGCTCTCCTACGTGCAGGTCAACCTCCTACGCCGCCTCCGCAACCTGCCCGAAGATTCCCCCGAACGCGAGAAGGTCCTCCAAACGCTCCTCCTCACCATCTCAGGCGTCTCCTCCGGGATGCTGAACACCGGCTAGGTCGGCGCCGCGCGCCTCCCGGAGAGTAGTGAATAGGGAGTAGAGAGTAGTAAAACCCGAAGCGCTGGCATTCCGACTCTCGACTCCCGGGGGTTCAGGAACCGCCTGGTCCGAGGTTCAAGAGGCCGCCCTCCGTGGCTCGAAATCCGCATCCCCGGTAGAACTCGACGAGGTGCGGCTCGAAGTCTACGTGTAGCCACTCGGCGCCGCGTCCACCGGCCTCTTCGGCGGCGTGGACGACCAGGCCCCGGCCGACGCCACGGCGCCTGACGTCCGGGTGGACGGTCGTGTCCAGGATGAAGGCGTGGACCCCGCCGTCCCAGGCGACGTTCACGAAACCGACGAGCCGGTCCTGCCGATACGCGCAGATGTATACGAGGCTGCGACGCAGGACGGGGCCGAAGTTTCGTTGTTCGTGCCCCTCCCACGCGACCACGAACAGCGCGTTGAGGTCCTCCGAGCTCACGAAAGGGCTCACGCGGTACAAGATCTCCGGGCTACCGACCGGATGGTCCGAAAATCTCGACTCCGCGCCTTCGCTCACGCGAAGATCTCACCGCGCGGCATGAACAGCCGCCTGTAGGTCGCGAGCGCGTACCGATCCGTCATGCCCGCCACGAAGTCCACGGTCTCGACGATGGGGTCGGTGTCGCTACCCGTTCGCTCTTCCCCGTGCTCCAAGTAGTAGTCGAAGAGCGCGACGACTATCCCCGCCGCCTTCTCGTTCTCCCGCGAACGCCCGCCACGGTACACGTTCTCGAACAGCCAAGCCCTCAGCCCCATGAGCGCCGCGTAGACGTCCCCGGACAACGCTATCTCACCTTTACTCTGAGATGTAGATATCATGTCGCGCACGAGGGTGTCGATCCGTCCGCTCATCCGTTCACCTAACATCGAGATTGGGCCCTCGGGAAGATCCCCGCGGGAGATCACCCCTGCGCGCAGGGCATCGTCCACGTCGTGGTTCACGTACGCGATGCGGTCCGCGACCCGCACGATCTCCCCCTCCCGCGTCCAAGGATAACCGTCTCCGGTATGGTTACGTATGCCGTCTCTAACCTCCATGGTCAAGTTTAGACCGTCGCCCCCTTTTTCGAGGTCGTCCACCACGCGTAGGGAGTGTTCGTTGTGACGGAAGACGCGTCCGTGGGCGGCGAGGGCACGGTTCACTGCTTCTTCGCCCGTGTGGCCGAAGGGGGTGTGTCCGAGGTCGTGGCCTAGGGCTATGGCTTCGGCGAGATCCTCGTTGAGGTCGAGGGCGCGGGCGATGGTGCGCGAGATCTGCGTCATCTCCAGCGTGTGGGTGAGGCGGGTGCGGAAGTGGTCGCCGTCCGGCGCGATAAAGACCTGGGTCTTGTGCATGAGCCGGCGGAAGGCCTTGGCGTGGATGATGCGATCCCGGTCGCGCTGGAACTCGTTGCGGACGCCGTCGGGAGCCTCGTGGCGAGGCCGGCCGGCGCTGGTCTCGCAGGCCCACGACGTCCGGCGCCGGACGTCGCTCACGCGGGGCGCCGGGCGCGGGTCGTGAGCTGGGTCGCGGAGAGGGCCTTGCCCGGGGCGTGGGCTAACACGTGGGCGCGGACCACGCGTGGCACGGCCTCGCGCAGGGCGTCGTCGGAGGGGGCGTCGCGGACGGGGTTCTCGATCAGGTTCCGGAGGCGATCCAACGTCCCCGGCGCCATCGGGAACGCATCCCCGGTGGTGGAGCGGCATTCCCGGCAGAGAACGCCGCCGAGGTCCGGCGCGAAGTGCAGCGGCTCCGGCGCGTCGTCGAGGTCCATCCCGCAGTTCAGGCAGGCGTCGAGCTGCGGCGCGTAACCGGCCAGCATCGAGAGCTTCAGGCCGAGGGCGGCCTCCACGGCCTCGAAGCCAGAGTCCCGGTTCTCCAGGGCTTCGAGGGACTTGTAGAGGAGGTTGAAGACGCGCCGGTCGGCCTCGTCCCCACCGGAGAGCGCGCGGACGAAGCCCACCATGCCCGCCGCGGCCTCGAAGCGCGAGAGGTTCTCGCGGACGTTGTGGAAGCTGCGCAGGGTCTCGGCCTGGGTCACGGTGTCGAGGGTGCGGCCCTTGTAGGCGACGAAGTCCACGCAGGAGAGGGGTTCGAGGCGGGCGCCGAAGCGGGATTTCGTGCGCCGGATGCCCTTTGCGATGGCCGAGACGAGGCCGGCGTCGCGGGTGTAGAGGTCGAGGATGCGGTCGGCTTCGCCGTAGCGAATGGAGCGCAGCACGATCCCCTTACTCTTGTAGACCGCCACCCTCGGCCTCCTCCATCACCGCGACGCTGGAGCTCATCCCGAGCCGCGAAGCCCCGGCGTTGAGCATGTCGAGCGCGTCCTCCAGCGTCCTTATCCCGCCGGATGCCTTGACCGCAAGACCCTCGGGCGACTCCTCGCGCAGCAAGGCGACGTCTTCGGGGGTCGCGCCGCCGGGCCCGAAGCCCGTCGAGGTCTTGACGAAGTCCGCGCCGCTGGCCGCGACGATGCGGGTCGCCAACCGCTTCATCTTGTCCGAGAGGTAGGCAGTCTCAATAATGACCTTGAGTACCACGTCGTTGAGCCCGTTGTTCATCGCCACGACGCTCACCTCCTGCGTCAGGCTCGCCAGCTCGTCGGCGACGCGGTCGAAGTCCCCCGAGAGGAACCTTGAGACGTTCATCACCACGTCGAGCTCCGAGGCGCCCTTGGTGACGGCGTCGCGGACGGCCGAGATCTTGACCGCCGGCGCGTCGTTGCCGAAGGGGAAGGAGATGACCGTCGCGACCTTCACGTCCGTGCCCCGGAGCTCCCCGGCGGCGAGCTTGACGTAACACGGCGGGATGCAGACGGCGGCGAAGTGGAAGCGGGCCGCCTCCTCGCAGAGCTTCACGACCTGCTCCTCCGTGGCGTCCGGCTTCAAGAGGGTGTGGTCCACCGTCTTCGCGAACTCCCGCACCCTCATCGCCAATTTCCTGTCTCCCGATCGGACTCCACAACCACGGGGAATTATAAACCCAACCGCTCCAGGAACTGCTTGTCGCTCCGCCATCCGGGGCTGACCTTCACCTTCAGGTCGAGATAAATTCTGGTTCCGAGGAGGCGTTCGACGTCGCGGCGGGCTTCGGTGCCGATCTGTTTGATAGTTTTGCCGCCTTTGCCGAGCACGATCATGCGCTGCGTCCCGCGCTCGACGTGGATGATGGCGTAGACGACCGTGACGTTCTCTTTGCGCTCGACGTCGTCGATCTCGACCATCACCGCGTGGGGGACCTCGTCACGCAAAACGTTCAACGCCTTCTCCCGGACGTACTCGGCCAGGATCAGGGTCTCCGGGTAGTCCGTCACGGTCCCTTCGGGGAAGTAACGCGGGCCGGGCGGCAGCATCGCGGCGACGGTCTCCATCAGCGCGCCCACGTTCGTCCCGTCCGAGGCGCTGATCTGGAAGACCTCGCGCCAGTCGCCGAGCCCGGAGACCTCCTGGACGATGGGCAGCGCCCGCGTCGGCTTGTCCAGGAGGTCTACCTTGTTCAAGCAGACGATAACGGGTGTGTTGCTGTCGGCTACGAGGCGGGCGACGTAGCGGTCGCCCGAGCCGAGGCCGTCCGCGGCCTGGGCGGCGTCGATGAGGAAGAGGACGGCGTCGGAGCCCGAGAGGCTGTCCACGACCTGCCCCTGCATCCGGGCGCGGAGGGTGTCGCGCGGTTTCTGGGAGCCGGGGGTGTCCACGAAGATCGCCTGGTAGCCGGGACCGTTGCGGACGCCACGGATCGGGCTCCGCGTCGTCTGCGGCCGGGGCGAGGTGATCGAGACCTTCTGCCCCACCAGCCGGTTGACGAGGGTGCTTTTTCCGACGTTGGGCCGCCCAACGACCGCGACAAAACCGCTCCGTAACCCGTTCCCGGAGGCGCCGTTCGGGGTCGGGCCCGTCAAAGCGACTCCGGCCCGAAGGAGTGCGGCAGGATCTCCGCGAACGGGTAACGGCGCAGACCGGAAGCGTCATCCACCACGACCTCCTCGCAATCGAACTCTCGCAAAAACTGCCGGCACGCGCCGCACGGGAAACAAGGCGCGGTGTTGGGGCTGAAGATGGCGACCCGCTCAATCTTCGTGTCGTTCGGGTCCGCGGAGACCATGGTAGTAGCCGCGTTACGCTCGGCGCAGATAGAGAGCCCGTAGGAGGCGTTCTCGACGTTGCAGCCGACGTGTACGGCTCCTCCGCTCGTCAGGATGGCCGCGCCGACGCGGAAGTTGCTGTACGGGGCGTAGGCCCGCGTGGCGGCCTCGCGGGCCGCGTCCATCAGCTCGGCGATGTCGCGCGCCTCCCCCATCACAAGAGTTGGAACACGGCGACGGAGACGAGCGACCCTATTACGCCACCCGTTGCGACCTGGAAGACGTTACGGACGCCGCTCTCCACGCGGCTCTGGCAGACGAGCAGGGCCATGAGCAGCGTGATCAGGGAAACCAGCCCGGCGTAGCGCCCCCCGGCGG
>CAXUFZ010000024.1:0-20660 GCA_964250345.1 uncultured Rubrobacteraceae bacterium
GCGTGAGATTTCGGCGAGCAGGCATTTAAACCCGCGCGCACGGAGGTGGACATGCCCTCGGCCCAGTCGCGGTTCTCGACCACGCGGACCCCGTATGCGGCGCTCACCTTGCGCAACCCTTCCCCTTCGGTCCCGACCACAACGATTGTCTCATCCACCGGAGCCCCGCGCAGCCCGTCCAGGGTCGCTTCGACCAAGGTCCGCCCCCCGAAAGGGGCCAGCAGCTTCCCGCCCCCGAAACGGCTCCCTGCGCCCGCGGCGAGCACGACGGCCGTCACGCCGCTCACCGCGTCTCACCGCCGGTCTCGGGCCGCACCCGCCGCCTCCCGCCTCGCGTCCTCGGCGTCCGGCGAGTCGGCCGTATCGGGATCGGGGGCGTGGATCGGGCCGGAGCGCTCCGCCAGACGCCCCCCGGTATGCCCCGTGCGGAACGCGATGATCTCCGCCGCTATCGCCACCGCCGTCTCCTCCGGCGTGCGCGAACCTATGTCCAACCCTATCGGGCTGCTGACGCGCCCTAGCTGCCCGTCCGAGACGCCCTCCTCCTTGAGGCGTGCCGTGCGGTTGTCGTGGGTTCGGCGGCTCCCCATCGCCCCGATGTAGCCGGCGGTCGTGTCGAGCGCCGCCTTCAGGACCGGCACGTCGAACTTCGGGTCGTGCGTGAGGACGCAGATGACGCTGCGGGCGTCCACCTCGGCGGTCTTCAGGAACTCGTCCGGCCAGGCGACGACGACCTCGTCGGCAGAGGGGAAGCGGTCGCGGGTGGCGAAGACGGCGCGGGCGTCGCAGACGATCACGCGGTATCCCATGAACTTCCCGACCCTGGCGACGGCGGAGGCAAAGTCTATCGCCCCGAAGACGTACATCTTGGGCGGCGGCGCGAAGCTCTGCACGAAGACGGCGACGTCCTCCATGCGCCTCTGCCCACGCGGCCCGAAGTGGCGCGTCTCCGTCTTGCCGCCTTCGAGCAGCCCGCGGGCCGCCTCGACGATGGCGCGGTCCAGGTCCTCGTTGCCGGCGGTTCCCTCGTGGTCTTCGGGGGTGACGAGCAGCTTGCCGCCGAAGGAGTCCTCGGGGCCCTCTATCACGGTCGCCATCGCGACCGGCGACTGCTGCCGGAGCAGGTCGTGCCAGCGGGCGATGATGCTCACCAGTCCACCCTCTCGACGAAGATGTGGATGATCCCACCGCACGTCAGCCCCACCCCGAACGCCTCATCGTCCGAGATGCCGTAACTAAGGAGCTTCGGCTGGCCCGTCTCGATGGCCCCCATCGCCTCCTCGAAGACCGCCGGCTCGACGCACCCGCCGCTCACCGATCCCACGACCTGCCCGTCCTCCGAAACCGCCATCGAGGTCCCCGGGCCTAGAGGCCCGCTCCTCTCGACCTTCACGACCGTCGCCAGCGCGGCCTTCTTCTCTTCCCCGCGCCACCGCGCGACCTTCTCCACGACCGGGTTCATGCCGGGCCTCCTTGATAGGATTCTTCGGGCGCGTCGCCGGTGGGCACGACCCCGGCGCCCTCGGTCATGAGGATCACCGTCCGTTCCGGCGCCCGCGTCCTGTGGACGACGCCCCTGGGCACCATGAAACCCTGCTGCGGGGTCAGCTCGACCGTGCGGCCTTCTTCGAGGTCGATCAGGAACCGCCCATCTATAACGTAGAAGAACTCGTCCTCCTCGTCGTGGTGGTGCCAGTGGAACTCGCCCTGCATCACCCCGAGCCTGACGACGCAATCGTTTACCCGGCACAGCGTTTGGTTGTGCCAGCTATCTTCTACGGCGCCGGCGAGGGCGCGGACGTCCACGAGCTCCAGCGGACCGAACGCCTCGTCCAGGTTGATCGTGTACCGCGGGTCCTCGCTCATAACAACCTCCTGCGCCGGTTCTTCGAACCACACGCTCCGATCGAGGGCTATCCGTTCGACGGCGTCTATCTCTTCTTCGGACAAGCCGGCGTAGACTTGTCCGACTAACAAGAGAACATCGTCCGGCTTCGCCTCGGTCACCGAAGCAAACACCTCCTCTGCGCGGTAATTCTAACCCCCGCCACGGCTATCTCCGATAGAGGCCCCGGCGACGGCGCGGGCGAGCTCCTGGAGGCTCTCGTAGTTGTGGCCGGAGAGGAAGACGTCCACGTGGGGGAGTGCTGCGGCCATCCCGCGGGCGAGCGGCTGGTAGCCGGGGGCGGCCTTTAGGGGGTTGACCCAGATGACCCTGTGGGCGAGGCGGTGGATGCGCCGCATCGCGTCCTCGAGCACCTCCACGTCCCCCCGGTCCCAGCCGTCGGAGAGCACGACGACGACGGCCCCGCGGGCCATCCCGCGCTGGCCCCACACGTCCACGAACTCCTTTACCGTGTCCCCGAGCCGGGTTCCGCCGGACCAGTCCTCTATGGCTTTGGAGGCCTCTCTCAGCGCCCGGTCAGGGTCGCGGTTCGTCAGCTCGCGGGTGACGCGGGTGAGCCTGGTGCCCATGACGAAGGCCTCGACGGGGTCTCCGGAGGCGACGCTCGCGTGCATGAACCGCAGCAGCGCGCGGCTGTAGGAGGCCATAGATCCCGAGACGTCGCACAGCAGCACGACCCGCCGCGGCCTGTCCCTCGCCTTCCGGTAGCGGTGGCGCATCGGCTCTCCGCCGGTGCGCATCGCGGCCCGCAGGGTCCTCCGCTGGTCGTGGCGCCCGCGGTGGGCGGGTTCGAGGCGCCGCGAGCGCCTGGTGGCGCCGGCGAGACGCATCTCCGCCATGAGCCTGTAGAGCTCGGCGAACTCCTCGGGGGTGCAGTCGGCGAAGTCTTTTTTGCGAAGGACGTCGACGGGGCTGTAGCGGAGCTTGACCGCTTCCCTGCCCTCTTGGTTCTCTTCGGCGCTCTTTTTCGGCGGCTGGACGGAGTCGGGGGAGAGCCGGATGGAGAAGGTGTTGCGCGGCGGGTCGGGGACCTTGAGGCCCTCGCGCCCCTCCCAGAAGACCTTGAAGGCGCGGTCGTAGAGGTCGAAATCTTCGGGACGGGAGCAGAGCGTCACCCGCCCGGCCCAGTACACGTCGTCGCGGTCGGCGACGTCTACCTCTTCGAGGGCGCCCGCAAAGCCGACGACCCGGTCGGGGCCCGCCGCGAGCCCGGCCCGACGCAGGAGGCGTCCGAAGGCGACCGCGATGCGGAGCATCGGGGGGTGGGTTTCCATCCCGGTCCGCATCAGGCGCCGGCGAGGAGGTTCAACGACTGGACCAGGACACGCTGCTGGTCCTCGTTGTACTTGAGGACGGAGCCGAGCGTAGCCTCGATCATGGCCTCGTCGAGCTCCTTCGCCCCCAACGCCACGAGCGCCTCGGTCCAGTCCAGGGTCTCGGCCACGCCCGGCGGCTTGTACAAGTCCATGCCCCGCAAACGTTGCACGGCGCGGGCGACCTGGCGGGTCAGGCGCTCCTCGGCGTCCGGGACCCTGAGACGCACGATCTCGACCTCCCGCTCCATGTCGGGGTGGTCTATAAAGTAGTACAGGCAGCGGCGCTTGAGGGCGTCGTGGACCTCGCGGGTGCGGTTGGAGGTCAGGATGGCGACGGGCGGACGTTCGGCCGTGATGGTTCCGATCTCGGGGATCGTGACGGAGTAGTCCGAGAGGATCTCCAGCAGATACGCCTCGAACTCGTCGTCGGCCCGGTCCACCTCGTCTATAAGAAGAACCGGGGGATTGTCGCCCCGGTGCTCGATGGCCTGCAGGAGCGGCCGGTTGACGAGGAAGCGGCGCGTGTACAGCTCGTCCTCGAAGTGCGTGCGGTCTTCGGTGGTGCCGAGGGCTTCGGCGGTTCGGATGTGCAGGAGTTGCCTCGCGTAGTCCCACTCGTAGACGGCCTGGTTGACGTCTATGCCCTCGTAGCACTGGAGGCGTATTAGGGGAGTGTCCAGCATCCGGCTCAAGACTTTCGCCACCTCGGTTTTGCCGACGCCGGCCTCGCCTTCGAGGAAGAGGGGCTTCTCCAGCTTGAGCGCCAGGAAGATCGCCGTGGCGAGCCCCTCACCGGCCAGGTAGCTATCTTCGCGCAGCCGCTCCCGGAGATCCCCGGAAAGCGAAACGCCGGAGGGCAGGGCCCCCCGGCGTCCGTTTACGGCTTCGCTCAACGGCCGAGGGCTTCCTCGACCGCCCGTTTGGTCCACACCCGCGCCAGGTGGCGGCGGAACTCGGCCGAGGCCGCGTCGTCGGAGGCGGGGCTGGTGCCCTCGTCCGCCGACTCGGCCGCCCCGGCGACCGCGTCGGGGGAGGCGCCCGAGAGGGCCTCCTCGACGGCGCTCGCGCGGATGGGTGTTGCGCCCATGCTGGTAAGCGCGATGCGGGCCGAGCCGATGGAGCCGTTGGAGCGCTCCACGACCGCCGCCACGCCGACCGTCGCCCAGTCTTGCGAGCGGCGGCTGAACTTCTTGTACGCCCAGCCGGTGTTCTCGCCGAGCTTGGGGACCCGGATCTCCGTGACGACCTCCTGCTCGCCGAGATCCGTCACCATGTAGTCCTGGAAAAAGTCCGCGGCCTTGACGGTCCGCTCGCCGTCAGGCCCCTTGACCGTCAGCTCCCCCTCCAGCGCCGTGATGACGCTCGGCATGTCGCCCGAGGAGTCGCCGTGGGCCAAAGTGCCGCCCAGGGTGCCGCGGTGCTGCACCGAGGGGTCGCCGAGGAGTCCGGCGGTCCAGCCGATGATGCCGCAGTGCTCCTTGACCAGGTCGTTGAAGAGCAGGTCACGGTGGCGGGTCATGGCGCCGATCTTGAGGTGGTCGCCGTCGTCCCGGACGTAGCGCAGGTCGTCGAGGCGGCCGAGGTCGATGAGGACCGTGGGGGCCGCCAGGCGCAGGCGCATTATCGGGATCAGGGAGTGCCCGCCGGCGAGCAGCTTGGACTCGTCGCCGTGCTGGCCGAGCAGGTCTATGGCGTGGTCGACGGACTCCGCGACCTCGTAGTCGAAGGCTACGGGGATCACTACCTGTCACCCCCCTGCGTGATGCTGGCCTCGCTCGCCCCAAGGGAGGCGTCGGAGGTCCGGTCGCCGGACTGCAGGCCCTGGGCGTTCTGGATGGCCTTCCAGACGCGCATCGGCGAGGCGGGCATGTCGATGTGCCGGATGCCCATCGGCGAGAGCGCGTCCACCACCGAGTTGATGACCGCCGGCGGCGCCCCGATGGTCCCGGCCTCGCCCACGCCCTTGACGCCAAGCGGGTTGCTCGGGGACGGGGTCACGGTCCGGTCCAGGGTGAAGTTCGGAAGCTCGGGGGCGCCCGGGATCATGTAGTTCACCATCGAGGCGGTCATGAGGTTGCCGTCCTCATCGTAGATGACGCCCTCGTAGAGCGCCTGCGCGATGCCCTGCGCCAGGCCGCCGTGTAGCTGCCCATCCACGATGGTCGGGTTGATGACCGGCCCGCAGTCGTCGACCGCGAAGTAGTCGCGCAGCGTCACCCCGCCGGTCTCCGTGTCGACCTCGGAGACGCAGATGTGCGCGCCGAACGGGAACGTGAAGTTGGGCGGGTCGAAGGTCGTCGTCTCGTTGAGCGTCGGCTCCATCCCTTCCGGGAGGTCGGCGCCGAGGTACGCGGCACCCGAGACGTCCTGGATGGTCACGCTCTGGTCCGGGGAGCCGGCGACGCTGAACTTGCCGCCCTCGAACTCGATGTCGTCCTCGGAGGCTTCGAGCATGTGCGCCGCGATCTTCTTGCCCTTCTCGACGACCTTGTTGGCCGCGTGGTAGACCGCGATGCCGCCGACGGCGAGGCTTCTGGAGCCGTAGGTGTCGCGGCCAAAGGGGACCGCGTCGGTGTCGCCGTGGATGACTTCTACATCGCCGGGCGTGACGCCGAGGACGTCGGCCGCGATCTGGGACCAGCTCGTCTCGTGGCCCTGGCCGTGGGGGGAAGTACCCGTCGCGACCTCGACCTTGCCCGTCACGAGCATCCTGACGTTGGCGACCTCCCAGCCGCCGCCGCCGATACCGAGGCCGGCGAGGGCCTGCGAGGGGCCGAGGCCGCAGATCTCCGTGTACGTCGAGAGCCCGATGCCGAGCTGCACGGGGTCACCGGACTCGCGCCTACGTTGCTGCTCCTGGCGCAACGCGTCGTAGTCGGCGAGCTCCAGCGCCCGGTCGAGCGCGCCCTGCAGGTTGAAGGAGTCGAACTGCAGGCCGCCGACGTTCGCCGTCGGCTCGTCGAACGGCTCGAAGAAGTTGCGGCGACGGATCTCGACGGGGTCCATGTCGAGCTCGCGGGCGAGGGAGTCCATCGCCCGCTCGATGGCGAAGCAAGCCTCCGGGCGTCCCGCGCCGCGGTAGGCGTCCGTCGGGACCAGGTTGGTGAAGACGCCCTTGATCTCGATGGAGAAGTTGTCGAAGTCGTAGACGCCGGGGAAGAGCGCCCCGCCGCTGATCGCGATGACCGGCGTCAGGAGCTGGAGGTACGCGCCCATGTCGTCCAGGAGCTTGACCCTCATGCCGAGGATCTTGCCCTCAGAGTCGGCGGCCATCTCTACGTCCTGGATCTGGCCGCGGCCGTGGATGGTCGACTGGTAGTTCTCGGAGCGGTCCTCGTTGTACTTGACCGGCACTCCGAGCCTCTTCGCCAAAACGACGGCCAGGATCTCCTCGCGGTAGATGTTGAGCTTGGAGCCGAAGCCGCCGCCCACGTCGGGCGCCACGACCCTGAGCTGGTTCTCGGGTATCCCCGTCGCCAGCGACATGACGATCTTGGCGAGGTGCGGAACCTGGGTGGAGGAGTACATCACGAACCCCTCGTGCCCGGGCTCCGGGGTGGCCACGGTCGCCCGCGGCTCGATGGCCGTCGGCAACAAACGCTGCTGGACGTAGCGCTCCTTGATGACCACGTCGGCCCGCTCGAAGGCCCCGTCGGTGTCGCCCTGGGCCTCGATGTCGGGCCCGCGCGGCGACGCGCCGTTGCCGGGATCGTCGGACCGGTCGAAGAGCTCGTCCGTGTCCCCGGCGTTCGCCGTGAAGGTGAAGCACTCGTTGGTGCCCAGGTCCTCGTGCACCAGATCTGCGCCCTCCGCGAGGGCCGCCTCCATGTTCACGATCGCCGGCAGCGGCTCGTAGTCGACCTCGATGGCCTCCAGCGCGTCCTGGGCGGCGTAACGGTCGGTCGCCACCACGACGGCGACCACGTCGCCGACAAAGCGCACCTCGTCGGTGACGACGGGCGGGAAGAACGGGGTCTTCTGCTCCTCGGAGACGACCGCCGCGCACGGCACGCCGCCGGGCCACTCGTCGGCGAGCTCCCCGCCGGTGAAGGCCGCGACGACGCCGGGCCGCTCCAGGGCGCCGGAGACGTCTAGCTTGGTGATCTTCGCGCGGGCGAAGGGGCTGCGGAGCACGGACATGTGGACCATGCCGGGCAGCTTGATGTTGTCGGTCCAGTTGGCCTTGCCGGTTACGAGGTTCGGGTCTTCCTTACGAAGAAGCCCGCCCCCCATATACTTTTCGGGTGCCTGGGTCACTGAAAGAGCCTCCTTCTAACTCGTCTGGCCGGCGACCTGCTGCACGGCCTTGACGATGTTCTCGTAGCCGGTGCAGCGGCAGTAGTTGCCCTCCAAAGCCTCACGGATCTCGCCCTCGTCCGGGTTCGGGTTCTCCTTGAGGTAGGAGACGGAGGCCAGGATCATGCCCGGCGTGCAGTACCCGCACTGCAAGGCATGGTTCTCGTGGAACGCCGTCTGCATGGGATGCCAGTCACCGTTCGTCTGCAGGCCCTGGACCGTCGTGATCTCGCGCCCGTCCGCCTGCACCGCGAACAGCGTGCAAGACTTGACCGACTCCCCATCCATAAGCACGGTGCAAGCCCCGCAGTTCGAGGTGTTGCACCCGACCATCGTCCCGGTCAGGTTCAACCCCTCGCGCAAGTAATGCACCAGAAGCAACCGAGGTTCGACCTCGTGCTCGTAGGCAACGCCGTTTACGCTTACCTCGATCCTTCGCACCCGCTCTCCTTTCCTACGACTTTCCCGTACCCCTAGTCTGGACGGGATGGTCCCCCCGATCACCACCGCACCGCCGTCAACGAGATCACATACAGCGCACTTTCCCCGCCGCAAAAGGCGATTCTATGCCCTTTTCCCCTTTCTTCCCTGAGCCCGCGCAGTGTAGCACAGGCCTCTTTCCCCGCGCTCGAAACCGCGACCCGCGGACCACCCCAGCGATCCGAACCGTAGCATTGTAGTAACAATCACGCAACGGGAGGCTGCGAGGGCGCGTTGCCCGGGGCGGGTGCATCCTAGATAGAACGTCGCGAGGCGTCGTTGGGACCGGCTGTAGAATCCGAGGGTGGTTGGGGAAGTTTTGGAACGTCTGGACGGAGGGTTTTGGATCCCGGGTCATTGCTAGAGGAGTTGGCGCGGTCGGAGGAGTTGGGACCTTTTCGGGCCCTGGTTGGGCGCGTCGAGGGTTACGATCTCGAGCACGGCAGCGACCTGATCCGCACCCTCCGGGCTTTCTTCGCCGCCAACGGCAACGCGAGCGAGGCCGCCGACCGCCTCTACCTGCACCGCAACAGCCTCCCCTATCGCCTCGCGCGCGTCCAGGCCCTCACTGGTCTAGACTTGAAGGACCACCGGGCGCGGCTCGCGCTGCAGCTCGGCCTGTTGGCGACAGAAACGGAAAGGGACGAACATGAAGCTGAGCACCCGTAACCGCCTGCCGGGCACCATCACGGAGATCGTCAAGGGCGAGGCCGCCACCAGGGTCTCCCTACAAGTCGGCGACAACCACATGGTCGCCCTCATAACCACCGAGAGCGCCGAAGAGCTCGGCCTCGAAGTCGGCAGCCAGGTGACGGCCCTCGTAAAAGCCACCGACGTCATGGTCATGACCGACGACGGGGTAGCCTAGGGGTTCGAGGTCGTCCCCTTCGGGAGTTTTCAGATTCTAGGAGCGCGTAGTCGGGACCCCGTTACGGACAAGCGCCCCGAGAATTCGATGCCTCAGACGAAGCGCCTTCCTCTATGTTTCGTACTCGATCATCCTCCTCGCCAGGTACTTCGCGGTCAGTATGACGACGAACGCGAAGCCCAGGACGAGGACGGAGAGTGCGACGGCGGCGTCAATGTTGCTCTGGAACTCGGAGAAGATGGCGAGCGGGATGGTCTGGGTGACGCCCCGAAAGCTGCCGGCGAAGATGATGGTCGCCCCGAACTCCCCGAGCGCCCGCGCCCAGGCAACGACGGCGCCGGCGACGAGGGCCGGGAACGCGAGCGGCACGGTGACCCTGACGAAGGTCGAGAGGCGCCCCGCGCCGTCCACCAGGGCCGCCTCCTCTACGTCCCGGTTCACGGCGGCGAAGCCCACCGCGGCCTGGCGCACGTAGAAGTGGCCCGCGACAAAGACCTCGGCAATCACGACCGCCGCCGTGGTGAAGGTGATGGTCACGCCGAAGACGTTCAGATACTCGCCGACGAGCCCGAACCGCCCGAAGGTCAGCAGCAGCGCGATGCCGGCCGCCGACGGCGGCAGCACGGCCGGGATGTCGATCAGGGCGTCCACGAGGCGTTTCCCGCGAAAGTCCGCCCGGGCCAGCACGTAGGCCGCCGGCGTCCCGATCAGGATGACGATAAACATCGAGATCGCGGTGGTCCTCACGCTCAAGAGCAGCGCGTCGAGCGCGACCGGCGAGGCCATCGCCCGCCACGCGTTCTCGCTTATCGTCCAGATCACGAGGCTCAAAATGGGCAGGCTTATAAAGCCCGCCAGCAACGCGAGCGCCGCGACCGCGAATCCCGAGGCGAAAGCGTCGCCGTCTAGACGCCGGGAACGACCGCTCTTGCCACGCTCCATCACGCGGCCGGCTCGAAGCCCCACTTATCCAGGACACGCTGGCCCTCCTCGCTCGTCACCAGAGCCACCCATTCCCGCGCCAGCTCCGGCTCCTGGGCGTCGCTCAGGGCCGCCACCGGGTACGTCGCGACGATGTTCAGATCGGGCGGGATAGGGACGACCTCCACCCTGTCGCGGATGTCCGGCGTGTAGTCGCTGGCGTAGCCGAACGTCGCGTCGGCGTCGCCGACCACGACCCGGTTGACGGACGCCCGCACGTCGGGTTCCCTGGAGACGATGTTGTCCAAGACGTCTCTCTCGAAGCCCTGCCCGTACTCCTGATTGGCGTTGCCCAGGATCTCCAGGGCGTAGTCGGCGGCCGGCACGTCCTCCTGCGCCAGCACGAGCCTGACGTTCCCGCCCGCGACGTCCCGGAACTCCTGGATGTTCGCCGGGTTGTCCTTCGGGACCATGACGACCTCGCGGTTGCGGACGAAGACCTCGGGCTCCCCCTCTACCAGGTCGTCGCCCACCGCGGTATCCATCTCTTCTTCGGAGGCGGAGGCGAAGACGTCGGCGGGGGCGCCCTGCTGGATCTGGGTCAAGAGCGTCGAGCTCGACTCGAAGCTCTGCCTGACCGTCACGCCCGGGTTCTCCTCTTCGAAGGTCTCCGCCAGCTCCCCGAAGGCGTCCGTAAGCGACGACGCCGCGAGCACGGTCAGCGTGTCCCCCGAGTCGTCGCCCTGATCTCCTCCACCGCCCGAACTTGCCCCGCCTCCGCTACCACCTCCGCACGAGACCAGGCATAGCACCAAAGAGACACCCGCGAGCGCCACCAACCTTGACCGGATCAAAACCGAGCCCAACCCTTTCTCCTCTGGAACGTTGCCCGGCCGTCTATCTTAAGGAAAGACGGGGTCCCGGTCTTTGTGCAACGTGCACAGACTTCGAGACGCGAGCCGCGCGGATTCGCGTCCGATTGGCGGTTATGATTGGCGGGTCGCGCAGCAGCCGCAGAGAGGGTACAAGGATGAGCGAGAGGACGATGCTTCGAGAAGATCTCAAGTCGGAGACGGAGAGGCTCGTCGCCTCCGACGGCCCGGAAGAGGAGGTCTTGAACGGGGTCGTGCGGTTGGTGCACGACGCGCACCCGTCTTGGGACTGGAGCGGCATCTACGTCATACAGGACGGCGTGCTCGTGCTAGGGCCGAAGACCGCGCCGGCGGATCACTCGCGCATCGAGGTCGGCGAGGGCGTCTGCGGGACGGCGGTCGCCGAAGGTAGGAACCAGGTCGTCGAGGACGTGCGCGAGGTCGAGAACTATCTTGCCTGCTCCATACACACCCGCTCGGAGATAGTCGTCCTGATCCGGCACGGGGGCGAGATCGTCGGCCAGTTCGACATCGACTCCGACACGGTCGGCGCCTTTACTTCGGAGGACGAGGCGCTCCTGGAGGAGATCGGCAAGGTCGTCGCCCCGCGCGTAGCCGCGCTCGCCGCGGCCCGCGAAGGGTAGACGCCCCGGCACCGGGCCCGCCCTACGGGCAGCCGCCGGCGGTATCTCCGCCGTCCGCGAAGCAGCTATCGGTGTCCCTGCCGCCGTTCAGGTCGTCGCCCGGCCTGCCGTCGCTGCCGTTCAGCCGGTCGCCGCCCGCGCCGCCGAACAAGCGGTCTTCGCCCGCGTCGTCCCTGAGGACGTCCCGGCCCTCGCCGCCCAGGAGGACGTCGTTGCCGGGGCCGCCGTCTACGGTATCGGAGCCGCCGAGGCCGCAGATCACGTCGGCGCGAGCCGTGCCGGTTAGCCGGTCGTCTCCCGGTGTGCCGCGGAGGGTGCAATCGTCGTCCACCGGGACGACCGTGATGGCTACCGTGGCGGTCTCGCCGCCGCCGGCGCCGTCGTCGGCCCTGTAGGTGAAGGAGTCGTCCCCCCGAAAGTTCCGGTTCGGCGTGTACGCGAAGGAGCCGTCGCGGTTCAGGGAGAGCGACCCGTTCTGCGGGCCCGAGACCAGCGTCGCGGCGAGGTCGTCCCCGTCCGGGTCGCGGTCGTTGGCGAGCACCCCGGGCGGGTCCACCTTCAAGGCCCGATCCTCCCTCGCGCGGTACGCGTCGTCCGCCGCCACCGGTACCCTGTTCGTGGCGTTGAGCAGCACGAGGAGGGCATCCTGCGCCGGGCCGCGGTCCGGGGTGGCCAGGTCCGGCCTCCCGTCGTCGTCGAAGTCGGCGCTGGTGATGCCGCGGCTGTCGGAACCGCCGGGAGAGTCCTGGCGGGGTCCGAAGGTCCCGTCGCCCCCGTTGAGGTAGACGGAGAGGACGGGAGCCGTCCTCTCGTTCTCGTAAGGAACCGCGAAGTCGGCATCTTCGTCGCCGTCGAAGTCCGCGATGGTGACGGCGCGGGGCCCGTCGCCGGCGGGGTAGTCGGCCGGGGCCGCGAAGGCGCCGTCGCCCCCGTTGAGCAGCACGGACACGCTGTCGGGGGTCCCGCTCGTGGTCCCCAGGTTGGCGACAACCAGATCGGGGTCCCCGTCCGCGTCCAGGTCGGTATCGGCGACGGCGGTCGGGGCGTCCCCCGCCTCGTACTGGCCGGAGGGCGTAAGGGTGCCGAACCCGTCGTTGAGGTAGACCGACACGTCGCCCGTGGTCGCGGTGGTGCGATCGTTCGTCACCGCGAGGTCCGTGTCGTTGTCGCCGTCGAGGTCCGCGCCGGTCACGGAGGAAGGGCTGTCGCCCGCCGGGTAATCCGTCCGGGCGAACGTGCCGTCGGCGCCCTCGTTGCCCCGGTTGTTCAAAAAGATCGAGACGCTGTCCGGGCCGAAGTCCGCGGGGCCCGTGCCCCTGGGACCGAGGTTGGTCACGGCGAGATCCGGCCTGGAGTCGCCGTTTATCTCCTCGACGCTGATGCCGAAGGCCCGCACGCCCGCCGCCAAAAATTGGGCGTCGGAGAACTCGAGGGCCGGGCCGCCGGCGCCGAAGAGGAGGAAGACGCCGTTGCTCGCGGGGCTCGTCACGGCCAGGTCCTCATCGCCGTCGCGGTTGAAGTCCGCGTGGACCACGCCCATCGGGCGGGGCCTCGACGTGGACCCGGGCGGCGGCCCGATCGCGACGTTCCGTGCCGCCCCGAAGGTGCCGTCCCCGGCGTTGGGAAAGACGGAGACGCTGGCGTCGAGCTGGTTGGCGACCGCAAGGTCGGCGTCTCCGTTGTCGTCGAGGTCCGCGTCCGTGACCGAGACGGGCTCGGACTGGGACGTGGCCCCCGCCGGGTAGCCCCGCGGCGGCTCGAAGGTCACCTGCCGCTGCTCCTCCTGGGCGATGCCCGGCCCGGCGAGGGCCAGGAGGGCCGCAAACAACGTCATCACACCCAAAGTTCTGGACAAGCGGACCTTCACCCGTTCCCCTTCCGGCCTCTCGACGCTCCCCGAAACGCGCCGGTTGCTGCAGACAAGACGAAACGAGTCTAACGGGCGGCGAAACCCCGCACATCGTGCATGTTGCACAGTCTTTGGCGGTCGTAAGAATCCTTTAAGGAATCCTCAAGCGGTCCGTAAGATCCCGCCCCGCCGTCCGGCCGCCGCAGCGCGCCACCTGCTTCCGCGATCGCCCATGATGGCCGCGGTCTCGGGCCTACGCGCCCAGCCCATCGGTGCCGGCGGGGAGCTCGTTGTAGTGTTGGTAGCGCTCGGGGTGGAAGTGCGCTTCGACGGCCTCGACGGGCTCGTCGCCGGTGACGAGGGTGACGCGCCGGACCCGCAGGACCGGGACGCCGGGCTTTATCTCCAGCAATTCGGCCACGTCCCTGGCGGCCGTGGCGGCCCCGATCCACTGCCGCGCGCGCTCGACCCGGCGCCCGGTCCGCTCCTGGAAGAGGCGGCTCAGGGAGACGGCCGCGTAGTCCGCGTCCCGGAGGGCGGGGAATCGGGCCGTGGGCAGGTAGGAGTCGCAGACGAAGATCGGGCGCTCGTCCGCCAGCCTGAGCCGCCGCACGAACAGCACCTCCTCGTCCACCTCTATCTCCAGCCGCGCCGCCACCTCCCCGTCGGCGAGCCTCTCCTCGCGCGATACGAGGCGCGCCCCGGGCTCGTAGCCCCAGCGCTCTATCTCCTCCGAGAAGCTGTGCAGGTACGCCAGGTTGGACCTGAGCCTCGGGCTGGCGAGGAAGGTGCCCCGTCCCGGCTCGCGGCGCACCAACCCCTGCCGCCTGAGCTCGTCGAGCGCGCGCCGCGCCGTCGTGCGGCTCACCCCGAAGTCCGCCACGAGGTCGGCCTCGCTGGGTAGGCGATCCCCAACCCCGATCTCCCCGGACTCGATGCGCCCCGTCAACTCCTGCAAGATCTGGTGGTACAGCGTCCCCGCGCTGGTTCGTGACAGAGGCTTCATGCAAGGGTTTGTAGTATCAAAGTATTGTTGTGTCAAGCACGGGCATACCCCGCGAAGCCCGTAGCGCGGGGCCCACAGCGATGCTATAAAGCATCCCCCGAACCGGATGTTCGCTAGACCCGGCACAACACGGCTGTTATATTGTAGTAACAGTTTTCGGGGGAAAGCGAGGTCGAGAGCAGGGGAACGTTCCGAGAAGGTCGCGGCCGAAGGGGAAAGGTCGCGGTGGATGTCTCGTAGGGGTACGGGTAAAGGAGGAAAGGGTTTATGGATCTTTCGCGGGTACTCGAGTTTCCGGTAAAGGAGTTCTTCCAGCAGCCGCGGTCGTTGCTCGGGGCTGGGGCCTACGAGAACGCGGGCCCCGAGGCCGCGGAGATGGGCCTCAAGCACGTCCTCTTCGTCACGACGGGGCTCAGAGGCACCGGCATCATCGACGAGTGCAAGACCAACTTCGAGAACGCGGGCGTCTCGGTCTCCGTCTACGACAAGGTCGAGACCAACCCGAAAGACTACAACGTCATGGACGCCTACAAGGCGTTCACCGACTCCGAGTGCGACGGCTTCGTCTCCATCGGCGGCGGCAGCCCGCACGACACGACCAAGGGCGCCAGGGTCGTCGCGGCCCACGACGGGCGGAACATCAACGAGTTTCAGGGCGTCAACGCCTCCGAGAAGCTCGAGAACCCGCCGCACATCGCCATAAACACGACCGTGGGCACGGGTTCCGAGACGACGCCAGCGGCCGTTATTACGGACCTTTCGTCGGAGAACGCGCCGCACAAGTGGGTGGCTTTCGACCGGGCGATGACGACGACGCTCGCCATCAACGACCCCGTGCTGTGCATGACGCAGCCGCCCGAGTACGTGGCCTACACGGGCTTCGACACGATAGCCCACGGCTCGGAGGCCTACGTCGGGCGGGTGCAGCATCTCTCGTGTACGCCGGTGGCTTTGCAGGCCGTCAAGATGGTGACGGAGAACCTGCGCGAGGCGACGTACAACCCGAAGAACTACAAGGCGATGGAGGGGATGGTCTGGGCGCAGTACCTCGCGGCGCAGGCCTTCAGCTCCGCCCTGCTCGGCATTCTGCACTCCCTCTCGCACGCCGTCTGCGCTTATTACGACATCCACCACGGGCTGAACAACGGCATCGGGATCTCGCGGGTGTGGACGTACAACCAGCCGGCGGCGGTCGAGAAGTACGCTGACATCGCGACGGCGATGGGCGAGGACACGAGGGGCATGAACCCGGTGCAGGCCGCGGATCAGGCGATAGACGCCGTGATCCGGCTGGCCAAAGACTGCGGCATCCCCGAGAACTTCTCGCAGGTTTCGGAGTACCCGAAGACCCGGATGGGCAAAGGCTGGTACGAGGGACGTCCGACGGAGGCCATCCAGAGCGACGACGCAGAGCTGCAGAAGATGGCCGAGCACATGATGAACGACGTGTGCACGCCGGGTAACCCGCGCGACCTGACCGTCGAGGGGGCCAAGGAGATCCTGCGCGACTGCATGTACGACTCGATGGAGCGCAAGACCTCCAACGGCTACCGCCAGAACATCTGGGGCGCCGCCCCCGCAATGGGCCGCCGCACCCACGGCTACGAGGGCCGCGGCGAGTCCGGCGGCGTCGGCCGCGAGCCCGTCTCCACCCCGTAAGACAAGCGAGTATGCGGGGGCGGGCTACGTGCCCGCTCCCGCTTTTTTGACGAGACCCACATTTCAGAAGGAGCATTTTGTTCGAGAGCATCGAAGAGGTCAGGGAGAGGCTCGCGGATCAGGAGTACGTCTCCGACGCGCGCCTGGCGACCGTGATCTTCCTGGCTACGCGCCTGAACAAGCCCGTCCTCGTCGAGGGGCCGGCGGGCGTCGGCAAGACGGAGCTCGCGAAGTCGCTAGCGGGGGCGGCCGGTCGGGACCTCATCCGTCTGCAGTGCTACGAGGGGCTCGATGAGGCGAAGGCCCTCTACGAGTGGGAGTACAGCAAGCAGCTCCTGTACACGCAGGTACTTCGCGAGAAGATCGGCGAGGTCCTCCAGCCGGCCAAGGACCTGACCGAAGCCGCCGACATCCTGCGCGGCCAGGAGGACACCTTCTTCAGCGAGAACTTCCTCGTGGAACGACCGATTCTTCAAGCCCTCCGCTCCGAAGAGTCCTCTGTGCTCCTCATCGACGAGATCGACCGCGCCGACGAAGAGTTCGAAGCTTTCCTCCTGGAGTTCCTCTCGGACTACCAGGTCTCCATCCCCGAGATAGGCACCGTAAAAGCCAAGGCCCCGCCCGTCGTCATCCTGACCTCCAACCGCACCCGCGAACTCTCAGAAGCCCTCAAGCGCCGCTGCCTGCACCTCCAGCTCGGCTACCCGAACAGCGCCGTCGAGCTCGAGATAGTCCGCCTCAAGGCCCCCGGCATCGGCGAGGCCTTATCTGAAGAGCTCGTCGGCACCATCCAGGGCATTAGGGAGCTCGACCTTCGCAAGGCCCCGAGCATCGGCGAGACGCTCGACTGGGCCCAGAGCCTCGTCGTCCTGAACGCCAAGGACCTCTCCAAAGACCTCATCGAGAGCACCATCAGCGTCATCGCCAAGCACGACCGCGACGCCGAGAAGATGCTCGACCACCTCGGCGTGAACGCCGCCGACACCAAGCACCTCGGCCAGACCGAACCCACCGGCGAGAACCCGTCCGAGGGCATGTACGAGATGCACCGCTCCGTCCACAAGCACGCGCACTAGCGGGCCGATCGCGTGGACACCGTAGTCAACGACTTCGTCCAGGTCCTGAGGGACCACCGCGTCCGGGTCTCGCCGGCGGAGAACATCGACGCCCTGCGCGCGCTGGAGCAGACCGGGTTGGGCGAGCGGGAGATCGTGCGGGACACGCTGCGGGCGACGCTGGTGAAGAGCGGGGAGGATACGGCGACGTTCGACCGGCTGTTCGACCTTTTCTTCTCGATGCGGCCGGTAGCGGAGAAGCCGAAGGCGCGGGTGAAGGGCCACGACCACGATCACGACCACAGCCCGCCCCCGGCGCGCCTAGAGCTCGGGGAGGAGTCCGGCGGGCAGAAGCCGGACGAGACCGAGCACTCCCACGATAAGGACGAGTCGACGGAGATGCGCAAGTTCTTCGACGAGGAGCGGATGCGCCCGTCGAACGACGTGCACGGGGACGCCGAGCGGATGCGGCTCTCGATGTTCTCGCAGGAGTTGATCCTGAACCGCAAGCCGGGCGCCATGGAGAGCGCCCTGCAACGCCTCACCTACCACATGCGCCTCCGCCGCTCGCGCAACATGTTCAACCCGGGCGGCCTCGTCCCGAACCCCGGCGGCGAGGAGATACCGCTCGACGTCTCCGCCGCGGACCTCGAAGGCCTCGTGGACCACCTGCACGAGCTGGAGGTGGACGAGGCGATCGTCGAGCAACTAGAGTCGCAGGCAGAGAACATTCTGAAGGGCCTGCCCGACCTCATAAAGCAGATGCAGGAGCGGGACAAGCTGCTCAAAAAAGACGCCGGGGACGACTCGGAGGTGCGGCGGCGGGCGTTGAAGAAGATGCTCCGGTTCTCGGCGTCTGAGCAGCGGGAGATGGAGGCGGCGGTGCGCCGGATCGCGCGCAGGATCCAGGGCGCGAGGACCCGACGCCTGAAGGAGGACCGCACGGGGCGCATCAGCGTGCCGCACACCTTGCGCCACAACGTCCGCTACGAGGGCGTCCCGTTCGACCCCGTCCTGCGCAAGCGCCGCGAGGGCAAGCCGCGGGTGACGCTGCTCTGCGACGTCTCCTTGAGCACGCGGAATTTGAGCCGGTTCTGGCTGCACATGATCTACCAGATGCAGAGCCTGTTCTCGAAGGTCAGGACGTTCGTCTTCGTCGCCGACGTGGCGGAGGTGACGCAGGTTCTGGAGGAGCACGACATGAACCGGGCGGTCGATGAGATCTTCTCCGGCCGCATCATCGACGCCGACGCGAACAGCGACTTTGGTAAGGCCGCCGGCCAGTTCCGCGACCAGTTCCTGCCGACCATCAACCACCGGACGACCGTGGTTATCCTGGGCGACGGGCGCAACAACGGCAAGTGGGCGAACCCGGAGGCGCTGGAGGAGATCTCGCAGCACGCCAAACAGGTCGTCTGGATCACGCCGGAGGCCCGCTGGGGATGGAACCTGGGCTCCTGCGACATGCCCCTCTACGAACCGATCTGCGACCGCGTCGAGGTCGTCCGCACGGTCGAACAACTCGGCGGCGTGGCCGAGGGCCTGGTCAAGACGCGGGCATGAGCGCGGGGGACGCGCCCTTCTCCCCCACCACCCCCTTCCGCTTCTGCCCGGCCGACGGCACAAAGCTCGGCGAACCGCGCCCGAGCGGCGGCGTCACGTGCCCCCTCTGCGGCCGGTCGTGGTACCGGAACCCGGCGCCGGCGGTAGGGGCCGTGATCATCGAGAACGGCAAGGCCCTAGTCACCGTCCGCGCCCGCGACCCCGAGAAGGGCCGCCTCGACCTGCCCGGCGGCTTTCTGGAACAGGGAGAACACCCCGCCGACGGCCTCGTCCGCGAGGCCCGCGAGGAGCTAGGCGTCGGCCTGGAGGTGGACCCCGCACCGATCCTCCTCGCCCCCCACACCTACGGCCCGGAGGGCAACTGGGTCCTCGCCATCGGCTTCCGGGCGCGCATGGTGGACGGCGAGCCAAGCCCGGCCGACGACGTGGCGGCGATACGCTGGCTCTCCGCCGACGAGGTAGACGGCGCGGACTTCGCCTGGGAACACGATCGCCGCATGGTCCGCGAAGCCCTGCAGCGTATCGATTACCCGTAAAGATCTCGCCGCTCTTGTTATTCGGGAGTCGGGAGGCGCGGGGCTTCGCTCCGCCCCGCTTCGGGAGTCGTTAAGGGCAGGGCCACGGGGTTTACGACTCCCGATTCCCGACTCCCGGGGAGGCGCGCCAGCGACGACCTACTACAACGTGAAATAGAACGTCGCGCCCTCGCCGACGGCGCCGTCGGCGCTCACGCGTCCCCCGTGGCGTTCTATGACGCGGGCGACGGCGGCGAGGCCTATGCCGGTGCCCTCGAACTCTTCGGAGGTGTGCAAGCGTTTGAAGGCGCCGAAGAGCTGTTCGGCGTAGGCCGGCTCGAAGCCGACGCCGTTGTCCCGCACGAAGTAGACGGTGGTGCCGTTCTCGCGGTCGGCCCCGAACTCGACCTTTGCGTCGGCCTTCGTGGCGGTGAACTTCCACGCGTTCTCCAGGAGGTTGCCGAGCGCCACCCGGAGCAGGCGCGGGTCGCCCTCTACGACCAGTCCCTCGGCGGCTACGAACTCGAGGCTGCGTCCTGGTTGGCCCTGGCGGAGCTCGGCGACGGCGTCTCCGGCGAGGGCGCCGAGGTCTACGGGCTCCCGGCGCAGGGTGGTCCGCGTCAGTTGGGCGAGGTCGAGGAGGTCCTCGATCATCTGCGCCATCTTCCCGGTCGCGCCCCGGACACGACCCAGATACCCCACGCCTTCTTCGTCGAGGATGCCTTCGTAGTCCTCGACGAGTATCCGGGAGAAGCCGTCGATGCTCCTCAGGGGGGCGCGCAGGTCGTGGGCGATGAGGTAGGCGAAGTGTTCGAGCTCGGCGTTGGCCTGCGCGAGCTGGGCCTTCTGGCGGACCAGCTCCTCCTCCACCCTCTTGCGCTCGGTAACATCGCGCAGCACGAGCAGGCGTCCGGTCGGCCTCTCTTTCCGACCCCTGAGCGTGGAGAGCGACATCTCGTAGAAGCGCCGTCCCTCTCCCTCGCCGAGCTCGACCTCCTTGTGTGCCTCGCCGGCCGCGCCGAAGCCCCGGAGCAGCGACCCGAGATCCGGGGCCACGTCCGAGAGCGCGCTCCCGACGGCCCACGGCGCGGGAAGGCCCAGGACGCGGGCGGCGGCCGGGTTCAGGTCCACCACGCGGTCGCTGGGGTCGGCCACGATCACGGCGTCGTTCATCCCCTCCATGACGGCGGCGCGGGCAACGGGCGCTATCTCCAGGAAGCGGTAGCGGAAAAGCCCCCACGCGACGGCCGCGGCGCTGACGAGGAACGCGAACGACGTCAGGTCCAACGCCGGCACGGGGTTGAGCCCCGACAGGTACATGACGTTGGCCACCCAGGGCGCCGCGATGGCCGCCAGCACCGCCGCCACCTGCCGGCGGTAGATCCGGTAAGAACGGAGCAACGTCACGACGAGAAGAACGCTCCCGACCGAGTTGAGCCCGTAACAGTACGCGAGGTGCACCCAGAAATACGGCCCGCGCTCGACGACCAGAAACAGCCCCGACGGGTCGAGCGTCGCCCGGCTCCACATCAGACCGTGCGCCCCGCTGGTCCATAGCAGCCCGAGCGTGACGAGCGGCACGACCGCGAGCAGCGCGACGTTACGCCGCGTCACCCACCGCTCCCTCCCCGTGTACCCGAGCGCGAACACGAACCACGCCACGGGGACCGTCACGATCCCCACGTACTCCACCCCGGCCCACCCGATCTT
>CAXUFZ010000025.1:0-20575 GCA_964250345.1 uncultured Rubrobacteraceae bacterium
GCTGCACGGCGTCCCCGTCGCGATAAAGGACCTGGTCTACACGAAGGGCGTCCGCACCACGATGGCCTCCGCTTTCTTCCAGGACTTTGTCCCGGACGAGGACGCCACGGTTGCCAGGAAGTTGCGGGAGGCCGGCTCCGTGCTCGTCGGGAAGACCAACACGCACGAGTTTGCCTACGGCCCGACCGGCGACCGCTCCGTCTTCGGGCCGACGAAGAACCCGCACGATGGGACCAGGATCACCGGCGGCTCCAGCGGCGGCTCGGCGGCGGCGGTCGCGACCGGCCTCTGCTACGGCGCCGTGGGATCGGACACGGGCGGCTCGATCCGCATCCCGGCGGCCCTCTGCGGCGTCGTCGGCATGAAGCCCACCTTCGGCCGCGTCGGCAAACACGGCGTCTTCCCGCTCGCATGGACCCTCGACCACGTCGGACCGCTGACCCGCACCGTCGAAGACAACGCCCTCATGCTGAACGCCCTCGCCGGCCACGACCCGCGAGACGTCTACTCTGTGGACCGCCCACCCGAAGACTCCGCCCGCGACCTGGAGCGCGGCGTTCGAAACGCCACCGTCGGCGTCCCAACGCACTTTTACTCTGAGCACGTAGACGTCGAGGTCGAAGAGAGAATCCGCGAAGCTATCGAAACCTTCCGGGGCCTCGGCGCGGAGGTGCGGGAGGTAGGGGTCCCGAACGTTTGGGAGACGTTGAGCGCCCAGCGGCTGATGCTCGCCGCCGAGGCCTACGCTATACACGAGGAGCGGCTGGAGAGCGAGCCGGAGAAGTTCGACGACCACGGGCTGGAGCGGCTGCTGCGGGGCAAGGACCTGGAGGCTTACCGCTACGCGGGCGCGCTCCAGCGCAAGCTCTATTCGCGAAGAGAGTTCGAGCGCGTCCTCGAAGAGGCGGACGTCCTGCTAGTCCCGAGCACCCCGATCCCGGCGACGAAGATCGGCCAACGCGAAGTCTCCATCGGCGGACAAGAAGAGGCCGTCTACTCGGCCCTGACCCGCCTCACCGGCCCGACCAACATGAACGGCCTCCCGAGCCTCTCCGTGCCGTGCGGGACGACGGGTTCGGGCCTGCCCGTCGGGTTGCAGATCATCGGCAGGCCCTTCGACGAGGCGATGGTGTACCGCTTTGGGCGCGCGTACGAGGCTGCGGTCTAGGGTGTCGATCCCGTTGCGACCGTCCACGCCGGGCCCGTTAGAGCCTGGGCGAAAGGTCGATCCCGCCTCAACCCGAGGCTGGACTCTGGTAGTAGACTACCGCGACATCATTACTATCGAGCCCGGCAAGCGCGGCGGCAAGCCGACCATCAGGGGCATGCGCATCACCGTGCAGGACGCGCTCGAGTACCTGGCCAGCGGCATGGGCGAAGACGAGATCCTCTCCGACTTCCCGGAACTGACCCGTGAAGATATCCGGGCCTGCCTGGCCTTCGCCGCCGACCGCGAGCGTAAGCTGATGTCCTTACCCGCCCCCTAAAGTCTCTTTGAGGCTGCTCTTCGATCAGAACCTCTCCTTCAAGCTGGTTCAGCTCTTAAACGACGTCTACCCTGACTCGGAACACCTGCGAGCCCTCGGCCTCGATGAGGCGGAAATATCATCGTATGGCGCTACGCAAAGGGACACAGACTCGTAATAGTCTCCAAAGATCCCGATTTTCGTGGGTTGAGCCTACTGCGGGGCCATCCACCAAAGCGGTTTTGCTGCGGGTAGGCAACGCCCCGACATTCGCCATCGCCAACTTGCTGAGGGAGCACCACATGACGCTACGGCGATTTCACGAAGACCCGGACGCGGCGCTCCTCGCCCTGGCGTGACCGCTGACGAAAACCTGCCGGGAACCGAAGATTACCTGGCGAACCGCGCGTGGCCGCGGGAGATGGCGGCGCGGCGGGAGACGCGGTCGTCGGAGGCGAGCTCGGGGTTTGAGTGTTCGAGGATGTCTAGCCTCGCGGTCGTCCGCTCGATGCCGTCGTTGACGCGGCGCAGGCGCTCCTGCCAGTCGCGCTCGGCCCCGGAGCCTGGGACTTTTTCGTCGTCGGTGCGCATGGCGTGGAGCCGCTCGGCCAGCTTGACGTAGCCCTCGTAGTTGTCCAGGTAGCGGTCGTAGAAGACGCGGAACATCCGGGTCGGGGACGTCCCCGGAGCCCCCGTCCGCCCCGCCGGCGGACCGCCCGGCCTCACGTCGTCGTCCGGGTGGGGACGCACCACCGCGCGGCGGGGCGGCTCCTCTTTGGGCGGCTTCGCGGCCTTCGATCGGGTCTCGGGGAGGCCGGCCGGCGGTGGCGTCTTTCCGGTTCTCGGCGGCTCTTCCGGGACGACGGGCGTTTGCGCGGGCGGGCGAGGGGCCTCTATCCGTCCCAGCAGGTCCTGCTTGGTCCGCTCGATGCTGCGCTCGGCGCCCTGGCGCGTGCGGACGACCTCGGGTACGGCCTCCTCGCGGGCCTTCTCGGCGGCCCGGCGCTGATCTTCTATGAGGTCGGTGAGGCGGGCCTGGTCCTCGCGCAGGCGCTCCAGGCGTTCCTCGGCGAGGTCCACGTACTCCCGGGCCGCGCGCAGGGTCCGCCCGGCGACGACGAGGGTGGCGACGCTGACCGCCAGAAGAAGCGCGCCGGCCAACAGGATCAGCGTCTCGGTCATACCTCTTTCCTCCCCGGAACGGCGCCACAGCTTGCGGGCGCCTCGTCCTCTACCGCAACTTATAGCAGCGGATGGTGCCGGATGGCAAGCGCCTCAACGGGGGTGACGTTGGAGAGCGGATGTGGATTGCGTCGCGAGAGGGCCGCGCCTTCCGCGGAGTGGAGGTTCTTAGGCTCTAAGGCTTTGAGGTGTTGAGGGCTGGGCTCGCGGATCTTCCGGTGAACCCGTACCCGCCCTCAACGACGCGTCTGTCCATCCTACGGCTCCCGACGGCGCACCCCTCAAAGCCTAGAATCTCGAAACCTAGGAATCCAGGCTCGTCATCACGTGCTTTATGCGGGTGTAGTCTTCGAGGCCGTACATCGAGAGGTCCTTGCCGTGGCCCGAGTGCTTGAAGCCGCCGTGGGGCATCTCGGCGACGAGGGGGATGTGGGTGTTGATCCAGACGCACCCGAAATCCAGCCGCCGGCTGACCCGCATCGCCCGCCCGTGGTCCCTCGTGAAGACGCTGGAGGCGAGGCCGTAGCGGACGCCGTTGGCCCAGCGGACCGCCTCGTCCTCGTCGGAGAAGTGCTGCACGGTGATGACGGGGCCGAAGATCTCGTCCTGCGAAGCCTCGTCGTCCTGCCGCAACCCGCTGACGACGGTGGGGGAGTAGAAGAACCCCTTCTCACCGAACCGCTCGCCGCCCGTGACGACCTCGGCGTGGCCCGGCAGCCGCTCGACCATGCCGGAGACGTGGCCTAGCTGGGTGGCGTTGTTGAGCGGACCGTAGTCGGGCTCGGAGCCGTTGGGGATGCCCGTGGTGGTGTTCTTGGCCTGTTCGGTGAGTGCGGCTACGAAGTCGTCGTGAACGCGGGGGGCGGCGAGGACGCGGGTGGCCGCCGTGCAGTCCTGGCCGGCGTTGAAGTAGCCCGCGCCGGCTATGGCCTCCGCCGCCGCTTCCACGTCGGCGTCGTCGAAGACTATGACGGGGGCCTTACCGCCGAGTTCGAGGTGGGTGCGTTTGAGGTCGTGGGCGGCGGCTTCGGCGACCTGCATCCCGGCGCGGACGGAGCCGGTGATGGAGACCATCTGGGGGGTCGGGGGGGCGACGATGGCGCGGCCGGCCTCGCGGTCGCCGAAGACGACGTTGAGGACGCCGGGGGGGAGGAACTCGGCGGCCATCTCGGCCATCAGGACGGTGGTTATGGGGGTCGTATCCGACGGCTTTACGACGACGGTGTTGCCGGCGGCGATGGCGGGGGCGAACTTCCAGACGGCCATCATCATGGGGTAGTTCCAGGGGGTCACCTGGCCTACGACACCGACGGGCTCGCGGCGGATGAAGGAGGTGTAGCCTTCCAGGTACTCGCCGGCGGACCGGCCTTCCAGGACGCGGGCGGCGCCGGCGAAGAACCGGATCTGGTCCACCATCGCCGGGATCTCCTCCTCCATCGTGAGCTGGTAGGGCTTGCCGGTGTTCTCCGACTCGGCCCGCACCAACTCCTCCCCCCGCTCCTCGAAGGCGTCCGCGAGCTTCAGCAACGCGAGCTGCCGCTCGGACGGCGTCGTCTCCCGCCACGCCTCGAAAGTCTTCTCGGCGGCCCCGTAAGCACGGTCCACATCCTCCGCGCCGGAGGCCGGCGCCTGGGCGAATACCTCGCCGGTCGAGGGGTCCACGAGGTCGTAGAAGCCGCCGTCCGCCGGCTCCGCCTGCTCGCCGTTCACGAAGTTCTTTATGCGCTTTGTCCCTGTCTGCATCTGGACTCCCTTTCCCTCTCGGTTGTTCGGAACTATCTCGTAAGGGCCACGTTCAGGTCTTCGAGCACTTGCCTGGCGCAGTTGCGGCCCGGGGCGCCGAAGACCGCGCCGCCGGGCCAGGTTCCGGCGCCGCAGAGGTAGAGGTTCTCGACCGGGGTGCGGTAGCCGCCGTGGCCGGGGACCGGGCGGTCGGCGAACATGCCGTCCGGCAGGATCTCCCCGTGAAAGATGTTGCCACCGGTTATCCCGACCCTGGCCTCGATGTCCGGCGGCCCCAGAACCTCGATGCCCTCGACGGCGTCTGGCACGTTGGGCGCGTACTCGGCGAGCGTCTCGAGGATGTTGGCGCCGATCTCCTCCCGCCGCCACTCCCACGCGCCCACGGCCAGGTCGTATGGCGCGTACTGGCAGAACAGGCTCATCGTGTGTTTGCCGGGCGGCGCGAGCCCCTCCTCGGTCGCGCTCTGGATGTAACCGTCTATGAAAGGCCGCCGCGACGGCTCGCCGCGCTCGCACTCCTCCCACGCCTCTTGCAGGGCGTCCACGGACGGGTTGATGACGATCCCGCCGGTGTGCTGCGGCCCGACCTCTTTGCCCGGAAGCGCCGCGAAGTCCGGCAACTCGCCGAGCGCGAGCAACACCTTCACGACCGACCCCTTGACGCGCATGGCCTTGACGCCTTCGAGTAGGTCTTGCGGCAGGTGCTCCGCGCCGACGAGCCCGAGGTACGTCCGGTGCGGGTCGGCGTTCGACAGCACGACGTCGGCCTCGAAGGAGCGGCCGTCGAGGAGGTGGACGCCCCTCGCGGCGCCGTCCCGGATCTCTACCTCGGCGACCTCGGCGTCGGTGAGGATGTCGGCGCCGCGCTCTCTCGCCGACGAGGCTATGGCGTGCGCGACGGCGCCCATGCCGCCGCGAACGTAGCCCCAGGCGCCTTGGTGGCCGGAGATCTTGCCGAGGATGTGGTGGTACTTGACGTAGGCGGTCCCGGGCGTGCGGGGGCCGGCGTTCGTCCCGATCACGCCCCCGACGCACAGCACCGCCTTGAGCTCCTCGGACTCGAAATACTCGTCCAGAACCTCCGCGACGCTCTTCCGGGTAAGCGTCCGCCAGTCCTCCTCCCCGTACGGACCGTCGAAGGCGCGCTCGATGTCCTCCGGCGTCGGGGCCGGGCGGTCGAGCAGGGGACGCATCCTGGCGATGATGCGGTCCCACATCGCCCAGTAGGCGTTGTGGGCGGCGACGTCCTTGCGGGAGAACTTCGCTATCTGCTCCGCCGTCTTCCCGCCGTCGAGGTAGGAGATGAGATGCCGTCCATCAAGGAAGGGGATGAAGTACTGCGGGTCGAGCGGGCGGACGTCGTAGCCGTGACGGACGAGGTCGAGGTCCCGGATCACCTCCGGCAGCAGCAACTGGCAGACGTAGGAGCACGTCGAGATCCTGTACCCCGGCCACGGCTCCTCCGTGACCGTCGCCCCGCCGATAACGTGCCGGCGTTCGAGAACCAGAACCTTCTTGCCGACCCCCGCCAGATACGCGGCGGCGATAAGCCCGTTGTGCCCGGAACCAACCACGATGGCGTCGTAACGGATATCTGTCCGGTAAGTCATGCTGATCCTCTTTAGGTCCTGGGCCGAACATTTTTACCGGGCACGGGCACGTGGGCCGCCTCGGACGAGCGGAAGCCGGTCCTCTCGTGCGCCCGAACGGTTCCCCCGATGGTTTTCGCTAGTACCGGCAACGCTCGACCGCGTTTCGCAGCTTTGCCCGCGCGTTCTCCCTCAGCACGGGGCCGTGGGCCATAACGACGGTGGTGAAGTCTTCCGCGAGCAGCCGTGTCGCGGAGGCCCTGGCGAGCGGCGGTTCCACGCAGAAGGCTTTGCGGACGCCGACCCGTATCTTTCGCGGCGCGCACCCGAAGGCGTCGGCGGTGAAGAGCAGGCCGTCGGAATCGCGGAGTAGGGAGGCATGGCCCGGCGTGTGGCCTGGGGTGGGCACTATCCTAAAGCCCGAGACCAGGTCCCCGGCGCGCAGCGTCTTGCCGACGGGGACCCCGGGCGGCTCGGCGTTGCGGGCCATGCGGCGCAGGAACGCGTTGCTCTGCGGGTCGAGGGGAAGCTCGCCGGAGATCACCGCCGCCTCGTGCGCCGTCGCCCCGACCTCGGCGTGCGGCGCCCATTCGACGAGTTCCTTCAGGCTCCCGGTATGGTCGTCGTGCTGGTGGGTTATGAAGATCCGGCGCAGGCCATCCGGCCCCGAACCGAGCGCCGCGAGCGCGTCCTTTATCCGCCCGGCGCTGCCGGCGACGCCGGTGTCGACGAGCGTCCAACCGTCGTCGTTCTCCAGCAAGAGCATGTTGAAGGCGTACTTTAATCCTATGCCGTCCACGCGGTGGACGCCCGGCGCTATCCTCTCTGGTGCGTTCGGCACGCTACATCACCCTCTGTCCCGGCTCTTCGCCTCCGCCGTAGGGATACCACCAATCCTTCTTCTCTACCCTCGGGTCTATGTGCACGTGTTTGGATTCCTGGAACGCTTCGAGGCCCTCGCGGCCTAGCTCGCGGCCGATGCCGCTGCCGCCGTAGCCGCCGAAAGGCGCGGCGTCGTTGTCGGTGAGGGGGTCGTTGATCCAGACGGTCCCGGCCCGAATACCCCGCGCGCACCGGAGCATCTTCTCGAAGTCCTTCGTGTAAACGTTCGCCCCCAACCCGAACGGCACGGAGTTCGCGAGCTCTATGGCCTCGTCCAGGGAGTCCACCTCGACGACCGGCACTACCGGCCCGAAGGTCTCCTCGCTCATCACGCGCATCGAAGGCTCGACGCCGGTCAGCACGGTCGGCCTGTAGAAGAAGCCCCGGTCCCCGACCCTCTCGCCGCCCACGACGACCTTCGCGCCGTTCCGCACGGCCTCGCCGACGTGGTCCTCGACCTTCTGGCGGCCCTTGGCGTTGATCATGGGCCCGACGTCCGTCCGCTCATCCATCGGGTCCCCGACGTTGAGCGACTCGACGAACGCCCGCGACGCCTCGACGAAGTCGCCGGCGACCTTCTTGTCCACGTAGAAACGCTCGGAAGAGGTGCAGACCTGCCCGGCGTTCAGGCACGCGGCCCATACGGCGCCCTGCGCGGCGATTTCGACGTCCACGTCGTCGCAGACGATGAACGGGTCCTTCCCCCCGAGCTCCAGGTTCGCCCGCACCAGACGCTCCGCCGCGATGACGCCGACCTTCCGGCCCGTCTCCTGGCTGCCGGTAAAGGCGACCATATCCACGCCGGGATGCCGCACGAGCGCGTCGCCGACGTCGCCGGCCCCGTAGACCGCCTGGAAAAGACCTTCGGGTAGGCCTTCCATCAGCTCCATCATGCGCCTGGTCCCGAGCGGCGTCTCCTCGGACGGCTTGAGGATGACGGCGTTGCCGGCGGCGAGGGCGGGCGCGACCTTCCAGGCGGCGAGCAGGAGCGGGTAGTTCCAGGGGACGATGCAGGCGACGGTGCCGATGGGTTCCTTTATGACCATCGCGAGCTGCTCGGGCTCGATGGGGGCGGGGAGGTAGCCGACGGAGTCCCGCGAGATCTCCGCGTAGTAGTCGAAACAGGCCGCCACCCACGTGACCTCGTCCCGGTTCTCGATAAAAGGCTTGCCGCCCTCGCGCGTCATGACCTCCGCGATCTCGTCTGCGTGGCCGCGCAAGTTGTGCGAGATCTCGTGAAAGACCTCCGCCCGATCCAACCCCGCATACCCCCGCCACTCCTCGAAGCCCCGCCTCGCCTTTTCCGCGATGGAGTCCAGTTCTTCGGGACCGGTGGTGGCGACCTCCTCAATACTCTCTTCGGTCGCCGGATTAACGACGGACAAACGTCCGTTTTGTGGCATAGATCCTCCGTTACCGTCTGTAGACCACGAAAGACGTGGCGTGTCCAACTGCGTCGTAGAGGGAGCGGGCCGGGCCGTTGTATTGTTGGGTGTGCCAGTAGACGCGGTCCGCGCCGCGCCTGTCGGCCTCGGCGTAGACGCCCTCGATCAGGAGCCGTCCCGCCCCCGAACCGCGCCCGCCGCGCGAGACGAACAGGTCCTCGAGGTAGCAGTACGTTCCCGTCGTCCAGGTGGCCGGGTGGAAGACGGCGTGCGCCAGCCCGACGAGGCCGTCGTCCTCGGCCACCAGCCCGAAGAACCCGTCCGCGCCGTCGCAGAGCCGCCGGAAGGTCGCGCGCGTGACCTGCTCCTCGACGTCGTTGCGGTAGAAGTCGTTGTAGCCGAGCCAGAGGGGCAGCCAGGCTTCGTGGTCCTCCGGGCTGATGGGTCGGATGGTCGTCAACGGCGTTCCCGCGGGGAGGGGACGCAGAGGACGGGGACCTCGGAGAAGTGGAGTAGCTTGTGCGGGGTCGAGCCGAGGATGGCGCTGCGGAACGGGCCCTCGCCGTAGGTGCCGACCACGATCAGGCGCGTCTCGCGTCCGCGGGCCGTGGTCTCCAACGCTACCGGCGGCCTCTCATGGACGAGCAGGGTCTCGATCTCGACGCTGGCGTTTCGGGCCGCCTCCTTCGCCTCCGCGAAGGCCCTCTCTGCGAGCTCGTCTATGGCGCGGCGGTGCTCGCGGTATTCCTCGCCGGCCGAACGGCCCGGGGGCTCGTCGGCGAAGACGACCACCAAGCGGTCGCCGAAGGCTTGCGCGTGGGCCACGGCCGCGTCCAGGGCTGCCCGGGCGGAGCGGGAGCCGTCGAAGCCGAGAACGATGTCCGCCATTTAGTCGTCCTCCTTCGGGGCGCCGGCCGTCTCGGGGACCGCGACCCTGCCGGCCGCGACGTCGGGGTCTACCGTTTCGGGGCGGCGGGAGAAGAAGCCCGCGTGGTCGCCCAGGAAGCGCCAGAGGAGCATGAAGACGGCGCCGAGGAGGAGGAAGCCGAGGCCTATGACGAGCGGGAGGCCGAGGCCGAAGAGGGAGCCGCCGGTGTAGGAGGCGCCGGGATCGGCGAGGTCGAAGATCGAGCGGAAGAAGAGGAAGCCCAGGATCAGGCCGCCCAGCACCGGCGCCAGGCCGATGAAGACGAAGTTCTTCGCGCTCTTGAAGAGCTCTTTGCGGTAGTAGATCGCGCAGGCGAAGCCGGTCAGGGCGTAGTAGAAGGCGATCATGAGCGAGAGCGCCGAGAGCGTGTCGAACAGGAAGTTGGCCGAGAGCGAATTCACGACTACGTACCACAACGTCGCCAAAACGCCTATGACCACCGTCGAGACGTGCGGCGTCAGGAAGCGGGGATGCACGTTACCGAGAGAAGCCGGCATCGCGCGCGCCCTGGCCATCGAGAGCGTCGTTCGGGAGGCCGGGAGGATGGTCGTCTGGGTCGAGGCCAGGGCCGAGGTCAGGACGGCGAGGACCACGATGAGGTCCCACGGCCGGCCTAGTACGCCGGTCGCCACGGTCGAGAAGATCGCATCGTCGTCCGCGAAATTGCGCACCTGCCCGAGCCCGGCGAAGGCGACGACGGCGACCGTGACCGAGACGTAGGTGACGAGCAGGATCACGGTGCTCAAAAGCGCCGCCTTGCCCGGGGCCGACTCCGGGTCCTCCGTCTCCTCCGTCAGGTTCACGGACGACTCCCAGCCCCAGTAGATAAAGACGCCGGTGAGGAGGCCGCCGATGAGCGCCGCCGAGTCGTCGAGGGCGAACGGGTTGAGCCAGGAGAGTTGAGGGTCTATGGAGCTCTCGGGGGCGGTCCCGCCGAAGACCCGGATCAGGGCGACGGCGGCGAAGACCAGGAGGGCTAGGACTTGCGCGATGATCATGACGTTCTGCACGCGGGCCGAGAGCTCCGTCCCGATCACGCAGACCGCCGTCATCGCCGCGATGATGACGACCGCGAGCACCGTGACGGCGAGCTTGGAGCCGGCAACACCTTGCAGGCCCAACAACAGATACGTGTAGCGGGCGGCGACGTCGGCGAGGGAGCCTATGACGAGGATGCCCGTCACGCAGATGGCCCAGCCGCCCATCCAGCCGGCCCACGGTCCCATCGCCCGCGTGACCCAACTGAACGTCGTGCCGCAGTCCTGGTCGGCGCGGTTCATGTAGTAGAAGGCTCCGGCGATAAAGAACATCGGCACGAAAGACGCCAGCAGGACCGCCGGGGCCTGCGCGCCGGCCGTCACGACGACCAGCCCTATGACGGCGGCCAGCGAGTAGGCCGGCGCGGTCGAGGCGAGCCCGATCACGAGCGTGTCGAGGAAGCCTATCGCGTTCTGTTTGAGGCCCTTGTCCCCGGTGTCCGAGGCGCCCCTCTCGGTGGTCTGCACGTCTACGTGCCCCTTTCCCTCGCGGGCTTACCCGTCTTCCCTGCGCAAAAAGATGCGGCTTCCGCCGAAGATCAGGAGCATAGTCGCCACCAGCACCACCGTCGAGAGCGCGTTGATGACCGGGCTGACACCGAACCGGATCATGGAATATATCTTGAGCGGCAACGTGCTGGACCCCACCCCGGACACGAAGAACGTTATGACGAAGTCGTCGAAAGAGAGCGTGAACGCGAGCAACGCGCCGGCCATGACGCCGGGCAGTATCAGCGGCAGGGTGACGCGCAAAAACGTCTGGACCGGGCTCGCGCCGAGGTCCTGGGCCGCCTCCTCCACCGAGCGGTCCATCCCGGAGAGGCGGGCGCGCACGACTATCGTCACGAACGAGATGGTGAACGCCACGTGCGCGATCACGATGGTCGTCACCCCGAGCTTTACGCCGAGGGGCAGAAAGACCGCGACAAAGAAGACCAGCAGGCTCACGCCGACGACGATCTCGGGCATCACGGTCGCGGCGTAGATCGAGGAATCCACGACTGTCTGCCCCCGGAAGCGGTAGCGGGAGAGCGCGAGCGCCGTCAGAGTACCGATAACCGTCGCTATAGCCGTCGCAATCACGCCGACCGTGAGCGAGGTCTTGAGCGCCGCGAGCACCGACTCGTCGCGCAGGAGTTCGCCGTACCAGCGCGTCGAGAAGCCCGTCCAGACCTGGGTGCTGCGCGTCGAGTTGAAGGAGAAGAAGATGAGGACGCCGATAGGTGCGTAAAGGAACAGATAAACGAGCCCGGAGAACGCGAACAATGCGCGATCCGAGAGCCCGCCCCTGGCCTTCATCTAGACCCCCTCCACGCGGTCGGTGCCGAAGCGGCGGATGTAGAACATGATGGCGCCGAGCAGGAGGACGGCGAGCAGGACCGAGAGGGCGCTCCCGAAGGCCCAGTCGCGGGCCTGGAGGAACTGCTGCTGGATCAGGTTCCCCGTCATCACCGTTCGCGACCCGCCGAGCAGGTCCGGTATCACGAACTCCCCCGCCGACGGTATGAAGACCAGGATGCTGCCGGCGATAAGACCCGGCATGCTCAACGGAAACGTCACGCGCCAGAACGTGTGCCACCGGCTCGCCCCCAGGTCTTTGGCGGCTTCTTTGAGGCGGGTGTCGAACCGTTCGAGGGCCGCGTAAAGGGGGAGGACCATGAAGGGGAGATAGGAGTAGGTCATGCCCATGAGGACGGCTTCGGGGGTGAAGATCAGGGTTAGGGGCTCGTCGGTTATGCCGAGGAACTGTAGGGCCCGGTTCGCCAGGCCGTTGCCGCCGAGGATGACGACCCAGGCGTAGGCCCGGATCAGGAGGCTCGTCCAGAAAGGGACCATGACGAGCAGGATCAGGATGTTCCGCCAACGCCGCGCCTTGAACACGATGAAGTACGCCAGCGGGTAGCCGAGCAGGACGCACAGGAGCGTCGTCAGGCCGGCGATCAGGAACGAGCGGCCCACGATCTCCAGATAAAGCGGGTCGAAGACTTTTAGATAGTTGCCCGGGTTGAACCCGAGGGTTATGCCGCCGTAGATGCCGCTGGTCCCGAAGGAGTAGGCCAGAATCAGGAGCAGCGGCACCAGGAAGAAGAGCCCGAGCCAGAGCGTCACCGGCGCGAGTAAGCCCGCGAGCCCGAAGGTCCATCCGCGTCCCCGACCCTTCACGCTACGAACTCTTTACCTCGGTAAAGATGCGCTCGTACTCGCGCGTCGCCTCGCCCGTGTCCTCGATGACCTCCAGCCGCTCGAACACATCGTCCGGGAGCGCGTAGCCGGGCAGGTCCTTGAGCGCGGCGTCTATCTTCGGCAGGGCGGCCCCGTTTGGCGTGTTGTAGTAGGTGTAGTTCGAGAGCGTCGCCCCGACGTTCGCGTCGAGGACGTGGTTGATGAACTCGTGCGCGTTCTGCGGGTGCTCGGCACCGTTGGGGACGCACATGTTGTCCGTCCAGCGGGTCGCGGCCGGTTGCGGGATCACGTAGTCCAAATCGTCGTTCTCCGAGAGCGCCAGGAACGCGTCCCCCGAGAAGATGTGGGCGAGCAGGAGATCGCCGTTCTGCACCAGCGGCCTCGCCTCCGTCGAGTCGAAGTAGCCCCGCAGGAGCGGCTTCTGCCTCTTCAGTTCCGCCGCGGCCTCGTCGAGCTGGCCCTGCTCCGTAGCGTTCACCGAGTAGCCGAGCTTGTAGAGCGCGGCGCCCAAAGTCTCGCGGGTGTCGTTGAGCATCGAGGCCCGGCCCTCGAACTCGTCGCTCCAGATGGGGTCCCAGGACTCGTCTAGCTGGCCGATCTCCCGGCGGTTGTACAGGATGCCCGTCGTGCCCCACTGGTAGGGGAGGCTGTACGCGTTGTTCGGGTCGTAGGAGAGGCCCATGTAGTTGCCGCCGACGTTTTCGGCGTTCGGTATCCGCGACTTGTCCAGCCTCTGGACGACGCCGGACTTGACCATGATGGCTACCATGTAATCGCTCGGCACGATGACGTCGTACCCGACGCCGCCGGCCTGCAGCTTGGCGAGCAGGTCCTCGTTCGAGGAGTAGAAGTCCTGCGTGACCTGGATGCCGGTCTTGTCCCGGAAGCTCGGGATGGTCTGCTGGGCGACGTAGTCGGCCCAGTTGTACAGGTTGAGCTCTTTCTCCTCGGGACCGCTCCCTCCGCCGCCGCTGCCGCCGGTCGCGCTCGTGTTCGGCTGGCAGGCGAGTATCGAGAGCGTCGAGCTGGCGATGCCGGCCGCGCCTATGCCTTTCAAGAATCGGCCGCGTGAGATCCTGCCTTCCACCCTCAACCCCCCAGCACCAGACAACTGCGCGCGTCCCAGCTCACGGAGACCTCGTCGCCCTCCGCAGGCCCCGACGCGTCGTGGACGTTCTGCTGGTACAGGATCAGCCGCTCCCCGCCCGCGAGCTCCGTTATGTACTGCGTGCTCACCCCGAGGTACACGACCTGCCTCACCCCGGCGGTCGCGACGTTCTCCCCGCCCTCCCCGAACCGCACCTTCTCGGGCCGCACCGCCGCATGAACCTGTTCGCCCACGCCCGGCGCGTCCTCGCCCCGGACGACCGCGTCGACCACCGTCCCGCCGGAAGTTCGAAGCGTAAGCCTGTCCCCGCTCGCCGACTCGACCGTGCCCGAGAAGACGTTCGTCTGCCCGATGAACCCGGCGACGAAGCGGTTGGCGGGCGTCTCGTAGAGCGTGGCCGGGTCGGCGACCTGCCGCACGCGGCCCTCGTTCATCACCGCGATGCGGTCGCTCATCGTGAGCGCCTCTTCCTGGTCGTGGGTGACGTAGACGAATGTGATCCCAACCTCGTGCTGCAAGGTCCTCAGCTCCAGCTGAAGCTCCCGCCTGAGCTTGAGGTCCAGCGCCCCCAAAGGCTCATCCAGCAACAACACCTTCGGCCGGTTGACGAGCGCCCGCGCGAGCGCGACGCGCTGCTGCTGGCCGCCGGAGAGCTGAGAAGGCTTGCGCCTCTCGTAGCCCGTTAGCTGCACCATCTCGCACGCTTCTTTGACGCGACGCTTGAGTTCCTCGCCCCTGACGCCGGCCCTTCGCAGGCCGAAGGCGACGTTGTCGTGGACGTCGAGGTGGGGGAAGACGGCGTAGGATTGGAAGACGGTGTTGACGGGGCGACGGTAGGGGGGGACGCCGCGCATCGGCTCGCCGGCGACGGAGACCTCGCCCTCCGTCGGGTCTTCGAAGCCCGCGATCATGCGCAGCGTCGTCGTCTTGCCGCACCCCGAGGGACCCAGCAGGGAGAAGAACTCCCCCTCCCGGATGTCCAGGGAGAGCGCCTCCACCGCCGCGAACTCCCCGAACCGCTTCTCGATCCCCTCAAGTCGCACCGCGACGTCGCCGGTACGTCCCGACTCCCGCGTCCCCGCCGGACGTTCGGTCGTCTTCCTGTCCTCCAACCCTGCCCTCCCCTCGCTTCGTCTCGCCCTTACCGGCCGGCCGTCGCCGCGACCTTCTCTCCCGTTTCGATGGCCTCCGCCACCGCCCGCCCCGCCCGCTGGCCGGACTTCACGGCGCTGTTCATAAAGCTCGGCGCGGCGGCGAAGCCCTCCGCGCCGGCGGGGTGGACGCCGCCGAACGGGCCGCCCATCGCCCCGCCGAAGCGGGCCATGTCACCGGGCGCCATGATCATGTAGCTCCCCCGCGTGAAATGCTGCTCGTTCCACACCGTCTCGACTACCGTCCGCGGCTCCGGCACGTCGTAGAGGTTTCGCAACAGCGCGACGGCCCGCCCCTTCCTCTCCGCCGGCGGCAGCCCGAGCTCCGGCAGCAGCGGCTCCCCGCCGGCGAACGAGACGAGGCCCCGCGGCTCCGGCCCCTGCACCGCCGCCACGTAACCGAGCGCCGTGTCCGTCACGGTGAACGCCTCCGGGTCGACCGGACCGTCGAAGAAGAAGTGCGTCTTCCTGACCGCGCCGTAGACGGCGTCGTGGATCGCGGCGGAGAAGGCGGGGGGCGGGGCGGGGTCGAAACGCAGGAAACGGTAACAGGTAAAAGGAATCGCGAGCACGACGCGGCGGGAGCGCGCGGTCCGCGGCCCCTCGCCGGTCGTCCAGCGCACCTCGACGTCGCCGTCCCGCTGACGCACGTCCGTGACGGGGGAGGAATAATGGATCCTGTCGCCCAGCTCCTCCGCGAGCCTTCGGGACACCCGTCCGGCGCCGCCCTCGACGCGGTACTCGTTGCCCTTGCCGGGACCGCCGCGCGTCCCGACCTTGACCGCGTAGGAGTAGAAGGACATCTCTTCCAGCGCCACCGTCGAGCCGCAGCTCGCCACGAGCGTCCCGACGGCGTGGACGCCGGCCTCTCCCATGCCCTCGCGCCGCAGCCAGGAGGCCACGCTGATGTCGCCCTCGGGCTCCGGGGAGTCTTGCCAGGGCGCGTCCGGGTCGGCGTCCGCCGCTATCTCCCGGAGCGCCGCGTTCATGCGGGCGTGTACCCTCGCGTCGGCGTCCGAGAGGGGCATCTCGCCGGTGAAGTCGCCGCGGACGAGCCAGCGGGCGTGCTCTTTTTTTCGCTCGAAGGGGAAGAGGGTCAGGCCGAGGTCGGCGGCGAGCGACCGTAGCTCCGTGTGGGCGGCGTCCACCCACTCGCCGCCGAGGTCTACGGGGGAGCCCTCGACCTTGGCGGCGTGGGTTCGGCCGCCGGGGCGGTCGCGGCCTTCGAGGACGAGAACGTTCAGGCCCGCCTTTGTCAGCTCGCGGGCGGCCGAGAGGCCGGAGAGGCCCGCGCCGACGACGATGGCGTCGGGGGTCTCCGGGGCGGCCACGTTAGTTCCTGTAGCCGAGCTCTTTTTCGAGCTCCGTGAGGGCCTCATCGGTGATCTCCGCGATCCGGCTGATGACCTGCCTGTCGGAGACGAGGGCCGGGGAGAACTGGATGACGGGCTCGTCCTTGTCGTCGAAGCGGCAGATAAGACCGCCCTCCAAAAGCTTCCTGGAGACGACGCCCTTAAAGTACTTCTGGTACTCGTCGCCCGTCAGCGGCGTCCCGTCGGGCCGCTCGGCGTTCACCTCGACGGCCCAGAAGAAGCCCATCCCCCGGATCTCCTTGACGATGGGATGCGCCTCGGCCATCCGCCCGAGCTCGTCCCCGAAGTGCCCTTCGAGGTCGCGGACGTTCTGGAGCAAGTTCTCGCGCTCCATGATCCTGATGTTCTCCAACGCCACCGCACTCGACACCGGATGCCCCCCGAACGTCGAGCCGTGCATGAACATCGGCGCGTTGTCCTTGAGGGTGGAGGAGATCCTGTCGTTCACTACCACGCCGCCCATGGGCAGATACCCGCTCGTCACGCCCTTGGCGAAGCTCGTCATGTCGGGGACGACGTCGAAGCGCTCGATGCCGAACCACTCGCCCAACCTGCCGAAAGCGCAGATCACGGCGTCCGAGACGAGGAGCACCCCGTGGCGATCGCAGATCTCGCGTACCCTCTTCCAGTACTCCGGCGGCGGAACCAGGCACCCGCCCGCGTTCTGCACGGGCTCCAGGATGACGGCGGCCACCATCTCGGGGCCTTCGGCCTCTATCATCTGCTCTATGGCATCCGCGGCGCCTTCCGGGTCCTGCTGGGTGTTCCTAACGTGGTAGAAGCCGGCCGGCAAGGGCTCGAACGGCGCCTTGAAGGAGGGTAGTCCCGTCACCGACAGCGCGCCCATGGTGGTGCCGTGGTAGGCGACGTCCCTGGAAATGATCTTGTACCGCCCCGGCTCGCCGTTGACCTTGTGGTACTGCCGCGCGAGCTTGATGACGGTCTCCACGGCCTCGGAACCTGAACTTACGAAGAAGGAACTGTTCAGATCTCCTGGCGCTATCTCGGCGATCTTGGCCGCCAGCTCCAGGCTCCTCGGGTGCTGAAAACTCCAGTTCGGGAAGAACCCGAGCTCCTTCATCTGCTTGGCCGCGACCTCGCCGAGCTCCGCCCTCCCGTGCCCAACCTGCGTCGTGAACAGCCCCGCGAGCCCGTCTATGTAGCTGCGGCCCCGATCGTCGGTTACGTAAGACCCCTCGCCCGAAACTATGACCGGCAACTTCGACCAGTCCTCGCCGTACGGCGTGAAGTGGAGCATCAGGTTCTCTACGCCCGCCAGCGGCGTAGACTCGCCCCGCTCCCCAAGCCCTCTCATGACGTCCATGCGATACCTCCTCCGGCCAGCGCCGGTCAACCCCTGTCCTTCACGAATCCTACATGGTTACTGTAAGCCGCACAAGGTAGGGGCAGTGTATACGGGGAGCGGGCCGGGTGTGTTGTCCGCGTGTACAGAAAAGCGCCCGGGCTTTTATACGCGCGGCCAGTTCGGCCTTTGCCCGGGTGTCGTCCGGGCTAGGTCCAACGCCGCGGTTCGACCCGGATCCTCAGCCGAAAGCGGTTTCGAAGAAGTCCGCCAGGCGCGGGTAGAGGACTTCGAGGTTCCAGGGGCGGGAGATCCCGTGTCCCTCGTCCTCGAAGGTGAGGAGGTCGTAGGGGACGCCCTCGCGGCCGAGGGCCTTTACGACGACGTCCACGTTCTCCGGGGTGACGTTCGGGTCCTGCATCCCCTGCACGATGAGGAGCTTGCCGCGGATGTCCCCGACGGCGTTTATGGGGGAGCGGTCGCGGTAGCGGTCGGGGACCTGTTCGGGGGTCCCGCCCATCATCTCCTCGCTGTAGGGGCGGAGGTCGGGGCGGGTCGCGTGATAGTCCACGACCAGGTCGGTCATGCCGCAGATGGGGGCCGCGGCGGCGACGAGGTCGGTGGGGAAACGGGTTATGGCCCACCACGCCGAGTAGCCGCCGTAGGAGGTGCCCGTGACGCCGACGCGGCCCGGCCGGGCGATGCCGGCCTCCATTAGGGCCTCGATGCCGGTCCTTATGTCCTCCTGCTCCCGGCCGCCCCAGCCGTCTTCCTTTATGGAGTCCTGGAATTCGAGGCCGAACCCCGTGCTCCCGCGGTAATTCGGGACCATCACGTCGAAGCCGCGCGAGACGAGGTACTGGATCTCCGCGTTGAACCTGTCCTCGGCATGACTCGTCGGCCCGCCATGGACCAGAACTATGGTCCCGATACTGTCCACCGGCGTCCGATAGAGCCAGGCCTGAACGTCCAGACCGTCCACCGACCGCCACCGGAAGTCTTCGGCCGCCGCGAGCCGGTCCGGGTCAAGGGACGCCAGCTCCGGCAGCCCGGTGAGGCTGACGGGGTCGCCTTCCGCACCGTGCAGGACGAGGTCCGCGGGGTGGCGCGCGTCGTAGCGGACGCAGACCCAGCCCTCTCCGGCCGGCGCCAGCGGCAGCAGGTTCCCACCGTCGGACCGTAGCGTGGACTCGGTGCCGCTCTCCGGGTCGAGCAGCGACGCCCTGAGCCGCGCCTGCTCGGACCCGATCACTACGACCGGCCCCCCGTTCGGCGGCGCGAAGGCGTACCCGACGTTGCGCTCCGGGTCGTCGACGAGCCAGCGTATCCTCTCGTCCTCCATATACCAGAGGCCGAGCTTTCGGTAAGTGCCCGACTCCGCGACGAAGACGACGCGGCGGCCGTCGGGGAGCCAGGAGGCGGAGACTTTTACGGCGGGGCCGAAGTTCAGGATCTCGCGGTCGTCTTCGCCCCCGATGTCTACCAGCCAGATCTGCTGCCCCGCCGCGTCCAGCTCGTTGCGCGAGTACAGGACGTGGGTCCCCTGGCGGTTCATCTCGGGCCAGGGGATGCTGCCCCTCTCGGGCCGGGCCAGCGTCAGCAGCCCGTCGGCCTCCAGGTCGTGCCGGTAGAGCCTGTCGGCCTCGGTCTCCTCCCCGCTCCCCGCGTCGAAGTTCGCCGAGTAGACGAGCCAGCGCCCGTTCGGGTGCAACTGCCCGCCGCCCAGGTAGTAGTTCGGGTCCTCCCCGGTCAGCGGCTCCATCACTCCCGGCTCCGCGAGCCCAACCCGGAAGATCCTCACCCGCTCGTCCCCATCGTTATCCTGCGTAACGAGCACCGCCCCGCTATCGGCCGTCCACGAGACCACGACGGTATCCCCCTCGGTCGTCTCCGTCAGGCGCACCGGCGGCGAAGACCCGTCCGTGGGCGCCACAAAAACGTCCGCCGCCGGCCCGACCCGGGACCAGCTCCAAGCGACCCATGTCCCGTCCGGCGAGACCCGCGGCGCGAACATGACCGGCACGGAGAGCAGGTCTTCGAGGTAACGATCAGCTTCCATGGTTCCCTCCAGAAACGCGTCAGACTCCGCGGACGCACCAAATGCTATCATTTGAGTCATCAATTAAAACATCAATACTGGAGCAAGCGATGGAGAGAAACGTCCGTACGACCGTGGCATTGCCGGAAGGGTTGTTGGAGGACGTGGATCGGGCGGTTCGTGAGGGCAGGGCTCGCAGCCGCAACGAGTTGTTGAGGGTTGCCCTCAGGCGCGAGATCTCCGCGATGGAGCGGGCCCGGATCGACGAAGCTTTCGGATTCATGGCCGAGGACCCGGCGTACGGGGAAGAGGCCGAGGCGATCGCCGAAGAGTCCGAAATCGCCTCTTGGGAAGCGTTGCGGTCCGTGGAGGATTAGGCGTGCCAGTCAGGCGCGGTGAAGTCTACGATGCTGTTGTGGACCCCACGCGGGACCCCGAACAGGCCGGGGTCCGTCCGGTCATAGTCGTGAGCCGGGACGCCATCAACGCGGCCAGCAACGTGGTGACAGTGGTCCCCTGCACTTCCTACCGCGAGGGCCGACGCGTCTACCCGAGTCAGGTGCTCTTGAGCACGCCCGAGGGCGGCCTGCGAACGGATTCCGTGGCCCTGGGCGAGCAGGTGAGGGCCATCTCCCGGAAACGTCTGGGCCGCAGGCGGGGTTCGCTCTCGTCGGAGGCCGCGTCGAGGTTGGACCGGGCGTTGCAGATCTCGCTCGACCTTCCGACCTAGAACTAGAACGTTGGCGGGGTGTTTACGTAGACGGCCTCGACGGGCTCGTCCTCGGCCCACCAGCGGTGCGGGGTGGTGGACGGGAAGTAGAGCGTGTCGCCGGGGCCTATCTGGAAGGTGCCCTGCTCCTTGAGTTCCACCGTGAGGTGGCCCGAGACCACGTAGATGAATTCCTCCCCCGCGTGGGAGTAGAAGCCCTCGCTCCCGGCCCCCGCCGGCACCCGGATAAACGACGGGTCCATGACCTTCTCGCCCGAGGCCATCTCCTCGAAACGCACCCCATTGTCCCACTGCATGACGGGCCGGTCCTCCCCGCGCACGAGCGGCGTGGCCCGCTCCAGGTCGGCCCCGAAGAGCTCGCGCATCGTCACCCCGTAGGCCCCCGCCAGGCTCCTGAGCGACGCCACCGAGGCCCCCGAACCGCCCCGCTCCAGCGCCGAGATAAAGGAGATGGAGAGCCCCGTCGCCTCGGAGCC
>CAXUFZ010000026.1:0-19775 GCA_964250345.1 uncultured Rubrobacteraceae bacterium
TGCTTTGGGGGGTGGGGCGGGGCGGTGGGTCTGTCGGCGAGCGCTTTTATTACCGTCCTGTTTCGGTAACAATAGGGTGGGTTCGAAAACGACGAGAGGAGAAGGTTTTGGCAGTTCGGGTAGGTATCAACGGCTTCGGCCGGATCGGGATGCTCACCGCCAAGGCGGCCATAGAGCGCAGCGACGACGACATCGAGATCGTCGCGATCAACGACCTCATGCCGATGGAGTCTCTGGCACTCCTCTTCAAGCGCGACACCGTGCACGGCATCTGGCCCGAGGACGTGACCCTCGACGGGAACATCCTGCGCGTGGGGGACCGCGAGATCAAGACCTTCGCCGAGCGCGACCCGGCCCAGATCCCCTGGGGCGACGTCGGCGCCGACATCGTCGTAGAGTCCACCGGTGCCTTTACCGGCCGCGACGGAGCCGCCAAACACCTCGAAGGCGGCGCGAAGAAGGTCATCATCTCCGCCCCGTCCAAAGACGCCGACGCCACCTTCGTCTTCAAGGTGAACCACGAGGACTACGACCCGGAGAACAACCACGTCGTCTCCAACGCCTCGTGCACGACCAACTGCATCATCCCGCTGGTGAAGGTCCTGCAGGACAACTTCGGCATCGAGTCCGGCTACATGACCACCGTCCACGCCTTCACCAACGACCAGAGCCTGCTCGACGCGGCCCACAAGGACCCGCGTAGGGCCCGCTCCGCGCCCATGAACATCGTGCCGACCTCCACGGGTGCTGCGCGGACGGCCGGCGTGATCTACCCGGAGCTCCAGGGCAAGATCGACGGCATGGCGATGCGCGTTCCCGTCCCCGACGGCTCCATAACGGACTTCGTCGCCCGCGTCTCCACCGACGCCTCGGCCGAAGACGTGAACGCCGCCTTCAAGCAGGCCGCCGACGGCGAGCTCTCCGGCGTCCTCGAGTACTCCGACGCCCCCCTCGTCTCCAGCGACATCGTCGGCAACCCGGCCTCCTGCGTCTTCGACTCCGGCCTCACCATGGCCACGGCCAGCACCGTCAAGGTCCTCGGCTGGTACGACAACGAGTGGGGATACTCGAACCGCACCGTCGACCTCGTGCAGTTCATGGGCGAGAAGCTTTAGGGGTTTCGGGTCCCAGAAAAGGCAGCAAGACGCGGCCGGGTTCGGCGTTCGGGCCCGGCCGCGTCGCGCGGTAAAGAGCGGAGGGGGGAGCTATCGACAAGAAGAGCGTCAGAGACCTGGACTTGAGCGGGAAGCGCGTGCTTATACGGGTGGATTTCAACGTGCCGGTCAAGGACGGGCGGGTGACGGACGACACGCGGATCCGGCGGGCCTTGCCGACCATCGAGTACGTGTTGTCGGAGGGGGCTCGGCCGGCCCTGATCTCGCACCTCGGACGCCCGAAGGGCGAGCCGGACCCGAAGTACGCGATGGACCCGGTCGCAGATAGGCTGCGCGAACTTCTCGACCAGCCTGTTCTGAAGCTCGACACCGCCGTGGGGTCGGAGGTCGAATCGGCGCTCGAAGGTGACGAGGGCGGCGTGGTCTTGCTGGAGAACTCGCGGTTCTACCCGGGCGAGACGAAGAACGACGCCGGTTTCTCCGAGGAGCTGGCGGCGCCGTTCGATCTGTACGTCGACGACGCGTTCGGGGCGGCGCACCGGGCGCACGCGACGACGGTCGGGGTGGCCGAGCGGCTGCCCGGCGGGGCGGGGATGCTGATGGAGGCCGAGATCGACTTTCTCGACGGCGTCCTCGAAGACCCGGAACATCCGTTCGTGGCGATACTCGGCGGCGCGAAGGTCTCGGACAAGCTCGGCGTCATAGAGAGCCTGCTCGGCACCGCGGACACCCTGCTCGTCGGCGGCGCCATGTGCTTCACGTTCTTCAAGGCGCAAGGCTACGAGATCGGCGACTCGCTCGTCGAGGACGACTACCTGGACCAGGCCAAGAAACTCATTGACGAGGCGGGGAAGAGGCTCGTCCTGCCCGCCGACGTCGTAGTCGCCGACGAAATGGAGGAGGGCGCCGAGGCCGAGACCGCCGCGGTGGACGCGATACCGTCAGGCAAGATGGGCCTGGACATCGGTCCCGACACGGTGGAGCTTTTCCGGGGGCGTGTTTCGGAAGCCAAAACGATTTTCTGGAACGGGCCGATGGGGGTCTTCGAGATCGACGCGTTCGCGAGGGGCACGGAGGGCGTGGCGCGGGCCGTGGCCGAGGTCAGCTCCGGGGGCGCGACCAGCGTGATCGGGGGCGGCGACTCGGTGGCCGCCGTGAACAAGCTCGGCCTGGACGACCGCATGAGCCACATATCCACCGGCGGCGGCGCCTCCCTGGAGTACGTCGAGGGCAAGGAACTGCCCGGCGTCGCCGTCCTGCCGGACAAACAGTAGAGAGGGGAACCCATGGCCCGACGACCGATGATGGCCGCCAACTGGAAGATGAACAAGACCGTGCTGGAGGCCGAGGAGTACACGGCCGCCCTGCTGCCCCGCGCCGCCGACGCCGACGGCGTGGACGTCGCCGTCTTCGCCCCGCTCACCTGCCTGAGCGCGGTCGGACGCATGTCCGAGGACTCCGCCGTGCTCGCGGGCGCCCAGAACTTCTACTACGAGGACTCGGGCGCTTTTACCGGCGAAGTCTCGATCCCGATGCTGCAAGACGTGGGAGCGCGGGCGGTGCTCGTGGGGCACTCCGAGCGGCGCGAGATCTTCGGCGAGACCGACACCCTGGTCGCCCGCAAGACAAAGCGCGCCCTAGACGCGGGCCTCCTCCCCGTCGTCTGCGTCGGCGAGACAAAGGAGGAGCGCGACGCCGACGGGATGTGGGACAAGGTCTCCGGCCAGGTCCGGCGGGTGCTGGAGGAGATCGGCGACCCCGACGGCGAGGCTATCGTCTTCGCCTACGAGCCCATCTGGGCCATCGGCACCGGCGACACCGCCACCCCCGACGACGCCCAAGACGCCATCGGCCAGATCCGGAACCTCCTCAAAGACGAGAAGGGCGACGCCTTCGCCGACGCCGTGCGCATCCTCTACGGCGGGTCCGTCAAGCCCGACAACGCCGCCGAGATCATGGCGAAAGACGACGTTGACGGCGCCCTCGTCGGCGGGGCCAGCCTGGAGGCGGACTCGTTCGTCGAGCTGGTCCGGGCGGCCCAGGAAGCGGTCTCGGAAGAAGGGTAGCTTGGCCCCCGCGAACCGTGTGGTAGAGTAGCCGGGTTATGCTTTTCTACGCCATCGCTTTCTTCCACGTAATCTTCTGCTTCGCGCTGATCGGCATGATCCTGCTGCACTCCGGCAAGGGCGGCGGGCTCTCCTCTACGTTCGGCGGCGGCCTGGGCGGGACCTTCTCCGGCACGACCATCATGGAGAAGAACCTGACGCGGCTGACCCTGATCGTGGTCGGCCTCTTCACCCTGACCGGCATGACCCTGTACTTCCTGGGGTAGGACTCGCAGGCAGCACCCGGCGCGGGACAATCAGCGACGAACGATCCGAAGGAGAGAAAGTTGCGCAGGTCCGTCTTGCTGTTGGCCCTGGTGTTGTCGGCCACGCTCCTGGCCGCCGGCGCGGCGTTCGCGGTGGACCGTAACTGCGACGGCGGCGAGTGCAAGGGGACGGGCGGTTCGGACGTTCTGGACGGCTCGGAGGTCAGGGACACCATCTACGGCCTCGGCGGAGACGACGTGGTCGTCGGCCGCGGCGGCAGCGATATCCTAAAAGGCGGGCCCAACCAGGACCGCGTGTACGGCGGCGAGGGAAACGACCGGGTGAGGGGCGCCCTCGGGACCGACGAGGTGTTCGGCGGACCGGGCGACGACCTCGTGCGCGCCAGCGACGGCGAGCAGCCGAACGACGGGGCGAGAGACGTGCTGGACTGCGGCGCCGGCGTCGACACCGCGCGCTTCATCCCCGGACAGGACGTCGTTCGAGACAACTGCGAGATGCTCAACCCGCCTGACGCGTAGCTGGGCCGGAGAAGCGGGCGACAAAAGAGAATAGAGAAGGTGTTTTCGCCGAGTATCCATATCATTAATGGATGGGCGGTAAATGGCTCCATCGACTCACAGAGGTTGATTCAGAGAACCGCACCGCTTTGTGCGCAGTATGCGGCCGCGTAAGGGTCAGGCACGGAGGGCACCTAAAGAATGGCAGTATCCTCTGGCGCTGTGCGACAACAGCAAACCAACGCAAAAGACGAGGCGGAAAGATGAGCCGGAAACGGTACATGGCAAAACGCCGATCTTCCAAAGAACGTCGTCGGTTGGCCTTCAAGCAAAGTAAATGCGAGCGTTGCGGCTTCCAAGCGGTTCACTCTAGCCAGATCGACGTCCACCACGTAGACGGTAATAGGGAGAACGACGTCCCGGACAATTGGCAGAGCCTGTGCGCCAATTGCCATCGACTGGCAACATACGCGTCCCACCTTTTCTAATGAACCCCAAAGATGGAGGACTCGCCCGGGGAGGATGGGGAGAACAGGCGAGTCCGAAAAGAATTATACACCCATGTATGCGTGCGGGCGTATAATCGGTTACAACCTGTGGTGCAGAGAGCCGAAGGTGTGTACCAGTTCTGGTGTCGGAGGGGGGACTCGAACCCCCACCCCCTTAACGGGGACTAGGCCCTCAACCTAGCGCGTCTACCAATTCCGCCACTCCGACAAAGCAGCCGGCAGAGTATACGAGAACCGCGTAGCGGGGTCAACGTGACCACGCTTGCCTCGTGTCGGACGTGTGCTAAGTTGTGCCGATGCCGAAGAGACGCCTGATCCTCGCCGCCCTGGCCGGGCTGCTGTGCCTGGCCGCGATCCGGCTCCGCGGCAACGGGAGGCGTCCCGCCCGGGCCGCGTGGCCCGTGAACGTGGGCCACCGAGGATCGCCCTTGCGCTTTCCCGAAAACACGCTGGCGTCCTACCGGGCGGCCGTGGAGTCGGGGGCCGGCGCGCTCGAGCTGGACGTCCACCTCACCCGCGACGGCCACCCCGTGGTCATGCACGACCCCATCGTGGACCGCACCACCGACGGCTCCGGCCCCATCGCGGCGAAGACGCTGCGGGAGATCCAGGGCCTTAACGCCGGTTTCCGGGGGGCCGACACGAACGGGCGCTTTGCCGTCCCCACACTGGCCGAGGTGCTCGAAGAGTTCCCCGCCGCGGCGGTCAACGTAGACATCAAGGAGAGGGAACGGCCGGGGGCGGAGGCGGCGGTGCTCGACGTACTCAGGGAGGCCGGCGCCCGCGGCCGGGCGCTCGTGGCCTCCTCTCGCCACGCCGTCGTGCGGAGGTTCAGGGGGCTGGCCGGCGGGGAGGTCGACACCGGGGCTTCGCGGTTCGAGATCGGGGTTTTTTTGCTCTTGAGCTCGCTGCGGCTGGAGCGGCTCGCGCGTCCCGCGTACGCCGCGTTGCAGGTGCCGGTGTGGTACGGGCCTCTGCCCATCGTGACGCCGCGCTTCGTCGAGGCGGCGCATCGTTGCGGCGTGCGGGTGGACGTGTGGACCATCGACGAGCCGGGGCAGATGCGGTCTTTGCTCGATCTTGGGGTAGACGCCGTGATCACCGACAGGCCCGAGGTGTTGGAGGGGGTTCTAGTCGAGCGGGGTCAGGCCGTCAGGACCAGCGCGACGGAGACGACGCCGAAGAGGGCGTAGGCGCTCCCGAAGGGCACGAAGTAGCGCGGGTCGTATTGGGCGGGGGAGACGTAGCGGGCGTAGGGGATCAGGCCGGCGGCCCGGCGCACCACGGCGTTGTACTCGAAGCGGAAGAAGATCATGTGCAGGCCGTTGGCGACGGTGACGAGGCAGAAGGGCACGGCCCACAGCTTTGTCGGGTGGAAGTGTATCCCCACGGGCGTCAGAAGCACGCAGAGCATCCAGATGACCTGTATAAACACGTAGGACATCCAGGCGGCCTTGATCTTGTATCTGTGCTCGGGCTCGATGGGCGCATTGTAATCAAAAGCACCCCCGCGCAGAACCCTCCCGGCTTGAACGGCGCGGGGCGGTTTGCTAGTTTCTATGTGCTGCCCGCTTCGGATCGGCAGCGCCTTACCGATCGGCTCCGGATCGGCCCCGGGGATCACTCCGGAGGAGCACCGACATGCAGCACGCGTCCAGCACGCCCGGCGGTTCCGTCATCAAGGACCCGACGCTCGCGCCGGAGGGACACCGCAAGATCGACTGGGTCGCCCAGCACGCCCCGGTCCTGAACGCCATAGCCCGCGAGCAACTGGCGGACGGCTCCTTGCGCGGCAAGAAGATCGCCATGACCATCCACCTGGAGGCGAAGACCGCCTACCTCGCCACCCTGCTAGCCGACACCGGGGCCGACGTCACCGTCTCCGGCTCGAACCCGCTCTCCACCCAGGACGACGTCTGCGCCGCCCTCGCCGAACGCGGCGTTCGCGTCTACGCCACCCACGATCCCTCAGACGAGGAGTTCGAGACTTACCTCCACCAGACACTTGAGACCGGGCCCGACCTGATCGTGGACGACGGCGCCGAGCTCGTCGGCCGCCTCATAGACGCCCACCCAGATCTCGTGGACAACGTCATCGGGGCCTCCGAGGAGACGACGACCGGCATCATGAAGCTCACGGCGATGACGGGCGAGGGCGTCCTGCCGTTCCCGGTCCTCGCGGCCAACGACGCGAAGATGAAGCACCTCTTCGACAACCGCTACGGCACGGGCATCTCCACCATCGGCGCCGTCCTGTCCAACACCAACCTTTTCCTCTCGGGCAAGGCCGTCGTGGTGATGGGCTTCGGCTGGGTCGCCCGCGGCGTCGCCAAGTACGCCGACGGGATGGGCGCGCGCGTCATCGTCTGCGAGCCCGACCCCGTGAAGCTGCTCGAAGCCTACTCCGAGGGCTACCAGGTAATGAACTCCCTGCAAGCCGCCGAGCAGGGCGACGTGTTTATCACGGGCACGGGCAACATAAAGGTGCTCGGCACCGAGCACTTCGCGCTCATGCAGGACGGCGCGCTGCTCGCCAACGCGGGCCACTACGACCACGAGTTCGACCTGGCGGGCCTGCAGGAGATGGCCGTGGGCTCGAAGGAGGTGCGCCGGAACGTTATGGAGTACGAGCTCGCCGACGGGCGGCGGTTGCACGTGCTGGCGCGCGGGCGGCTCGTCAACATCGCGGCGGCCGACGGGCATCCGGTCGAGATCATGGACCTCACCTTCGCCGTGCAGGCGCTCGCGGCGCACCACCTCGCCAGCCACGCGGAAGACCTCGGGCGCGGCATCCAGCCCATCCCGGCCGGCATCGACGACCTCGTCGCCCGCCACAAGCTCGCGTCCCTAGGCGTCGAGCCCGAGACGCTGACGGAAGAGCAGATCCAGTACCAGAAAAGCTGGCGCTAGAAGCAAGACGCGCCCCACGGTAGCCCCCGGGAGGACGACGTGGCGCAGGTCAAGTTCTACGGCTTGAAGGAGCACCTCGACGGGGCGAGGGACGGCCTCTCCGACGCGGTGCATTCGTGCGTCGTGGAGGCCCTGTCCCTGCCGGAAGACAAGCGCTTCCACAGGTTTATCGGCCTCGAACCCTCCGAGTTCCGTTATCCGGCCGGGCGGAGCGAGAGGTACACGATCATCGAGTTCAGCATGTTCGAGGGGCGCTCCGTGGAGGCCAAGAAGAGCCTGATCCGCCTGGTCTTCGAGCGTCTGGAGCGCGAGCTTTCCATCCCGCCATCGGACGTCGAGATCACCATCTTCGAAACACCAAAGCACAACTGGGGCATCCGCGGCGTCCCCGCCGACGAGCTCGGCCTGGACTACAAGGTCGAGGTGTAGAGCCCTCGTGAAGGCCGCCTACGACAGGATAGCCGGCTGGTACGACGAAGCGGTAAGAGAGGGACCGCTCGGGCCCTTCCACGAGTGGATAATCCCTATCGTGCTCGACCTCGCGGGCGAGGTTCGTGGGCGTCGGGTGCTCGACCTCGCCTGCGGCCAGGGGATAGTCGCCCGGCGGCTGGCGGACCGGGGAGCCTCCGTCGCCGGGGTGGACGTCTCCGAGAAGTTGTTGGAGACGGCCCGGCGCTACGAGCGGGAGGAACCGCGCGGGATCTCGTACCTGCTCGATGACGCCAGGACGCTGGACGCCCTGGAAGACGCGGGCTTCGACGGCGTCGTCTGCAACATGTCGCTGATGGATATTCCGGATCTGGGCGCGACCTTGCGGGCGGTGTCGCGCGTCCTGCGTCCGGGCAGCTGGTTCATGTTCTCCGTAGTGCATCCCATCTGCCAGACGCCCGGCTCGCCCTGGTGGGTTGTGGAGGACGGGGAGATCGTCGGCGTGGAGGTCAGGGACTACTTCGCTGAGGGGCACTGGCGCCGGGGCAACCCGGAAGGCATCCGCGGCAAGCTGGGAGCGTACCATCGCACCTTCGGCACCTACGTCGACGGGCTCGCGCGTTCCGGCCTCGTTCTCGAACGCCTTCTGGAGCCGAGGGCGACCGGGCGTTACGCGGAGGTTGCGCCGATCCACGAGAAGGTGCCGGTAGCCCTGGTTATACGGTGCGCCAAACGTGAATCGGCGGCCGGTTAGCCGCGAACGACGAGGAGGCCGCCCGCCACGATCAGGGCCACGCCGAGCACCTTGACCAGCCCGAAGTCCGCCGCCGCGGGTCCGAAGCGGCCCGTTCGGTCGATGAGCAGGCCGGCTATGAGCTGGCTCGCGACGACGAGCGAGAGCGTCTGGGCTAGCCCGGCCCGCCCGGAGGCCACGGTGATCGCGCCGAGTATGAAGCCCCCGAGGACGCCCGAGATGGCCGCGTAGAGGATCGCCCTTCCGGCCATCTCCGGGTGCGAGAAGTAGGCGAGCGCGAAGCCCGCCGCCGCGGTGGCGAGGCCGGAGACCCCGACCAGGGCCCCCACGCCGAGGAACCGGATGGCGAGCGTGTTCACCACCACCTGGGCCCCTATCGCCACCCCGGCCAGTACCGCCAGCGCCGTCCCCGAGTTCACGCCAACCTCCCCGTCTCCTGCAGCAAAGCCGGACAACATAACACACCCGCCGCCCGCTGCTAGTATCCGTGCGATGAGGACGCTAGAGATCCGGTACACCGGCTTCCGCCCGTGCCCCAACTGCGACGGCCGGGGCGACGACGGCGCGGGCTGGCGGCCCATCGCGTGCAAGCGGTGCAAGGGCCGAGGCAGGCTCGTCACGGCGGTCGAGGTGGAGGACTCCGCGGAGGGCGTGCTTCCGGCCTCGCGCTACGACTTCAACGCCCTGGGCGAAGTCTTTCTGCTGGACTTCGACGAGGACGAGCCCGTGGAGGTTATCCGCCCCGAACGTCCCTGGGGTTGACGCGGGCCATCATGCGCAGGCCCTGGGCGAGGGCCGAGGAGATGCCGACGGCGAAGAGGTCGTAGACGATCCAAGACGAAAGAGCGGGCCTGGACACCCTACCGAACTCCTCGGCGTATCCCCTCGCCTCCCCGAGGGCCGCCCACCCGAAGGAGAGCGGAAACAACAGCCACTCAAGCGTCGTCGCCGCGAGGGTCATGCAGACGGCGGCGGCGACCCCGTACCAGCCGCCGCGGAACGCCAGCAGCACGCCGAGGGCCACGTAGGCGAAGGTACGGGTGGCCTGGATCAGGGGCTCCCGCCCCGTGCCTTCGTAGACGTTCTGCCAGGAGAACACGCTCGCGCCGAAGCCGAAGAGCGCCGCCGCGAAGGCGCACGCGACGGTCAGGTAGATCAGGGACTTTGCGCTCCGCTGCATGCCCGGATTATATGGCCGCCCGGCGCGGGCCACCCGGACGTCGAAAACCGGGAGCGCAAGGCCCGGGTTGATCCCTCGTCGAGCTCTATTGCAGCCTAATTAGCCTCGAATCGCGCTTTGGACACGTAATGCCGCTAGTGGCACCCTTCGCCGGTACCCAATTCAAAATGCCCCGTTCAAGCCTGCTCGTAAAGTCTGCGAAGCATGGCCGTCGCGACGCTGAGAGGAACCCACGGAGTACGAGTAGCGACTGCGCAGGATCTTACGCTAAGGACCGGGTGACCCGGCCCCGGACGCCTCCTGACCGCTGATGCACGACTAGCAAAGGGATCGAAGCGATACGGTCGAGCTGCGGTCGTGTCCGAAACGGCCAGCGTCATGCTACCCCTCAACCATGACCGAAGCGTGACTTTCGTGACTCCAAATGACCCCAAAATGTAACTTCCGGCCGATGTGTCGCAAGGAGGTTTTCTCTAAACTGAGTTGCGTTAGGTACACTTCGCACACCTCAAGGCGAGGAGATAGCTGGATGAAAGAGACGCTTGGACCCGAGAACCACCTGCCCGAGCTGGATCAGCTAGACAATTGGTCTAGCACCACCGAAACCATGGCGACTTCGGGCTCGAGGGGCAAGAGGGTGTTGAAGTGGGGCGGATGGGCGGTGATCGTCCTGACCGTCTCTATCTCTTTGGCTGCATACAGCGGTCCTCTAGGCTGGCTTTCGCTGGTGGCTCTCGGAGCAGGAGTGCCGATGGCGCTGAGGCATCGCGATAGGTCCAGGGCAAAGGTCGGAGAACGCCAGCTCCTCGGCGCGCTCGCCGACCGGGGCCAACTCACGCCCATGACCGCCGCCCTACGAACTTCACTGACCATCGAGGAAGCCTCACGGATGCTCGAGGATCTCGCCGTAAAGGGCCACGTGGAGGCGAGGGCGTATGACGGGGTTCTGGCCTACGGTCTGCGAGACAATGACCATCCTGAGATGCCCCAGCCTTCGGACGAGAAGACGGGTCGGTCGCTGTCCGGCTCTCCGGAAGAGGCTCCCGATGATGCGCTGGATGAGCCCCTATCCGAGCGCGAGCTGGAGGTGCTCAGGCTTCTTGCTTCGGGACGGTCCAACAAGGAGATCGCGGGCGACCTCTTCCTCGCCCTGGGTACGGTCAAGAACCACACCTCGAACGCCTACCGCAAGCTGGGCGCGGCGAATCGTGCCGACGCCCTCGCGCGAGCCCGCCGGCTGGGCCTGCTATGAATACGGAGTGATACGAAGTTGCCCTGCTGAAGTAGGGTCATTCGGCAGGTTTAGAACGCCCGCGCTCTCTCAAAGCCCGTAACAACCCAACCGCACGCTCACAAAGCTACTCAATACGCGATCAACCATTACCCAAACGTGACCTTTCGACCCCGGAGAATGACTTCCGGCCGATGCCTGCGTGACCGGTTTGGCCTTAGCTTTAGTGACGACGGGCAAGCTCCGAAGCAAGGAGATCATGCGATGCAGAAGTCGATACAGAAACCGATGGAGAGATCGTTCGGCCCCGAAGGGTCTGACAATACTCATTTCGTCGCCGCCAAATCGGGACGCAGGTTATCCAACATCTTCGTAGTGGTCCTGCTCCTCCTCACCCTCTACGACGTGGGCAGCCTGCTAGGATTCGTGCCCCTTGCCGGCGTCGGACTGCTCATACGGCAGGTTCCGCTGCTCGAGTCCTTGTTCATGCGCGAGGGCCTCTTTTCTTCCACGGTCGGCTTGCTCCTCCAGCAGGTGCTCTACTTCGCTCCCACCTATCTCCTCTTGTGGGCGTGGCTGAGGTTCTACGAGAAACGCCCCTTCTCCTCGCTGGGTCTGAAGATCGACTCTGCCGCCCTCGGGCAGCACCTGCGGGGTGTTCTCGTCGCCCTGGCGATGGTCGGAGGCTGGGTAGCCATGCAGGCGGCGAGCGGCCACCTCTCCTTTGAGGGATGGATGCACCTCGGACCCGTCGGACTTGCCGGCTTCGCCGCGATCCTGTTGGCCGCCTACCTGGGACGGGCCTTTCAGATCGGGATCGAAGAGGCCCTTTTCAGGGGCTGGGCGCTGCAGGCGATCGGGGTCCGCTACGGGGCCGTAGCCGGCATCTTCCTCTCCTCGATCTTCTTCTCGTTCTTCCACTTCTTCCACATCATGACCCTCTTCGGCATCGGCCAACTCCACGACCCCTGGCCGCCGGTGCTGGCCGCGAACATCTCTTTGTGGGCGGTATTCGCAGCCCTGTGGGTCCTTTACGAAGGGTCTCTTTGGGGCGTCATCGCCCTCCACGCTGCAGCCCTATGGTCCTACGAGTACGTCTTCGGGTTCGGCGGCTCGCCAAGCCTTTTGGACATGCGGTTGGTAGAACCCAGCTACCTCACGGGCGGGGTGGGTCACGCCGCGGCGTTCGAGGGTCTACCGGCCACCGCGATGATCGGAGCGGGTATTCTCGGGCTTCTGCTACTCTGGCGCAGGAAGCGCAGGCCGGTAGCCGGGGTCTGATCTTGGTCGAGGTGGTCGAGTACGGACGGGTACGGATTCCCGCTTCCAGGTCTCGGCGAATTACCGCCATGACTCGCCCGGCGTTAGCGTAAGATCCTGCGCGGCTCTGCTACTCGCACTCCCCCACAGGCTCCTACGGGCCCACGCTCGACCCTGTAGAGGGCCACCTGACTGGCCGCAAACCGGCACGCGTGGCATGCTTCCGTCCCCGCGGCGATGCGCAGGAGGGGGGAACGGGATGAGTGCGAAAAAGCGCGAGGGCGTCCGACCGACCCACGAGTGGGAGATCCTGCTCCCTCTTTTCGAGTGGCCCGAGCAGGAACGCTACGAGGAGATCCGCCCGCTGGTACTCTTCGACGCCTCCGTCGCGGAGCGGGCCGAGGAGGTGGGAACGTCGAAGAGCTCACTCTACCGGAGGCTGGACCGCTTCGCGGAAGGGGGCATGGAGTCCCTCCTCGATGCCCCGACGGCCAAACGCAGGAGGCTGCCGCCCGCCGTCAGGCGCCTCATCGTCAACCTCAAGGCCGAGTACCCCGCCTTCAACCTCAACGAGATAGCCAACGTGGTCCGCGCCTGCTTCGGGCGCAAGCCGGATTACCGTTCGGTGGCGCGCGTCCTCAACGAGGTGCCCTTGCCGCTGAAGATCCTCAGGAACTACCCGCCCTACCACGAGAACGGAGACCCGAGGGAGGGACGGGCGGCGATCGTGGAGCTACGCCTCTCGGGCTGGAGCGTGAAGGCCATAGCAGGCTACCTCGGGGTGCACCACTCGACCGTCTACAGGACGATGGAGAGGTGGAAGGAGGGGGGCCTGGAAGGCCTCGAGGACGGGCCCTTCGGGCGACCGCCGGGCGTGAGGAAGGCGGACTTCGCCGCCGTCGAGGCGATCCGGAAGCTGGCGCAGAATCCGGGGCTCGGGGCATTCTGCGTCCACGCCGCGCTCGTGCAGATGGGCTTCGACCTGAGCCGCGCCACTTGCGGCAGGCTCCTCGCCCGGGTCCGCGAGGTGTACGGCTACGAGAAACCCCAGGCCGGGGACGGGACCAAAAAGCCGATGCCGTTCGCCGCCTCCGGGCGGCACGAGGTGTGGAGCGTGGACGTGCGCCACCTGGACATGGTCGACGAGGACCTCACCGGCAAGGCGTACTCCGTGACGGTCATGGACAATTTCAGCCGGGGGATCCTCGCGAGCGCGGTGACGCGCAGGCAGGACCTTTCGGCCTTCCTCTCGGTCTTCTACCGGGCGGTCGAGCGTTACGGGGCCCCCAAAGCGCTCGTCACCGACTCCGGTTCCATCTTCCTCGCCAAAAGGGCGAAGGCCGTATACGCCAAACTGGGCGTGAGAAAGGAGGAGATCGAAAAGGGTCGGCCCTGGCAGAACTATTCGGAAACGACCTTCGGCATCCAGCAGCGCATGGCCGACTGGCACTTCGGTAAGGCCGGAAGCCGGGCGGAACTCGTCGAGGCGCACGACCGGTTCGTGGCGGACTACAGCGCCCAGCCCCACTTCGCCCACCAGGGGCGCGAGGACGGCAGGCACTCCCCGGGGGAGGTCCTCTCGTGGGTCGGCGGGCTGCGTTTCCATCCCAAGGACCTGGAGCGCGCCTTCTTCTCGGAGCGCAGCACGCGCTTGATCGACGGTTTGGGGTACGCAACCTTGATGCGGTAGAGGCTGTACGCCGAGGAAGGCCTGGCGGGCAGGGAGGCGGAGCTGTGGCTCCTGGACAAGACCCTGACCGTCGAGCACGTCGGCGAGCCGCTTTCGACCTACGAGGTCGCATACGACGCGGCGGGAGGCGGGAGCGGCGCCGGCAGGCTGTTAGAAGTGAGGAGGCCGACGTTGTTCGAGACCCCCTTTGCCACCAGCCAGATGCGGCTCTTCGGCCTGGCCGAGGCCCTCGGCGAAGACGGCTGGCTCAAGGCCCTCAGGCTGGAAGACTACGCGCCCAGGAGGCCGCCGCGCCCGGGGATGCTGCAGGAAGTGCTCTTCGCCTACGGCGACGCCTGGGGCTGACCGCCCTGGGACGCGCCCGCGGTTAAAAGGGCCGCTCGGCGAGCTCCGCCTTCATGGTCCAGCCGTTCTCGATGCGGAACAGCTTTCGGAAGCCGCTCCGCTCGTAGAGCCGGAGTGCCGGGTTGCCGTCCTCGACGCTCAGGCTGAGGGCGCCGAAGCCGTCGTCCTCAGCCCTCCCGAGCAGCGCAGCAAGCAGGCCGCCCCCGACACCGCGGCCCCGAGCCGGGACCGCGACGCCGATGCTCGGCTCGGGCACCCCAGGGTCGACGAACCCGTAGCCGGGTTCCTCCTCGGTCATGTGACGGTACCAGGCGGCCCCGATCCTCGCTCCACTCCCCGGGTCCACCGCCACCACGGCCGCGTCGCCCGGTCGGCCGAAGCCCTCCAGGTAGCGGGCGAGGGCGGGATCGGATAGGGCTTCCGCGCGCGGCGGCCGTGGGGCGTCGGGTCGCCAGACGGCCGCCTCGTAGAGCATGTCCCACAGGAAACCCAGGTCCCCGGGAAGGTAGCCCCGAACCTCGAAAGGCCCCAAAGACGATGCCTCGATCACGGCCAACGGCCGATTTCGTCCATGCCCTCGTCCCCTTTCCGGTACGGTGCCTCGGACGCGAAAGCATGCCACGCGCGGGACCCCGGTGCCACCGAGAACCAAGGATCGCGACGATCCTTCTCGTTCCCAGCGTTGCGACGGCCATGCTTCGCAGACTTTACGAGCAGGCCTGCCCCGTTCATCGCTCTCTATGGCCCCATGCGGCACCGATGCCGTAAACTGGTGTCCGTTCTCGCATTCTACGATCGTAGGCTTATTCTCTGTTCTTAGCATGATGCCCTTAACTCGTCCCGATCGACAACTACACTAACCATCAACGAAAACTTTACACGGTAATCGTAGCGGAAAGTATTACCGCCTGCTACTTGGAGTCTGTCGACGAAAAGTCATCATTATTGTGGAATCCGATGGTGGACTTGGACAGTATCCAACGCGCGGTGGGTAGGGCTGTTCGGCAGCGGCGCGAAGCCGCAGGCCTATCACAAGAGGCGCTAGCCGCCGAGTCTGGACTTCATCGAACGTATATTGGCTCCGTAGAACGAGGCGAGAGGAATCTCTCCCTGCGGAACCTCCAAGCAATCTGCGATGCGTTGAACTGTACCGCCTCGGAACTGTTACGCGAAGCCGAGAGCTTGGCGAATCCGAGGGACTCAGATTGACCAAAGATTTTCAGTATGAGGACGAGAACTGGGCTGAGGGAGATTGGCGCGATCTTATGGAACGCTTGGTCGAGCAGCGCCTCGTCACTTGGAAGGACGTCACCACTCTGACTCTAGGTCAGATGAATCCATCCCAAGTCGGCACGAGCCTCGCATCCTCCGAAGGGTTCCAGCGGCGCTATGGCAAGGGCAACACCATGAGAGCGGTGATGGACTGGTTCTACAGACAGGACGGTACTTGCATTAGCTGCGGCACTCGGGTAGAGCATCAAGTCGACCACATCGTACCTAAGGAAACTATTCAACGAGCTGGCGTAGAGTTGGCAGAGGCCCGAGGCACAACACCTGAGCACCGACAGCACATTATCGTAGACGCTATCGAAGGCGAACTAATCCGAAACGAGGATCGGGATAAGGTTTCGGAGGAGTTTATTCGGGAGCTCGCGGCCGAGGCCGCCGCGGTGCTCGAGGAGGATCTGAGTCCGCAGGAGCTTCGCAAGCAGCTTGCTTTCGTCGCGGATCGTCTAGATAATCTCGGAATTCGTTGCCGCAGATGCAACGTCATCCGGCGTCCCTCGCACCGTCGTTACGGAGGCGTCACCTACCAAACTGCGGAGTCCGCTCTAATGTGGCTGTTGGTCTCGTTCCAGCCTAGAACCTTGCGCGACTATATACGGATGTGCCGTCTTTACGGAATGACCATGGCGGATGTACGCATGGCAGAGGGGTGGGCTATGTCGCACTGGCTTCAGCACGCTGCGGATGTCGACTACAAGATCGACGATGGTACGCGTCCATGCTCCATCTTGTTATGGCCCGAGGACGGCGCCATCACCAGGGCATGGCCTGAAGACGAGGTTAGGGGTGCAGCGGTACTTTACGAGGATGTGCTGCCGAAGGAAGATCTATGTTTGATAGCCGCTGAGCCGCGAGATGCAGATCACCGAGTGACGGCATTTCGCCTGCAGGTAGGAGATTTGCCGTTTTCCCACTACTTCAAAGGGAGCGACCAGCCACCGCAGGCTTTATCCGTGACGTACTCGGCCCCAAAACGCAGCGACGGGGATCTCGAAGAGGTACTCATCGGGCCGCTGCCCCCTCGTGACATGCATCTCGTCGCACATGCGATTGTAGAGGGAGACAGCGCGATCCACGCAGCCGTGTCAACAGGAACGGGCAAAACCTGCTCCAAGGATCTCCAGAGCGGATCGAAGCGAGCGAAGCTATGTGACTATGAAGGCGCACCGCATGCGCTCGTCGGCAGCATCTCCGTCAAATGACGATCTAAAATAGAAGCTCTTGTAGCCCGTTGGCGGTGCGCTCTTCGCGTTCGATCTCGCGCATCGTTAGTCCTAGGCGGCAGTAATCTTCGTGCTGCTCGACGCACACCGATTTAAGTCCATCTCGTTCGGCAACACGACCCGTTGTAAGACTGCCGGCGAAAGGATCGAGTATCTGTGCCTCTTTCGGGAGCTGAGATGTGAGCAGCGCAGGAAGGGCGTCGGGGAAAGGGGCTGTGTGACCGTGCGTGTTCTTACCGCGTACCATCTTGATTACTGGCCGCGCCCTGAGCACAGCGGGGAACTGGAAACTGGTACCTGCTTCCACGTTGTTGGTCGACGGCTTCCGGAAGACCAGGATGTGCTCCCAACAATTGAACGGCGACTGGTAGTAGGGCGAGAAGTTACCTGCGTTGAACCCCCGTTTTCCCTCGATGTCTCCCTTGTCCCATGCTATGTTTCCAAGGCACTCGAAACCGATTCGACGGAACATGTCGACAGTGTACGCGCTGAGGATCATCCTCTTCTTGCCCATGTCCGAAAAGACGACGCTTCGCTCGTTGTCGAAATAGTCGAAGATGTTGTACAGGTAAATCGATCCCGGCTTGAGACTACGGTGAACCTCTGTCGCGATGTCGAACATATCGTTAAGGTAACAGTAGATGTTGCCCCAGTGCGAATAGTTACGCGCATTATAGTATGGGGGAGACGTCACCGCTCCGTCGAAGCTATTCTGCGAATAAGCGCGAAGCGCAGCGCGCGCGTCTCCACATAGCACTGTGAACTCGTCGTCTCCCATACGCTTAGGTTCTTCGAGAACTTTCTGCTGACGCTCCACGAGGTAGCGCGCGAAAAACGGTCCTTCGTAGAAATCTTGAACACGGTCAACCCTGTGCGAGTCGATAGACTCGTGTTGAGTTATTCGGCGTCCCGCTAACGTGGTCGATTGAAGGGACCAATTGAACACATGAACGTTGTCGGCGTGGAGCGAGTAGTGCCGCACCAGCATGTCTAGCACTTCAGAGTGCGCGCGGCCGGTATGAACGTCACGAACCCAGGCGCGTACGGACTCGGCAGATATTTCGTTGTTCTCGTCATCGATGGCTTGCTGCATTAGCAAACCCTTGAAGGAGTAGCGCTTGCCCCGGTTGTACTTGCTGCGATCAGGGCAAAGTAGATTCTTGCACTCCCAACTTCTGACGCCCAGTGACGGGTAGGAGTTGCCCTGAACGTTATGGGTCCGACACGCAGGGCAGGGAACCAGCGTCTCGTCGCGCTCATTCTTCTGTAGCAGCAATAGTAGACGGGAACTCTCATGGAAAGAGTCCGGCTCAGGTGCCAGCACGAAGCAATCTCGGTACGTGAACCCTTCATTTACTAGGTCGAAGCGGGCGCCCTCCGCGTCAAGACCGGGAATGTACGAGACGGTCTCTTGCAGGACGTCCTTCCATTTGAAGTATGCCTTGCGAAGCGGGATCTCGCGATGCTTCTCTCCAAACAGCGTCGCATCTGCGGCGAGCTCCCACTGAACCGTTCGCCCTTCGATGCGGATCGGCTCGATTAGCAGTGCCAAATACGAGTAGTTGTTCAGCTTATCGTAAGCCTCTGCAACCCAGGCGCACAAACGGTTGCGGGCATCCATGTAGTCTGCCGGCGTGCCGAGAAGTTTGTTGTCTATACGTGCGGCGTAAAGAGCGTGGTCGCGGTCGAATAGATGACGAGATCTCGCGTGCAGTTCCTCCCAAAAGGATTCGCTATAAGCTTTGTCACTGTACAACGGATCGAAGTAATGGTGCATTTCTCGCGGCTCAAGGCTGCAGAACAGGAAAGCCGCGAACTGAGCCTGCAGGATCTCTCGCGAGATGTCCCGTTCGCCCCTCGGACGGCGTAGCCGGCTCGGTTGTTCGCACTCCGACTGCAGAACCTCCACAGTGTGCGACGGTGGCTTGGGGTCAAACGCGTCCAGTAAGAGGGACCTGACGTCGACCTGCGGGATAGCCCGAGCAAGGACAGTTCCGAGCACTTCGGTCGACGAGCTGTCGAAAGCGTACTGAATTTCGTTTTTCTCGTGGTAGTTGAAGGTGAATCCATGTTGGGCTCCCCGCGCGTAGAAGCGCTGCAGGCCTCCCGCATTCACTCTGAATTTGCGGTTCACGTGAGCCAGGAAGCGGCGACGGCGAATCCGGAGCGGCAGTATTGCGCGCTCAGACAAATGCTGCGCTAAAGCCAGAGCTTCTTGGCGGAAATCGTCATCGTACTGAGGAGCTAGTCCTACGATCGTCTCGAACTCGCGTTCGAGTTCAGATAACGTCTTCTCGAATTGCATCTGCTTTGTGCCTTGTTCACTACCCATCGAAATGTCTACGCACCGACCCTTCTCAAATCACGGGAACTGTAACAGGAGTTGTCGTCAGTAAACGGGCGCAACTTTACGGCGAGCGGAGAATGTCGTCCATCGCATCCAGGGTGCGCCAAGCGGACGCGCGTCGTCATAGTGTGTACCTCTGTAGCATGAGCACTGCCGTGGCGTGCCCGGCAAGCACTTGGAGATCTCGGGTCGCTACGTTGGACCAGCAAAGACAGGCAGGTACGCTGAAAATCACGGAATCGAATAGGGGGAACCCGGTCCGCGCAAGCAGCGGCTCGAAGTACCTGTTGACGACCTTCTGCGCCTCGACGAGACCGCCCGCGAGGTTGGCGAACACAAGGTCTATCTCCCGCCATCGGGCGTCCGTCCATAGCCTTCCTCCACTGCGCGGCGCTCTTTATGCGATCTGAGGCGCTGACGGCCCTCTGGGGCAAACCCACGGCCCGGCGGCTGGCGTTCTTCGGCTCGGTGAAGATGAGCCGGCCAGACCTCTCCGCGTCCCGCCGGACGCGCTGTAATCCGCCGCGCGGTTTCTCACGCCACCCACGATCCGCGTAGTGGCGGTTGGGGCACCGCCCCCCTCCCGCACCACCGCCGGCCCCACCCCAGCCCCCCCCCCCGCCCGCCCCCCGGCGACCGTCGGCGGGACCGCCGGGCCCGCCGGG
>CAXUFZ010000027.1:0-19658 GCA_964250345.1 uncultured Rubrobacteraceae bacterium
GCTGGAAGACCGCGCCGTTCAGGCCGACCGCGTTCCCCGAGGCCGTGCCGAGCAGGATAAAGCCCAAGGTGCCGATCGAGGAGTAGGCGACGAGCGCCTTCAGGTCAGGCTGCAGGAACGCGACGAAGGCGCCGTAGATTATGTTGATGACCCCGAACGCCGCCAGGTACGGCAGGAACGGCTGCACGCCTTCCGGTAACAACGGGATGGCGACCTTTATAAGGCCGTAGGTCCCGAGCTTCGGGAGGATGCCCGAGAGGACGACGTTCGTCGAGATCGGGCTTGAGATGTAGACGTCGAGCAGCCAGCCGTGCAGCGGAACCGCCGGGACCTTGATCAGCAGGCCGAAAAGTATCGGCGCGGCCACCGCTATCTGCGCCGGGCGTCCGAGCCCGCCGCCGGCGGTCAGGGCTTCCATCGAGTAGGTGCCGGCCAGGATGCCGAAGGCCAGGAAGCCGGCGAGCATCACCGTCGAGCCGAGGAAGGTGTAGACGAAGAACTGTATGGCAGCGGCCCGCCGGTTCTCGTCGCCCCAGATACCCACGAGGAGGTACATCGGGATCAGGGTGATCTCGAAAAAGATGTAGAAGAGTATGAGGTCCTGCGCCGCGAACACCCCGAGCATCCCGACCTCGGCGATGAGCAGGATCGCGAAGTACTGCTTGAGGTTCTCCCGGATGTCCCACGAGGCGAGGATGGCTATGAGCGTCAACAGCGTCGTGAGGAAGAACATCCCGAAGCCCAGGCCGTCGAGACCGACGCGGTAGCCGAGGTTGAGGGACGGGACCCAGGTGAAGTCCTGCGTCAGCGCCGCCGCCCCGAGGTCGCTCCCGTACGCGAAATACACGTAGAGCGTCAGGAGCAGCGGCATGGCGGCGACCGCGAGGGCCGCGTAGCGCACCAGCCGCTCCTCCTCCGGCAGCAGCAAGAGCAGGATCGCGCCGAGTAGGGGGATAAAGATCGTGACCGTGGTGATCACAGTCGCACCCCCACCGCGACGGCGGCCACGGTTATGACCGCGATCAGGGCGACCACCATGAACGCGTACTGCGCCCCCACTATGACGCCTATCGCCAACACGGCCAGCAGGATAAAGAGCGCGTAGTTCTGCACGCCACCGCTCTGAAGCCGCTGCAAGAAGCCCCCCGTCCCCATCGCGCCGCGCTTGGCCCCGCCGACGAGCCCGCCGACGACGACCGTGCGGTCGAACCCGTTGGCCGCCTTCCCGAGCCACCTGGCGGCCCGCACGAACGTCGCCCCGTAGAGCGCGTCGAAGTACCAGCCTTTATCCAGGAAGGTGTGGACGGGCGCGAACGTCCTCGCGAGCCTCCCGGCCCGCTCCGGACGCTGAACGTAGAGCGCGTAGGCAATCCCGATGCCGAGAAGCGCGACGAGGACCGAGACGCCCCCTAGAACGAAGCTGAAGGCGTGCTCCTCGATCTGGAGCGTCTCCGTCGCGAAATCGCTCGGCCGAACGAACGCGGCGAAGTAGTCGCGTACCGGGATACCAAACCCCTCCGGGATGCCGACCCAGCCGCTGACGATCGAGAGGAAGGCGAGTATCAGCATCGGCCCGGTCATGATGCCCGGCGACTCCGTCGCCTCGCGGGCCGCCTCGGTGCGCGGCTCGCCGGTGAAGGCCATGAAGATCGCGCGGAAGATGTAGAAAGCCGTCAAAAAGACCGTCAAGAGCGCCATGCCGAACAGTATGTAGTAGTGCCCGCCCAACTCGTAAGCCGAGGCGACGATGGCGTCCTTGGACCAGAAACCGGCGAACGGGAAGATGCCCGAGAGCGAGAGCCCGGCCAGCACCATCGCCCAGAACGTGATCGGCATCCGTCGTCGCAGACCCCCCATCTCGAACAGGTTGTACGAGTTCATCCCGTAGATGATGCTGCCGGCGCAGAGGAACAGGAGGGCCTTGAAAAAGGCGTGATTGTAGAGGTGGAAGATGCCGGCGGTATAGGAGCCTATGCCGAGCCCCAGCATCATGTACCCGAGCTGCGAGACCGTCGAGTACGCGATGACGCGCTTGATGTCCTTCTTCACGAGCGCCATCGTCCCCGCCATCAGCGCCGTGAACCCCCCGATGTACGCGACGACGAGCATGGCCGTCGGGCTCTGGACGAAGATGTCGTAGGTCCGGGCGACCAGGTAGACGCCGGCGGCGACCATGGTGGCCGCGTGGATCAGGGCCGAGACCGGCGTCGGGCCCTCCATCGCGTCCGGCAACCACACGTGCAACGGGAACTGCGCGCTCTTACCAATTGCTCCAACGAAGACGAGCACTATCGCCGCCGTGAGCAGCGAGCCCCCGATAAACCCGGCCTGCGCCGCCGCCGAGATGTCGTCGAAGGCCGTCGAGCCCGTCGCGGCCCAGAAGATCGCGATGCCGATGAACAGCGCCGCGTCCCCGATCCTTGTCACCAGAAAAGCCTTCTGCGCCGCGGCGCGGGCGGAGGGCTTCTCGAACCAGTGGCCGACGAGCAGGTAGGAGCAGACGCCGACGAGCTCCCAGAAGACGTAGAGCTGGATAAAGTTCGGCGCGAGGACTAGCCCGAGCATCGAGGCGGTGAAGAGGTTCAGGACGGCGTAGAACCAGGCGAAGCGTCGGTCGCCCTCCATAAAGGCGCCGGAGTAGAGCTGGATCATGAGGCTCACGAAACACACCACGACGAGCATCACGGCCGCCAAACCGTCTATGTAGACGCCCATCGAGAAGGACCCGCCCTCGCCCAGGTCGATCCAGTTGCGGGCGAACTGTATCGGCGAGCCGTCCCCGTCGCCGGGGAGCCAGCCCGCCACCCACGCGAGCGCGAAGCCGGAGAAGACGAGCGAGATCGTCACCCCGAGGATCGCAACGTACTGGGCGTTCTCCCCGAGCAGCCGCCCGAAGAGCGCCAGCACCAAAAAGACCAGCGCCGGCAGCGCGGGTATCGCCGTGATTATTAGCTGTTGGCCGACCGTGTCCACTACCCGGTCACCTTTCTAACCCCGCATCGAGGTGACTTCGTCCACGTTCACGGTCCGCCTCGACCGGAACACGGCCAGCACTATAGCAAGTCCCACCGCGATCTCCGCCGCCGCTATCGCGATGACCAGCACCGCGTAACTTACCCCAAGCCCCCCCGCGTTCGGCAGATGGTCGGCGAAGGCGACCAGCGTGAGGTTCACGCCGTTTATCATCAACTCGACGCACATGAAGATGACGACCGCGTTGCGCCGCACCAGCGCCCCCCACGCCCCGATGGCGAACAGGATCGCCCCGACGATGAGATACCCCTCCAGCGGCGGCGCCCCAACGAGCGCGTCGAGAAACGCCTGGGCCTGCGCCGGCACTACTCCATCCCCCGGTCAACGCCCTCGCCGACCTTGCGCCGGCTGACCACGATGGCCGCGACCACCGCGACCAGCAGCAGCACCGAAGCGACCTCAAAGAGCAACGAGAAAACCTCGGAGCCGGGACTGACGCCGAGCAGGTCGCGGCCCATCTGGGCCACGTCGCGCGGGCCGTTCCCGGCCTGGGCCGAGTCCCAGTCCTCGATGGCGAGGACGTAAGAGAGAAAAGCACCGACGCCCGCCGCCACGCACAGGCCCGCCCAGAACTGGCGGTTGATGATCGAGCGGTAGCGCCGCACCTGCGGCCTCTGGGTGAACATGATCCCGAACAGAATAACCACCGTGACGGCCCCCACGTAGATGAGGACCTGAAACGCCGCCAGTGCCGGCGCGTTCAGCAGCACGAAGAATCCGGCGATCCCGAGGAACGACCCGGACATGAACAGCGCCGAGTGCACCACGTTCCGGCTCAGGACCACCCCGAGCGCGGAGACGAGCGACATCCCCGCCAGGAAAGCGAACGCGATGGTCAAGCCGCTTCTTCCTTCTTCGGGACCTTCGTGGCGGCCTTCTTCGCGTCTTTGGCGGCGGCGCTCTTCGGCTTCTTCTTGACGGCCGGTTTGGGGTCTATCGTCGGGTCCACGGGCCGCTCGCCGAACTGTCGGGCGAGCTCCAGGCGGTTGTACGCCTGGGCCTCGAACTCCTCGGTGTGGTAGATGCAGTTGACCGGGCAGACCTCGACGCAGAGGGAGCAGTACATGCAGCGCGAATCGTCGATGACGAAGCCGACCGCGTAGGGCTTGGGCTTGCCCGAGCCGTCGGCGTCGCGCTTGACCTGCTCGATGGAGATGCAGTGGTCCGGGCAAATCCTCATGCACTGGAGGCACGCGATGCAGCGGTCCATGTCCACGGTCAGCATCCCGCGGCTGCGCTCCGGGAGGTCGCGCTTGTACTCTGGGTACTGGCGCGTGATCTTGTTGGCGAAGAGGTGCTTGAGGGTGATCCCCATCCCCTTCAATATCCCCTGTCCTACCTGCGGCATAAAAATCCTCTCCGTCTAACCCGGGATCACGAGCATCGCGCCGGCCGTGACGAACAGCCAGATCAGGCAGATGGGTACCAATACCTTCCACCCGAGGTCCATTAGCTGGTCCATCCGAAGTCGCGGCACGCTCCACCGGATCCACTGAAACGTAAACATGATCAAAGCGGTCTTGAGCCCGAACCAGAACCAGTTGAACGGCCCGAGATCCAGGAAAGGCAGCGGCGGCTGCCAGCCACCAAGAAACAACGTGACGTTTATCGCCGACATGAGCCCCATCGAAGCAAACTCGGCCGCCTGAATAAGCGCCCACGTCATCCCCGAGTACTCGACCATGAAGCCGCCGACGATCTCGCTCTCCCCTTCTGGAAGGTCGAACGGGACCCGCTTCACCTCGGCGAGCCCCGAGATGTAGAAAATTATGAACATCGGAAACTGCGACAGAAAGTACCACGTCCAGAACGCGCTCCCCTGCGCGTTCACCACGTCAACGAGCGACAGGCTCCCGGTCAACATCACGACGCCGAGGAGGCTCAGGATCAGGGGCACCTCGTAAGAGATCATCTGCGCCGCCCCCCGCAAAGCCCCGAGCAACGAGAACGTCGAACGGCTCCCGTACCCCGCCATCACCACGCCGAGGGCGCCTATGGACGTGACCCCGACGAAGAACAGGATCGCAACGTTCAGGTTTGCCACCACGGCGTCGGGCGAGAACGGGATCACGAGCCACACCAGCGCCGCCGGTAAGAACATCGCTATCGGCGCGCCGAGAAAGACCCACATATCCGCGCGTCCCGGCGACACGTTCTCTTTCGTGAACAGCTTGAAAACGTCCGCCATCGGCTGCAGGAGCCCGCGCGGCCCCACCCGGTTCGGCCCGTAGCGAAGGTGGATGTACCCCGACACCTTGCGCTCGGCCATCGTCAGGACGGCCGCGAGGTTCAGCACCAGGAACAGCACCAACCCGAAGGAGATAAAGAGCCGGATCGGCTCCATCTCCAGCACGTTGAGGACCGTCTGCACTACTTGTCCCACCCGCCGGATACGGGATCGACGAGGCCCATGATCGGCATGATGTCAGGCAGATAATGCCCCGGTATGACCTCCTGCAACAATTGCATGTTGCAGAAGCTCGGGTCCCGGTAGTGGACCCGGTAAGGCGTGTCCGAGCCGTCCGAGACGACGTGGACGGCGTACTCGCCGCGCGGGCTCTCGACCCGCCCGAACCCGTCGCCCTCCTTGGGCCGCAGCCTCCGGCCGAGGTCGCCCATCACGGCGCCCTCGGGCATCTTCTCCAGGCACTGCTTGATGAGCCGGATGCTCTGCAGACACTCCGCGATGCGGACCCGATACGAGGCCTCGACGTCGCCCGCCGTGTCGGTGATGACGTCGAACTCCAACTCGGGGTAGATGCTGTAGGGGTAGTCGCGGCGGATGTCGAAGTCGACGCCGGTGCAGCGGAGGGGCGGGCCCGTCAGGCCCATCTCGACCGCCTTTTCGGGCGTCATCTTGCCGACGTTGCGGGTGCGGGAGATAAAGATCTCGTTGCCCGAGATCAGGTCGACGAAGTCCCTCTGGAACCGCGACTCCAGGCCTTCGAGGTAGTCCCAGATCTTCTGCGGTATGTCCGGCGGAAGGTCGGCCTTGACCCCGCCGATCCTGATGTAGTGGAACATCATCCGCGCGCCGGTCACGGCCTCGAAGATGGTCTGTATACGCTCCCGCTCGCGGAAGGCGTACAGGATCGGGGTGAACGCCCCGAGCTCCAGCATCAGGAAGCCGAGGGACGGGATGTGGCTCGCCAGCCGCATGAGCTCGCACATGAGCACCCGGATGTACTCCGCCCGCGGCGGTATCTCGACGTCCAGCAGGTCCTCGACGGCCAGGACGTAGCCGTGCTCGTTGTGCATGTTGGCGAAGTAGTCGAGTCTGTCCGTCAACGGGATGATGGCCGGGTACATGCGGTTCTCGGCGATCTTCTCCTGGCAGCGGTGCAGGTAGCCCATGACGGGGTCGCACCGGACGACGGTCTCGCCGTCGAGCTCCAGGATGAGCCGGAGCAGGCCGTGCATCGCCGGGTGCTGCGGGCCCATGTTCATGTCCATCGTCTCCAGCCCGAACTCGTCCCTGACGTCCGGGTTGGCGAGCCTGCCCGTGGGCGGCTCGGAGAGGGCGCTCTCCTGCTGTACGCGGCGTTCCTCGCTAAGCATCCTCTACCTCAGTCCCTCGAAGGTGCGCCTGGTGGTGATCTCGAAGCTCTTGAGCAACGGGTGGTGGTCGAAGTGGTCCTGCCACATGTAGAGCCGCCTGAGGTCCGGGTGTCCCGCGAACGCGACGCCGAACATGTCGAAGGCTTCCCGCTCGTGCCAGTTGGCCGTCGGGTAGATCCCGGTGGCCGTCCCGATCACCGGCTCCTCACCCTCGATGATGGTCTTCACCGTCACCCGACCACCGCGGAAATCCATCAACTCGTACGTCAGCTCGAAAGAGCCGATCCGGTCGACCACCGTGATGAACGACAGGTGCAGAATCCCGAGCGTCTCCTTGGCCGTCGTCAGGACCGCCTGCAAGTTCCCCGGAGCGATCCAGACCCGGACCGCGCTGCCCGCGATCCCGGACTCCTGAAGCCCGTGCCGGTTCGAGAGCCCGTCGAGGTACCGCTTGAGCCGGTCCTCCAGGCTGCCCTCCGGCATCGCGACGGCCACTAGGCCTGCTCCTCGTCGGATTCGGCGTTGCCGTTGGCGGACGTCTCCTGCTCGGCCTTCACCTTCTCGGCCGCCTCTTTCTCAGCGGCCTTGCGGGCCCGCTCCTCTTCCTTGAGCTTCTTCTTGACCTCGGGCGGGACCCAGCCGACGTCCGTCTGGGACTCGGGCGGCATACCCTCGCGCTCGAAGACGTAGGTGCGCTGGAGCGGCCTGATGCCTTCGAGGCGCGGCGCCTTGCCCTCGCTGATGCCCGCGTACTCGCGCTCGGGGAGGTACTCGTTGATGCTGCCGTCCTCGTTCACCAGGGCCGGGCGGGGCTTGTCTATGCCGACCTGCTGGTCGCGCTCGATCTTCTTCTGCAACGTCATGATGCCGAAGATGAGCGCTTCTGGACGCGGTGGACACCCCGGAACGTAGACGTCCACAGGTATGACCCTGTCCGCGCCCATCAACACGGAGTAGCCGTCGAGAAAAGGACCGCCGGAGATGGCGCAGGCGCCCATCGCGATGACCCATTTGGGCTCCGGCATCTGCTCGTAGAGACGCGTCATGCGCTCGGCCATCTTGGTGGAGACGGTGCCGGAGACAATCATGACGTCGGCCTGCCGCGGGGAGGCGCTGAAGAACCCGGCCCCGAAGCGGTCGAGGTCGTTGTGGGCCATGCCCGTGCTCATCATCTCTATCGCGCAGCACGCGAGGCCGAACTGCAGGGGCCACAACGAGTTCTTGCGGGCCCAGTTGAACAGTTTGTCCGAACTGGTCGTGATCAGGTTCGGCTCGTTGAACTTCTGCATTACACCCATTTAAGGGCCCCCTTCTTCCAGGCGTAGGCAAGACCCACGCCCAGGATCAAGACAAAAATCGTCATCTCCACGAACCCGTACAGACCGAGGTCTTCGTAGACGACCGCCCACGGGTACAGGAAGGCCGCCTCGACGTCGAAGATAAGAAACAGGAGCGCGAAGACGTAGTAGCGCACCGGGAAGGGCCGCCACGGGTCGTTCACCGTGGCCTCGCCGGTCTCGTAGATCTGGGCTTTCGTCTGCGAGCTTCGGCTCGGGGAGATGAGGCGCGCGATGACCAGCACGCTGGCTATGAAACCCGAGATCAACAGCATAAAGATCCCCACGTACAGATAGAGCATCCCGTACGACGACCCCTGCTGCAAAAGAGCCAACCCCAAACCGATCCCTTCTACCCGCTATCTGCCCGAAATATACTCGTGTGACAGAGAACTTTCAAGGAGGCACTAATGGTAGCAAACCGCGATTAATGGCCCGTTGCCGGCATCAAAACGGCCCAGAAGAACACGGCCGGCATCGTCCGTCGAACGTCCCTCCGCTCTGTTGACAAGAATTCCGCGTTCGCTAGACTGCTTTTCAGGGACTGTGGGACCAGAGAAGGGGCGTTGGTTTGGCCTACGTTATCACCGAAGCGTGTGTCGGCACGAAGAACACGGCTTGCGTGGCGGCTTGTCCGGTGGACTGTATCTACGACGCCGGGGAGCATTTCGTGATCAACCCGGCCGAGTGCATCGACTGCTCGATGTGCATGCCCGAGTGTCCGGTCGAGGCCATCTACCCCGGCGACGAGGTCCCGGAGGACATGCAACTCTACGTCGCCAGGGCCGCCGGGTTCGACTACTCGGACACGGCGCCGGGCGTCGAGGTCAACCCGTAGAACGATTCGTCAGGGGCGGAGGAGCATGGTCGAGATGAAGCGGCGGAGCCTCGAAGAGGTAAAGGCCTTGGGCGGGGACGGGGCCGTCGAGATCATGCGCCAGGCCGGCATCGTCGGCGCGGGCGGCGGCGGGTTCCCGACGTACTTCAAGTACAAGAGGCCCCAACCGCACCTGATCGTCAACGCCACCGAAAGCGAACCCGGCTACTGGGGCGACAAACTCCTGCATAGCGAGTACCTGGAAGAGTTCCTCCAGGTCTTCGAGGCCATGAAGTCCATCTTCGAGTTCGAGCAGGTCTCCCTCGGCGTCCACGAGAAGGACCGCGAGTGGTTCTCTCCCTACGCCGAGCACGCCAGCGACGGCGTCTTCGACGTGCGCTACGTCCCGAACACCTACGCCCTCGGCGAAGAGAAGACGCTCGTCAAGCACGCGACGGAGACCAGGGTCCCCCGGTTCGTGGACAACCCCGACGGCACGAGGCGTCCGGGGATGCCGCCGGACGTCGGCAAGGTCGTCAACAACACGGAGACCCTGCTCAACGTCTACAAGGCGCTCTTTCTGGGCGAGCCCCTCACGACGAAATTCTTCTCCGTCTACGGCCCTGACCTCGACATAAAAGTCTTCGAATGTCCCGTAGGGGCCTCGGTGGTAGAGGTGCTGCGATTGGCCGGGGTCGACGTCGAGAGCTCCGGCCACCTCTCGGTGATGGACGGCGGGCCTTACCTGCACGACGTGAGCATCGAGGAGCTGGGGACGGGCGACGCCTACGTGCGGCGGATGACCAACGCGCTCTTCCTGATCCCGCTGGGGCGGCAGGGCAAGGAGTACGCCAGCATCGAGACGGATCCCCCCGAGAAAGGCATCGTCTCGCTGGTCGGCAAAGTATCGGGCGTCAACCTGCCGTTGGGCGGCGGCCTGCTGAAGCCGGCCACCCCGCTCGTCTCCGAGGGCGACGAGGTCGCTTACGCGCAGAAGATAGGAGAGCCCGTCGACGAGGGCTTCTCCGTCGGCGTCTGGTCTAGCATGGCGGGTGAGATCTCTTCCCTAGAGAACGGCGTCGCCGCCATCTCCGGCGGCGCGATCCCCCAGGAAGAGGCCGAAGCCGAAGCGGAGCCGACCATGGCGGGGGGCGCCTCGCCCCGGGGAGAGGCCGAGCCCTTCCGGGAGGCAGATTCGAGCAGGTAACGGGCGGCCACGGCACGGGGGGCGGGAGACCGGCGCCTCGTTCCAGACCTCCTCGGGGACCGCGTCGGCCCGGTCGTTGAGCCGGGCGACCGCCTCGGCGAGCGCCAGCGCGGCGCGTTCGGCGTCGGTGAAGTACGGCGCCTCGCGCCAGGCGGCCACCGCGAAGAGGCGTTCGTCCGTCTCGCCGGCCTTCCTGGCGTCGCGGGCGTGCATGTCCACGCAGAAGCTGCAGCCGTTGATCTGGCTGGCGCAGGTAGACGAGGTACAACGTCCGCGACGTCACGCCACCGTTCTTCACGGCCGTCCCCAGGGACATCAGGGCCTGCATGGCGTCGGGCACGACCACAGCCGGATTCCCCATGCGCGCCTGCATTGTCTGTGTCTGCATAGTCGGTTTCCTCCTGAACTCTCGTTGCCGGGCCGTTTGCGTTCCACGCTAGGCCGACCTCCGCGTCACCTCGGCCGGGTCTCGTCGATCATTACTACAACGACCCGACGCGACGGAGGAGCGTGACCGATGGACGAGTGCGACCGGCTGGCCCGGAGCTTCGAGGAGCATCGTCCCCGCCTACGGGCGGTGGCTTACCGGATGCTCGGTTCGTTGGGCGAGGCCGACGACGCTGTCCAGGAGGCCTGGCTCCGCTTTTCCCGCTCGAAGACCGGCGAGATCGAGAACCCCGGCGGGTGGCTGACGACGGTCGTGGCGGGGGTGTGCCTGAACGTGCTGCGCTCGCGTAAATCGCGGCAGGGGCCCCTGGACGCGCACGTACCCGACCCGATCGTGGACCGCGCGGACGGGGCCGACCCCGAGCACGAGGCGTTCCTGGCCGATTCCGTCGGCCTCGCGCTGCTCGTGGTGCTCGAAAAGCTCACCCCCGCCGAGCGGCTCGCCTTCGTGCTGCACGACATGTTCGCCCTGCCCTTCGACGAGATCTCCCCGATCGTCGGCCGCTCGCCGGTCGCCGCGCGCCAGTTGGCGAGCCGGGCCGCCGGGTGCGCGGGTCATCCGCCGTCCCCGACGCCGACCTCGCAAGCCAACGGGAGGTGGTCGCCGCCTTCCTCGCCGCCGCGCGCGACGGAGACTTCGACGCGCTCCTCGCGGTGCTCGACCCGGACGTCGTCCTCCGGGCCGACTACGGCGCGACGCCCGCGGGCATGTCGAGGGTCGTCCGGGGGGCACGCGACGTGGCCGGGCAGGCGCTCACCTTCTCGCGCGTCGCCTTCTTCTCTCGGCCGGTCCTCGTCAACGGGGCCGCGGGAGTCGTCACGGCTCGGGAAGGAGAACCGCTCGCGGTTTTGGGCTTCACGGTTGCGCGCCGCAAGGTCGTCGAGATCTACATCCTCGCCGACCCCGAACGCCTGCGCCGGCTGGACCTGACGGCCCTCGACGCCCGACGGCCCGATCCTTTCCCGAGGCTTTCTAGGATCTATCTCGACGCGTCGACGATCCGGGCAGCGTGGAGGAACAGAACGCCCTTGTCGATCACCGCGAGCGCGCCTTCTGCTGATCCCTCCTCCGGGTAATATCCATCGACGGCCGCGCGAAATTCGCGTATTGCTCGACCGGCCGGTTCTGTTTCTGGGAGCAGATCGATGGCCTGGCTTTTGGGGAGGTTCCAGGCCGCCAACGGGTCCACTCCGCGCACAATTAGCAAGTGGCTGAGGACGGGCCAGACCTTGGTGCAAAGCAGCCGGACGTTCGAAGACAACCTCGCTCCGCCGGATTCGAGCAGGCCGTTCGCCAGGAAATCGGGGTAGGTATCCAGCCCCGTTAAAGCGGCCCACGCCTCCTTTCGCAACTCCTCCCCGGTGGCCTCCCGCACGGGCGCCGAGCCTGCAACCACGGCGTATGCGCCGGGGACAAGTCCGGCTAAGTGGTCGTCCGATACGGGAAGAGCGTGGCCCTGAACGTAGCGAAACGGGGCCGGGTCGATTCCAGACAAGTCTCGCTGGATCGCGGTCACGGTCGAAAGGGGGAGCTTCCCTTCTATAAGAGCCGCATCTTCCAGATAGAGGTGGAGGTCTACATCACTACAGTTCGGAACGAAGTCTCCCTTAACGGCCGAGCCGTGGGCCACAAGGCCCACGAACCACGGTCGGGTGTGACGAAGGTACGCGTTCGCGGCGTCCCGGACGATCCCGCGCGCCTCGGGGACGACGCTGGAGACGTTCGGGGGATCGCTGCCGGTCAGCGGCTCTTGCCGTTGCGGCCGACGATCTGGACGAACTCGACGATCATCTGGCGGTAGTCTTCGAGGGTCGAGGTGACGACGTACTCGTTAGGACCGTGGTGGCCGCCGCCGACGGGGCCGAACTCGACGCCGGGGACGCCGGCCCGCTGGAAGTAGACGACGTCGCTGGCGCCGTGGCGGCCGACGCCGACGGGGTTGCCGCGGAAGTGGCGGGCGGCGACCTCGCGGAGGGCTTTGACGTAGGGGTTTCGGCGGGAGACGTAGGTCGGCTCGCGGCCGAAGAGGATTTCGACCTCGGCTGGCATGTCTATAGACCGAATTTGGCGGGCTATCTCTTTCGGGTCCTGGTTTGGCAGGTAGCGGATGTCCAGGTCGTAGGTGCAGCGGTCGGGGACGCGGTTCAAGACGTCGCCGCCGATGATCCTGGCGAGGTTCACGCTCGGGTACGGGAAGAGATCCGACCTCTCGGACGCGAAGGGCAACTCCAGGACCTGCCGGTAGTGCTCGTAGGCGAGCAGGGCGGCGTTCTTGCCGAGCCAGGGCTGCGAGCCGTGCGCGCTCTTGCCCCGCAGCGTTACCCGCAGGTCGAGGACGCCTTTCGCCTGCGTGCCGATGTGAAAGTCCGTCGGTTCGCCGGTTATGAGGAAATCGCCGGTGTGGCCGTGACGGATCAGGACCTCCGCCCCGTTGGGCCCACCATGCTCCTGCTCCTCGTCGGCCACGATTAGCAGCTCGACGGTCGCGTCGGAGCCGATATCCTTCAGGTCTTCGACGGCGTACATCATGGCGGCCAGGGCGCCCTTCATGTCGTAGACGCCGCGGCCGTAGAGCTCGTCCCGCTCCTCGCGCGTCTCGAACTGGCCCTCGTCGCCGGGCACGACGTCGACGTGGCCGTGGAGCAGGAGCCTCGGCTCCCCCGAGCCGACCCGGACCACGAGCGAGACGAGCTCCCCCTGCGAGCCCGCGCCGCCGTAGCGCACCGTCTCCAGGCCCCGCGCCCCGAACCAGCCGTTGATAAAGTCCATCGCCGCCTGGGCGACGCCCGGCGTGTACGACCTGTAGCGCACGAGCTGCCGGGTCAGCGCGAACACCTCCGTGCTGTTCTCGACCAGGGCCAGATCCCGCCTCCGTAGATCTTCCGAATTACCGATTACGGGAGTCTACTCTATATGCCCAACGGTATGCGAATCACGCCCGACGCCAGGGTGTTCTTGCCGTGAGATCAAGGATGACGAGCAGGCGGAGATGGCCCACCCTAGCCGGCGACCGTGGCGCCTGCCTCGAAGGCGACGGTCGCGCCGAGGCCGGAGAGCTTCTCTTCGAAGTGCTCGTAGCCGCGGAGGATGTGTTTCGCGCCGTCGACGACGGTGGTGCCCTCGGCGACGAGGCCGGCCATCACGAGGGCGGCGCCGCCGCGGAGGTCCGGGGACTGGACGATGGTGCTGGAGAGTTGCCTGGGGCCCCGGATCAGGGCGCGGTGGCCGCCGAACAGGTCGATGCCGGCGTCCATGCGGTTCAGCTCTTCGGCGACCTGGAGACGGTTCTCGTAGACGTTCTCGGTGATGATCGAGGTGCCGGAGACCTGCGTGAGGAGCGTGATCATCTGCGCCTGCAAGTCCGTCGCGAAGCCGGGGAAAGGCAACGTGGCAACGTCCACGCCCGTGAGCATGGTCGGATCGTCCACCCGCGCCCGGATGCCGGGTGTGCCCGGGGACGCCTCTATCTCCAAGCCCATCTCGCGCAGCTTTTCGAGCTCCATCTTGAGGTGCTCGGGGAGAGCGTTCTTGACCGTGACGTCCCCGCCCGTCGCGGCGGCGGCCATGATGAACGTGCCGGCCTCTATGCGATCGGGCATGACCGTCCACTCAGCGGGCGAGAGCTCGTCGACACCCTCGATCACGACGCGGGCCGTCCCGGCCCCCATGACGTTGGCCCCCATCGCGTTCAGCATCCCGGCGATGGCGACGATCTCCGGCTCCCGCGCGGCGTTGTCGATGATGGTGATGCCGTCGGCGAGCACCGACGCCATCATCACGTTCTCCGTCGCCCCGACGCTCGGGTACTGGAACACGACCTCGGTCCCCCGAAGCCCCCGAGGCGCCGTCGCCTTGATGAACCCGTGGTCGAGCTCCACGTCCGCCCCGAGCTGCCTCAGCCCGTCGACGTGGAAGTTGAACTTCCTCAACCCCAGGTTGCAGCCGCCCGGCGCGGAGACTTCGGCCTCGCCAAACCTCGCCACCAGCGGGCCGAGCACGACGAGGCTCGCCCGCATCTGGCGCACGAGTTCGTAGGGCGCGGTGTAAGAGTCCACGTCGGAGGCGTCTATCTCCAGCGTGCCACCGGAGAAAGAGGTCCTGACCCCCAGTTCGTCTAGCAGAGCGAGCATGGTGTTGATGTCCTTGATGCGCGGGACGCCGTGCAGAACGGTCTTGCCCGGCGCGAGGAGGGCCGCGGCGACGAACTTCAGGGCCGCGTTCTTGGCGCCCGAAACCTCTACCTCACCGTTGAGACGCGCTCCACCCTCGACGTAGAATCTCTCGGACACCGTTCTCCCCCTCGTGTCTCATCTGGCCCGCAATGGCCCTTTTCCAGCGAATACTATGCCCGCCGGAGGTCACAATACAATAACAACGGTGTTAAGACTTCTTTACGAAACCCGCCCGGTCTTGCAGCGCGGGGGCTCTAGCCTTCTCCGTACCGACGCGCCACGCGGGCCAGGTTCTCGCCCATCTTCTGCCGGCGCTCCAGCTCGGCACGGCGGCGCTCCTCGTCTTCCTCGCCGGAGAGTTCCCCGAGCTCGCGCTCGGCCTCCTCGACGCGGGTTCCGGCCTCGTCGGCGTCGATCTCCCCCGCCGGTACGGCCTCCTCGACCAGAACCTGGACCAGGTTCTCCGCGACCTTGAAGAAGCCGTCGGACGTCGCGAAGACGTGTAGCTCCTCCCCCTCGCGGACGCGGACGTCCCCGATCTCGGCGGTAGAGACGATCGGGGCGTGGTCGACCATCACCCCGATGTCCCCGTCCGCTATGCGGGCCATGACGAGGTCCGCTTCCCCATCGTAGACCATCCTCTCGGGCGTGATGATCCGGCAATAGAGCTGCCGGCCCTCATTGCCCTGGTTGCGGTCCTCCGCCACTACTTTCTCTCGTCTTCTGTGTCGCTTCTGTCTTGTTCCTCGCCGTCATTGGACTCATCCTCGGAGTCCTGCTCGCCGGACGACCCCTCGTCTTCGCCGGCCTCGTCGCCGCTCGCTTCGGCGTCGGAGGAATCGTCTTCGGCGGATGCCTCGGCGTCGGGGGAGTCGTCCTGAGCGGTGGCACTGTCTTCGGACTCGTCCCCACCATCGGAATCTTCGTCGCCGTCCTCGGCCTCCTCGCCGGAGAGACCCTTCGCCTTCTCGACGGCCTCGTCTATGTTGCCGACGAGGTAGAAGGCCTGCTCGGGCAGCTCGTCGTGGCGGCCCTCGACAACCTCCTTGAAGGAACGGATCGTCTCGTCCAGCTCGACGAACTTGCCCTCCTGGCCCGTGAACTGCTCGGCCACGAAGAACGGCTGCGAGAGGAACCGCTGCAAGCGGCGGGCTCGGCCCACGATCACCTTGTCTTCCTCGGACAACTCGTCGATGCCGAGGATGGCGATGATGTCCTGAAGCTCCTTGTACCGCTGCAGGATGTTCTGAACCTGCTGGGCGACCTGGTAGTGTTCGTCGCCGACGACCGACGGGTCCAGGATCGTCGACGAGCTCGTCAGCGGGTCGACCGCCGGGTAGATGCCCTGCGCGGCAAGGCTCCGGCTCAGCTCCACCGTCGAATCGAGGTGGGCGAAGACCGTGAACGGCGCCGGGTCGGTGAAGTCGTCGGCGGGCACGTAGACGGCCTGGAAGGAGGTGATCGAGCCGCTCTTAGTCGACGTGATGCGCTCCTGCAAGGCGCCCATCTCGGTGCTGAGGGTGGGCTGGTAGCCGACCTCGGAGGGCATCCGGCCCATGAGGGCGGAGACCTCGTTGCCCGATTGGACGAAGCGGAAGATGTTGTCCACGAAGAAGAGCACGTCCTGGCCGAGCTCTTCGCGGAAGTACTCGGCGAGGGTGACGCCGGTCAGGGCGACGCGGAAGCGGGCGCCGGGCGGCTCGTTCATCTGGCCGAAGACGAGGCCGACGTTCGGGAGGATGCCGGCCTCCTGGAACTCGCCGTAGAGGTCGTTCCCCTCGCGGGTGCGCTCCCCCACGCCGGCGAAGACGCTCGTGCCCTCGTACTGGAGGGCTATGTTGTTGATGAGCTCCTGGATGACGACGGTCTTGCCGACGCCGGCGCCGCCGAAGAGGCCTGCCTTGCCGCCGCGGCGGACCGGGCAGAGGAGGTCGATGACCTTGATGCCCGTGACGAACTGCTCCGTCTGGGTCGCCAGGTCCTCGAAGCGGGGCGAGGGGCGATGGATGGGCCACATGGCGTCCGGATCCTCGATGGGACCCTGCTCGTCCACCGGCTCCCCGAGCACGTCGACCACGCGCCCGAGCACGTTCTTGCCGACGGGGATGGCTATGGGCTGGCCCGTGTCCGTAACGTCGAGGCCGCGCTTGAGGCCGTCTGTCGAGGACATGGCGACCGTGCGGACCATGTCGTCGCCGAGGAGCTGCTGGACCTCCAGCGTCAGCTTCGTCTCGTCGCCGTTCACGTCCAGCGGGACGGTGAGGGCGTTGTAGATCTCGGGTATCTCCTCGGCCGGGAACCGCACGTCAACGACCGGGCCCTTGACCTCTACGACCGTGCCGACGCCCGTGCCGGCTTCCCCGCCGCCGTTCTGTTCCTGGGTCTCTGTGGTCTGGCCGTCGGAGCCGCCGTTGGTCGTCTGGCCGGTCTCGACGGCGCCCTCGCGGTTGCCGAACGTGGTGCGATTGAACTCCTGGCCGCTCTCGCTCATCGTCGCTGCGTCCTCTCTTTTACTCTCTTAGCCTGCGGCGAGGGCGTCCGCGCCCGCCGCGATCTCGATGATCTCGCTGGTGATCTGGGCCTGCCGCGCCTTGTTCATCTGCAAGGTCAGGTCCCTGGCGAGGTCGTTGGCGTTGTCGGTCGCGTTCTTCATCGCCGTCATCCTCGCCCCGTGCTCGCCCGCCGCCCCTTCGAGCAACGCCTGCCACACCATCGTCTCCACGTACCGCGGAACGAGCTGGTTCAGGACCGTCTCGGGATCGGGCACGTACTCCATGTAGGCGAGGTTGTCCTCGCGCTCCCCGTCCTCCTCGCCGTTCTCTTCCTCTTCGGCTTCTACCGGGATCAGGCGTTTCAGGACCGGACGCTGGGTCATGACGTTCTCGAAGCGGTTGTAGACCAGGTAGACCTCGTCGGCCCTCTCGTCCTCGAAGAGCCCGGTGAGCGCCCGCCCGATCTCCCGCGCCTGCTCGTAGGTCGGGCTGTCCGTAAAGCCTGTGTAGCTCTCGTCGAGCTCGATGCCCCGAAACCGGAAGAACGCGACGGCCTTGCGACCGCTCGCCACCTGCCCGAGCTCGGCCTCCCGCCCCTTCTCCGCCCGGAACTGCGTCGTGCGGCGGAGCACCTGCGCGTTGAAGCCGCCGGCCAGACCGCGGTCGGCGGTGAGCGAGGCGACGACGACGCGGTTGACCTCGCGGCCGGCGAGCAGCGGGCTGTCGTCGCTCGCGCTCCTGGCGACGTCGCGCATCATCTGCTCGACGTTGTCCGCGTAGGGGCGGGCCTTCTTGACCCGGGCCTCGGCCTTGCGGAACTTGACCGCGGAGACCGTCTGGAGGGCCTCCGTCACCTTGGCGATGTTCTTTACGGAGCCTATCTGACGTTTGAGATCCCGGAGGCTCGCCAAACCTAGCTCCCTTCCTCCCCGGAGTTCCCGTCGGATTTCTCGTCGTCCGACTCGTCGTCGGAGGAGCCGTTCACGCTCGCGCTCACGAGGTTCTCCGTCTGGGGCTCGTAGTTCTCGTTGAAGCCTTCGATGGCCTCTTCCAGGCTGCTACGCGTCTCGTCCGAGACCTGTTGCTCGTCGCGGATGGACGATAGGATGCCGTCGTGGCTGTCGCGGAGAAAGTCGCGGAACTGGCGTTCCCAGTCCGGGATGTTGTCCGTTTCGACCTCGTCGAGGTAGCCGTTGGAGGCGGCGAAGATCACGGCGATCTGCTCCTCGACCGGCATCGGCTCGCGCTCGTCCTGCTTGAGGATCGCCGTCAGGCGCTCGCCCCGGTTCAAGGACTGCTGGGTGGCCTGGTCGAGGTCACTCCCGAACTGGGCGAAGCTCGCCAGCTCCTGGTACTGGTTCAGGTCCAGGCGCAGGGTGCCGGCGACGCTCTTCATCCCCTTGATCTGGGCCGAAGACCCCACGCGGCTGACCGAGTTGCCAGTGTCGATGGCCGGTCGCTGGCCCGAGTTGAACAGGTCGGCGTCCAGGAAGATCTGGCCGTCCGTGATCGAGATGACGTTGGTCGGGATGTAAGCCGAGATGTCCCCCGCCTTGGTCTCGATGACCGGCAGCGCCGTCAAAGACCCGCCACCGGCATCGTCGGACAGCTTGGCCGCCCGCTCCAGGAGGCGCGAGTGCAGGTAGAAGACGTCGCCGGGGTACGCCTCGCGGCCCGGGGGGCGGCGGAGCAAGAGCATCATCTGGCGGTAGGCGACGGCGTGCTTGGAGAGGTCGTCGTAGATGACGAGGGCGTCCTGACCCTGGTTCATGAAGTACTCGCCGATGGCGCACCCGGCGTAGGGCGCCAGGTACTGCAAGGTGGCGGACTGCGAGGCCGAGGCGTTCACGATGGTGGTGTAGTCCATGGCGCCGGCCTCTTCGAGCGAGGCGACGATGCCGGCGACCGTCGAGTCCTTCTGGCCGACGGCGACGTAGATGCACTTCACGTCCTGGTCGGCCTGGTTGATGATGGCGTCTATCAGGATCGAGGTCTTGCCCGTCTTGCGGTCCCCGATCACGAGCTCGCGCTGGCCGCGGCCTATCGGGATGATGGAGTCGACGGCCTTTATCCCGGTCTGGAGCGGCTGCTTGACGGGCTGGCGCTTGATGATCCCCGGCGCCACGACCTCGACCGGGACCTGTTCTTCGGCCTCGATCTCGCCCTTCCCGTCCATCGGACGCCCGAGCGCGTCTATTACCCGGCCGAGAACGCCCTGCCCGACCGGCACGCTCGCCAGCCGCTCGGTGCGCCTGACGGTGTTTCCTTCCTGGATGTGCGTGTCGTCGCCGGCGATGATGACGCCGACGTTGTCCTCTTCGAGGTTGAGGGCGAGGCCGATGATCTTGTTGCCCCTCGCGTCCTCGAACTCGAGCATCTCCTGGTACATGACGTTCGTCAGGCCGTGGACGCGCGCGATGCCGTCGCCGACCTCCAGGACCTGCCCGACCTCTTCGGTGCGGACGCGGTTCTCGTAGTCCGTTATGGCGCCTTTTAGTATGGAGGAGATCTCCTCCGGCCTGAGCCTACCCACTAAACAACACTCCTCTCGAGCATCCCCTCGCGAAGGCTCTCCAACCGCCCCCGTACACTAC
>CAXUFZ010000028.1:0-19377 GCA_964250345.1 uncultured Rubrobacteraceae bacterium
GGCCGGCCTCGTGGTGAGGTTTGCGGAGGACGGGCGCGCGGCTCCGGTGCCCACCTCGGGGGGGACCGACGGGGCCCTGGGCGGCATCCTGGCGGCGGTGCACTCGGCCATGGAAGAGGGGACGTGGGGACGGCTCAAGGTCTGCCGCAACGACGGATGCGGCTGGGCGTTCTACGACCGCTCCAAGAACCGTTCGGGCTCCTGGTGCTCGATGGACGTCTGCGGCAACCGGACGAAGACCCGCGCCTACCGCCGGCGCAAGGCGCAGACGCACTGAAACGCCGCCCGGAGGTCTTTCCTCGGCGACTCGGGATTCTGTTCCCTCTTACCGGTACGCACGGCCGGCCTTCGTCTCACACCTCAGGAAGGGGCGCCGGCTCCTTGGCCTTGAACGTGGCCTCGAAAAAAAGGCTTCGACTTCGGGATGAAACCTCCGGGGGCTGGATCGGGCGCCAACTCGTTTGCGTCACCGACATCGGCCGCTGCCGGAGCACGGCGACGGGCGACCGCCTCTTGTCGTGGGGCGCGGTCTTGTCCGACCGCCGTTACGGCTGGCCTCGGCTAACCCAACCGCTGTGGGGCCGACGGGTGCAACCCTCGGCGCACCAGGATGCGTCGGAACTTCCCACTGCGGGGGCCTGGCCGCCCCGCCGGGCTCCGCAAGCCGGCCGAGGCGGCCCGGATCAAGAAGGCCCGCGCCTCGGGGACCTGTCGGGGCGCGGGTATCGGTAGAGCGTCGCCCGCGAGACGCCCACGGCCTCGCGCACCTCAGAGATGGGCGTCTCCCGGTCGCGCACGAGCTTGGACGCAAGCGACATCTTCCTCTCGTCCATCACCGGCTTCCTGCCGCCCCTCCTTCCTCTGGCCCTCGCCGCCTCCAAGCCCGCCACCGTCCTCTCGAGGATCAGGTCCCGCTCGAACTCCTCCACCGCCCCGAAGACGTGGAAGACGAGCCTGCCGCCGGTGTGGTCGTGCCGATGCCCTCGCGCAACGACACGGTCTCCACCCCCCGCCCGCGCAGCCCGTCGACAAGGTCTATGAGCCCGCGCAGGGATCGACCGAAGCGGTCGAGCTTCCGCACCACCAAAGCGTCGCCCTCGCGGCAGTAGTCCGAGGCCGCCCTTAGCTCGGGCCTCTCTTCCTTGCGCGAGCTTACCCGCTCCTCGAAGACCCTCTCGCAGCCGAACGCCGGGGGTCCCCACGCCGGAGCTCGGGGTTCTGGTCCTTTTTGGAGGTGCGGACATAACCGATCTTCATCTGGCCATCGTTTCACGCGCCATGAACGCGTGCCGCCGCCGATCACCAACACCCGCAGGGCCTACCCTTCTCCGGTCAGGCTGGCGACCTCGGCGGCGGTTAGTAAGTCCCGGCGTACCGGTGGTCCGAATTTCTCACGTCGTACGAATCCCGCGCCGGAGAGTATGGGCGTGTAGGAGCTGAAGGTGACGAGACGGTAACGTCCCGGGCCGCGACGGCGGGACGGGCGGTGCTCGATCCAGAGTAAAGGCCGCGGAAGCTCCGGCAAGCCTCCGGGAAAATGCTGTCGGAGCACCTCCGCCGCCAGATGCTCCGACAACTCGGAGACGAACACACCGCTGTCCCGCAACTCCTCGCAGATGACCACGGGAGCATCCCCCTCTTCACCCCAGTACACCCGCACCCAACAGCAGCGCGTACCGAAACGGTATCCCTGATGACTGTGGATGTACTCGGCCGTGAGGTTCATCCCAAGTTCTGCTCCCGATAAAAGCTCTGCAGCCCTACCCTTAGGCGTTCTCTCCTGGACGGCTGACGACTTGGTCTATGACCCCGTACTCGACGGCCGCCTCGGGACCGAGCATGTAGTCCCGGTCGGTGTCGTTTTCAATCTTCTCGTAGGGCTGGCCGGTCATCTCCGCGTACAGCTCGTTCATCCGCCGCTTCGTGCGGACGATCTCCCTCGCATGAATTTCCACATCCGAGACCTGTCCGCCGAGGCCCCCGCTTATACTCGGCTGGTGGAGCAGTATCCTGGTGTTCGGTAGGGCGCTGCGCTTGCCCTTCGCCCCCGCCGCGAGCAGGAAAGACCCCATGCTCGCCGCCATCCCCAGAGCCGTCGTCGCCACGTCTGCCGAGATGAACTGCATCGTATCGTAGATCGCCATCCCAGCGTTGACGCTGCCGCCGGGAGAGTTTATGTACAGGTTTATATCCTGGTCGGGGTTCTCGGAATCCAGGTGCAAGAGCTGGGCCATGATGATGTTCGCCACCTGGTCGTCGACCGGCGTGCCGAGGAAGATGATCCTATCCGACAACAACCGCGAGTAAATGTCCATCGTCCGCTCGCCGCGCGGGCTCTGCTCCGTCACGTAGGGAACGACCAACCTCGGATCGCTACTCATCTGCGCCTCCTCTTCTCTCGTTGGGCTGTGCCCCGACAAGGTAGCACCGTTGCAGTGTTTTTACAAGGTTTGTGCAGTGTTTGGAGGTAGGGGTAGGATCTACCGCGTTCGAGAAACGTCCGGCAACGGGCAGTACCGAGCCAGGATTAGCCCGCCCGGGAGAGCGGGGTGGCGCGGCACCATCTCCGAATCGGAGCCCGGGCGGTGCCAACCGTATCCGACCGCAAGGACGCACCGTCGGGTAGGTTACCTATCGACCTCTGTATCCGTCCATTCCCCGAAGAGCTCGTCGAGGCGTGCGACGTACGGACCCTGCATGGTGGGCAGGTAGTAGGTGTAGGTGTCCATCGTGATCTTGATGTGCTTGTGGCCGAACATGCCCTGCACCGCCTTGGGGTGGGCCTGGAGCTCCTCGAACATCACCGTCGCCAGCGTGTGCCTGAGGTCGTGGAACCGAATCTTGGGCAGCCCGGCGCGACGGAGGAACTTTCCGAAGTGGTGGTAGGAGAGGTTCGAGGGGTCTATGTGGGTCCCGTTGCGGGTGAAGACCAGGTCGCCCAGGTCGTAGCGGCGTGACTTCCCCATCCGGGGCACGCCCCAACCGTCGCCGGCGGCGACGCGCTCTTGTTCCTGCTGCTCGCGCTGGCGCGTCAAGGCGCCGACGCCCATACGGGTCAACTCCACGGGGCGCCCCTCGTCGGTCTTGAGGTGTTCGATCTCGACGCCCTTTGAGGAGCGCACGAGGTTCTGCTGCACGCGCAGCACCGGTCCGTTGGGGGCGTCCAGATGCACGTCGCGCCACGAGAGGCCCAAGACTTCGTCCTCGCTCATACCCGTGGTGGCCGTGAGCACGTACAGGGGGCCCATCCGATCCCGGCCGGCCGCCTCAAAGAAACGCAGCACGTCTTTCAGGGTCCAGACATCGAGTTGCCGCTTCACCTTGCGGGGCGGCTTGACCGCGCGGACCGGGTTCGCGGAGATCGTCCGCCTTCCCACGCCGCGCAGGATTCCGAAACTTTCCAGGCCGGTGCGCCCACCAACGAACGTATTCGTCTGGTGAAAGATCCCGGCCATCAAGACCCGCTTCTTCGCCGCAGCTTGCTCCGACACCCCCTTAGATTCGACCATCCTCCTCCCTCCCATAGTCCCAGACCTCCGTTGGACTTTTGTCCCCTGTTCTTCTCTCACCAACCATCCTTCAGCCAAAGGCTTCCGAGCTTCGACAGCGGTCTTTCTGGCCTATGCGTCATGATCTGTCCGGGTTTGACGTCCCGGACAAAGCGGTCGCATACCTCGCTTCACCCGGCATCGTTGGGGCTGAATTTTTTGGCGAAGAAGCGGTCGGACCCGTCGAGATCGGAAACGAAGGTCTCGATCCGGCGGATCCGTTCGCCGCGCGGGCTGCATACCGTGGCCACTTCCTCGCCGAACCGTTGCCCGGCGCGTTCTGCCGTGTTGTGCTGGTAGAGCGCCATGTTGAGGCGGCTGACGAGCACGTGCCTGAGGTCGAGCCGCATATTGTAGGAGGCGATGAATCGCGCCTGCTCCATTACGACATCGGCGTCCTTGGCCGGGTCCGGCATAGCGTTATCGCCGGGGAGGATCCAGCTCGCATCTTCGGTGAGAACACCGTGCAGGGCGCCCCAGTCCTCGTTCGCCGGGGCTTCGTGGAAGGCGTTGGTGACCCGTTCTGCGGCAGCCGTCATCGTACCTGGCCGTCCGTCATCTCCTGCCTGGCCTGCTCGACGGCGGCTCCGGCCGCGACGGACCGCCTGACCTCGCCGATGTCGCCCACCTTGACCGCCGCCATCACGCTCATGCGGCGGGGAGCGCCGGTCATCTCGTCGAGAAGCTACTTGAAGCTCTCGTGGACAATCGCTCCAGCGCCGCGGACCTCGTCCAGGAACCATCCGGCGTCCGCGAGCAGCTCAGGCAGGTAGAGCCCTGGAGCGGCAGGAGAACGGCCATTCAGCCCCAGAAGCGCCGGGAGGGAAAGAACGACGCCGAGACCCGTGAGCGAGGCCTGGCCATGCTCGAACTCCAGCGTCGACCGCGAGCGCGCCGTTCGTCCGTTGGCCCCGCCCTCGATCTCGACGATGATCTCGGCCGCCGCCTCGCCGCCCCTGCGACGACTGGACGACTCGGCGGTCACCAGGTCGAAGCGTACGTCAGATGCCCCGGTGGCGGCGTAGAGGCTCACGATATCGAACGAGGAAAATGCGGTGCCATCGAGCGATCGGCCGTCGACTGTCTCGACATTGCCCTTTGCGGAGTCGCCGGACAGCCATACGCGCCGCCCGCCCTCGAATACCAGCGCGGCGGGAGCCTTCTCGTATATCCGCTCCATGTCTTCGAGCGCCGCCGGACCGGTTGGATCCTTCTCGTCGAGGACTGCTCCGATCTTGATGGATTGGATGCCCTCGAAGCCTCTGGCGCTGTTCAGCGCCAAAAACGCGGCCGCACCGGCCATCCAGTGACTGGCGAGCACGACGGGTGCTGCGGTCGCACGATGCGCGAACAGCGCCAACTCGGGGCCGAGTTCGGTGAGGCCGGTGTTGATGTCCAGATAAGGAACGCCCAAGTCCTGCGCGTAGCCCAAGCTTTTCAGCCCGGCTTCGGGAGCCAACACGACCACGGCGGCGACGGCGACATCGTCGCCAAGTCCCAGACGGGGTTTGTCGAGGTCTATGGCGACGGCTTCGGCATTCCCTGCCTCTCGAGCGACTTCGCTTACCGCTTGCAGGTTTCGACCTCCGACGAGCACCGGGACGTCGGGATGCCTCTCGCGGAACCACCCGACGGCAGCGCGACCGACGACACCCGATCCTCCGGCGAAAAGTATGCGTTCGTTGAACATGCAAAAGCCTCCTTCGTCTGTAGTTTTCACCCGGTTTCCAACTCTCACCGCTTGTGATCAGTGATGCCTTGTAGCAAGTCCTCCCAGGGATCGGGAGTGACGAAAAACTCTGGCTTACTCATGTATTCCTCCGTCCATCGCGCTAGTCGGTGGTATTCCTACATTCCCGAATGACGCCGGACGGGCGGCCTGCGCCCCGATCCTCCCCTTCGATCGATCGGCGGAAGGAAGTCACCCCGAGCGTGAGTGGCGGAAGCTCGCGCGCACCTCATCAGCGAAAAGCTCCGGCTGCTCCCACGCGGCGAAATGCCCGCCTTTGGGCAGCTCGTTGTAGTGGACGAGGGTGGGGTAGCATTCCTGCACCCAACGCCGGCTGGTCTCGTGGATGTCGCGGGGGAACTGGCTGTAGCCGACCGGCACCGCGATCTCGTGCTCCCTGAAGCCGCGCATGCTCTGCCTATGTCCGGGCGCGCACGACATGCGATGAGGGAGGCGATGGGAACAAGGCAGCAGCCTGACCATCGCGAATCACATCACTCTCGCTCGGCTTCGGCGAGTAATCGGGCGAGATCGTCGTAGCCGTAGAGCAGCGCCAGCTCCCGGGGCGTCAGGCCCGCGTGTGTCTTCAGGTCCAGGCGGGCGCCGGCGTCGATCAGGGCCCGCGCGGCTTCCAGGTGCCCGTGCCAGACCGCGTCGTGCAGCGCCGTCAGGCCGTTGTAGGGCCCCTGCGCGTCCAGCTCAGGGGCCGGCGCGCCGTCACGCTCGCGCTTCTCCGTCAACGCCCGGAGGACACCGGCATGCCCGAAGTAGCTCGCCTCGTGGACCGGCGTACCCTTCATCAGACCGCTCACCCGGCGGGGGTCCGCGCCCGCGTCGAGCAGCACGCGAACTATATCGGCGCGCCCTTCGCGGGCGGCGGCGCCGAGCGGCGTGAAGTCGTCGTCGAGGCTACCCACGATCGGCGCCCGCCCGTTGACGGCGGCCCCGGCCGCGACGAGCCGTTCGACCTCGCCGACGTCGCCCGCCTCGATCGCCGTCATCAGGGTCGGGGCGCGGACCCGCGCGGCGTCGGTCTCGTTTCGCGCCTGGATCAGGCGCGCGATGGCGTCGAGGTCGTCTTGATGCGCGAGGTCGAGCGCCGTCTGCTGCCAGTGGTTCCCGATCGTCGTCCTGGCGCCGCGCTCCAGGAGCAGTCGGACCGCCCCCTCGTGCTTGTGCAGGACCGCGTCCATGAGCGGCGTGTTGCCGAGGACGGGAGACTGTTGATCTACGAAGGACCCGTGGTCGAGGAGCAACCCGATGACGTCGGCGTTGCCTGATTGCGCCGCCTTGTGGAGCGCCGTCGCGCCCATGCGCGGCTCGATCGCGAGCGCGTCCGCCCCGGCCGTGAGCAGGATTTCCACCATCTGCGGCTGGCCGAGGCCGGATGCGACCATCAAAGGGGTGAAGCCTTCGGGGCCGCGCCGGTTCGCGTCCGCGCCCGAGCGGAGCAGGTCGATCGCGGCCGCTAGATCGCCGGTCCGGATCGAGGCTTCAAGGGTCAAATCGAATCCCCTTTCGATGGGAGTGGGTGCGGTTGGTTGGGCGTCAGCCATTGCGCCCGGCCACGTCAGGCTCTCGCGGCGATCCGATCGTGCCGAGAAACTTCAACAGCTCGGCGTTGAGGCGATCGCTCGCTTCGTGCTGGATCCAATGACCGACATTCTCCAGGCGGACGACGTCGACCAGGCCGGGCGCCAGGCGCCGAAGCTCCTCGAGCGTGGGGGGCGTCGGATGGAAGAACTGGCAGAGGCCGTCGGCGGCGCCCCAGATGTAGAGTGACGGCTGCCGGATCAACGCGCCCTTGAACGCCGGCATGAGATCGAACGTCTCTTGCGCGGCGCGGTAGTAATTGAGCCCGCCACGGAACCCGGTCTTCTCGAACGAGCGGATCGTATGTTGAACGTAATCCGGATCAGCCCACTCCGGAACCGTCGCAGGAGCGGGCCGAAGCATGTGCCGGGCCGGATCGACGGGGTCCCACCCCGTGCCCGGTGGCGGGCTGGCCGAAAGCCAGTACAGGATGCTGGGTATCGTCCCCTCGGCGGGTTCGAAGCGCGCTTCGGCACCCGGCTTCATCATGCCGAAGGCGTAGTAGCGATCACCGAGGCCCTGCCGGCGAAGCTCGTCCCAGGTGCTGATCTCGCCGCGGGGCGAGAATGGGATGCTCAAGCTGACCATCGCGCGGAAACGGTCCGGCCGCATCACCATGGCACGCTGGGCGACATCCGCGCCCCAGTCGTGGCCGACGAGGACGGCGGACCGGATGTCGAGGGCGTCGAGCACGCCCACCAGATCGCCCACGGTGTGGAGCGCGCTGTAAAGGCTCACGTCGGATGGCGCGTAGCTCGCGCCGAAGCCCCGCATGTCGAGCGCCACCGCACGGTAGCCCGCTTCCGCGACGGCGCGCATCTGGCTGCGCCAGGTCTCCGCCGTGTCGGGGAAGCCGTGGCAGAACAGGACGGCGGGTCCCTGACCCTGCTCGATCACGTGGAACGACGCCCCGTTCACCTGCACCTGGGCTCGGCGTAGCGGGAACGGGTCGGCCGAAGCCCGCGGATCAATATCGCCGGGCATCACAGCACCTCCAATGTCAAGATCGTTCCGCCGATCTGTTCGAGGCGGGCGAAGTAGGCGACGGGATCGAGCAATTGGTACGGGAAGTAGAGCCCGGCCGGGGTTGCCGGATCTCCATCGAGCCCGACGAGCCGTTCGAGGACCATGGCGACCCCGAGCCCCGTCAGCGGCATCTGTCCTTCGGGATGGACGACCGCATGACGGGTGCGGAGCGCTCGGCCCTCGTCGTCCTCCCCGGCGAGTTCGACGACGATCTCGGTCGACATCGGCCCGCCGCGGCGGCGGGTGGAGCTCACCCCGAGCGCGAGGTTGAACTGCACGTTCGGCGCGCCGGTCACGGTCGCCAGGCCGACGACGTCGTAGGGCGAGAAGGCGGCGGCCTCCATCTCGGTGCCGTCGACGGCGCGGAACTCGGCCTTGGTATCGTCGCCGACGCGCCAGACATAGGCGCCGTCGCGACGGGTCAGCGCCGCCGGCATGGTGTTCGTTTGCCGCTCCAGGTCGGCTTCCGCCGCCGGACCGAAGGCATCCTGCTCGTCGAGCAGCGCGCCGATGGAGATGTCGTGGACACGGCCGAACGCCTTGGCGAACTCGAGCGTGGGAACGGTCGTTGCGCCCACGAGCCACTCCGTGCCCAGGACCACCGGCGCGGCATGCGGGTCGCGCATGTAGGCCGCCACCTCGGGACCGATCTCGACGATGCCCGGAGAGATGCTGACGTGCGGCACGCCGCGTGACTGGGCGAACCGGAGCCCTGCGATCCTTTCGTCCATGAAGAAGACGGCGACGCCGCTGACCGGACGCCCGCCGAGGCCAAGGTCGTCGGCGGCCAGGTCGACAACTACGCCCTCCGCATTGCCGATCTCGGCCGCGGCTTCCTCGGCCTTGGCGAGATCTCGGCCGCCGATCAGTAACGGCGCATCGGGGTGAGCGGCACGCAGGAACCGCGCCGCCCAACGACCAACGACGCCGGCACCGCCGACGAGCAGAATGGGATGAAGCGACATTGCCAAACCTCCTGGCCTCGAGCTGAGAAACCTACCATTAGTAGGTTGGCGCAGAGCTTACCTACTCATGGTAGGGTTGTCAACGGTGATGCGGTGAAGAGCGACACGACAGGCACGACAGAGAGGTCGGCGTTGCGGAGGCTTTCAAGGGCGGAGCGGCGGCGTCAGCTGCTCGACACGGCGCTTCTGATCGTCCGGGATGAGGGGGCGGATCGGCTGACCCTGGGGCGTCTGGCCGCGCGCGCCGGAGTCTCCAAGCCGGTCGCCTACGACCACTTCGGCACGCGGTCGGGGCTGCTGATCGAGCTCTACAAGTCGATCGACACAGAGCAGACGAACGCGCTGCGGGACGCGTTGAACACCGGCGAGCGGGGCTTTGGGGAAACCGTTCGGGTCCTCGCGAGCACCTACATCCACTGTTCCGTCGATACGGGCGGTGAATGGCACGCGGTGGGCGCCGCGCTGGCGGGCAGCGAGGAGATGGATGCAGTGCACCGGGAACTGCTCGACGGCTACGTCCGGTTGTTCGCGTCGGTGTTGCAGCCGCACGGCGCCTTGTCGCCGGTTGAGCTGGAACGGCGCTGCGTCGGCCTGGTCGGCGCGGGCGAGGCGCTCTCGGCCGCGATGGTGCGGGGCGACTGCAGCGAGGCGGAAGCGGCCGAGGCGTTTGCCTCGCTCATCCAAGGCGGATTGCGCGCGCCTGCGCAATGACGCGGCTGCCTCGAAATCGCTCTTAGAGCGTCTGTCATAGCAGTTGGTCCGGGACGCGGTAGCCGCAGTGTCCGAGCAACCCCCGGTGTCCTGGGACGTCACTGAGCCGAGCGCCAGGTCCGTCGCCTCTACGGGCGCCTCGCGGGTGCGCGTCCCGGCTCGCCGCGGGAGTCCCCTGATCTTTGAGAGGACCTGCTCGATGGAGTTGAGGTTCGGCGAGTAGGGCGGAGCCTGTTCCGGTACACCGATGCTGTCTGGCAGGCTTTCCGGCGGGACGATATCCCGTCAGCGTTGCGACGGCCATGCGTCCGCGACTCTACGGGTCGGTCTGCTGCGCCCGGCGGCTCTCCTTCATATCGATTTCATGTCGATCTTTCGTTCCTTCCGCGCCCGTAAGGGGTCACGGTACCATTCCGGGAATTCTGTACGGTAAGAACATCTATCTCGTCCGGCATGGACGTTGCGATCTCTCATCCCCTCGGGTTTGGCGTAGGGATGACGGCGTAGAAGAGGTCCGCGTCAGCAGCATGTCCTCACACAACTACCGCGCTCTGAGGCAGTTGAGCAAGCCCCAGAAGGGCCTTGTTTTTGAGGCTTCCAGTTCCTCGCATAGGCGCAGGACCACCAACTTGCAGAAGGGTGCCGTCGCGGGCCAGGCCTCCGTGAGGCGAGACAATAGTTCTGCGAAGTCGGCGAATGCGTGGTCGCTTCCGGCCGCGGCCGAGACATGCACAGCGGACTCGAGCAAAGCACGGATCTCGACCTGGTCCTCAGCTGCGCGGGCATCGATCTCGTCGACGCCCCGTTCGACGACTCTCTTCGCAAGATGTTCGGCCGAGAGCACCAGCTCGTCTTTCAGATGGGACAATAGGTTTTCGCTGCCCAGGTTGGATGCTTGTAGGGACGCCGTACGCAGGGCGGCAAGCCCAAACGATGGGTCTTCGCGCACGAATTCCGACAGGCCGGCCGAAGAGAACGCCTCCCTGGCAGGCTGCTGGAGGGCGCCCGGCAAGGGCTGGTCCCCTGCAACGTAGAAGATGATCGCCCACGCCCATTTCTGGCGTTCCTCGTCGTCGTCGGAGAGTTGCTCTACGGCTTTGGCCAGGAGTTCGCCGAGGGAAGTGGTGGCTACCGCGTCTGCCTCTTCCTCCCTGAGCAGGTTTGAGAGTGCTTCGCCACGCTCTGCTCCCATGAAGGACGCCAGGCCGTTGCGGGCCCGGCCGGGGTCGCGTAGCAGCCGAAGGGCACGATCGTCCCCGCCGACATGCTGCGGAGCGGTGACGTCCAAGTACCGGGTTTCGGAACCGAAGGCGTACGCCAAACCCATGTGGACGAAGGAGACCCTATCAGCCCGCCTGGGATGGCAGACGTCCCGCCAGTACTCGGGTTCCCTCTCGAACACTTCCGAGGTGACGCGCTTGTCCGGCTGGTCGAAGGTGTCGCGCGTGTGTTCCATAGGGACGCCGGCGGAAGCGAAGATCTCGAACAGCCTGTGCGCGTGGTACCAGACGGTGGCGAGACGAAGGTGGGCGGGCAGGGCCTTCGCGTCGGGCCTGAAGTCGAACTCGTCACTGACCCATCCCAAAAGCGCGGAGAACGTTCCGTACTCCTCTGCCCCTTCGTCGCCCAGCAGCGTGCGCGCGATACGCGCGGCCAGCCGTTCGTAAGCCGCGCCTTCGTCCAGGCATACGAGCAAGCGCGCCAGGTGCAGTTTCGAGACCGGGGAGCCCGGAGAACCAATTAGCCTCCGGACCATCGCGCGCTGCTCCGCGACCGGCAGCGCCCGGACCGCGTCGATGATAGCATCGGGCAGGGGTATGGGTAGACCCGCGAAGCGCTGTAGCGCGGTCTCGACGCCTTCCTCCCGGACCAGTTGGGCCGCGGCGCGCGCCGCCTCGACGGCGAACGCGGGTCCTCCGTCGGTCTCGCCGTCCAGCCGCAGGTGGTCGAGCAGGCGGCCCACGTCGGGCAACAGGAAGTCTTGCAAGGAGAGGGATTCCCGTCCGGCGAGCTTGTCGGACACGTCGTCGTAGAACGAAGCCGCGCTGGAGTCGTGCCAACGCTCCGCCTCCTCCATCCTCCTCGACGGCTCACTGGCCGACGCGATCTCGGCAAGCGCCGCTTCGAACTTGTCGTCCGCGCAATCGAACCAGGCCCGGTTGCGGCGCAGCGCGTCCTCCCTGATCGCGGCCGATTCCGAGAGAAGTGGGAGGCGTGGGATCGTCACCGTGGGTTCCTCCTCTCGCGCCGGGTCCAGAAGGGACAACGTGTCGGGGTCTGCGGTACGGCGTAAGGAGACCGTCGCGGGGTCTTCTCCGACGGTATCGACCGAAGCTTCGCGGCCGTTTACCGCCTCTTCCGCGGCGTTCCAGAACTGCTGGGAGCCGAAGTGGTACGGCCCGACCTGCATCATGAACACGCGCCTCAGGCCGATGGCGGCCATGAAGTCGGGGTCGCGGCTCAGTTCGTCGTGGACCGAACTCGGCAGGTCCTCGTAGAGCGTCCCGAAGCTAGCGTTTACCTCCGGTTCGGAAGCCAGGCCCGACATTCCTTGACGCACGTCCAGGATCGAGCCCTTGACCTCACTGGCCGTGAGGGAGAGCAATTCGGGGTCCACATCGAAACGCTTGCTCAGAACCCTCTGTTCCAACCAGTTCAGGCGGCGCGACCGCGCGGCTCGCTCGTGGGGCGTGGCAGAGGGTACGGCGATCGCCCGGACTATCAGGTCCCTGAGGTCGGACGCGACCTTGGGACGCTCGTCTTGTCCGGATCCGGGCAGATCCAGCACGTTCGTCAGCCCGGCGTACCCCAGGTACATGTTGCCCAGCGACCACTCGGCCCGGGCCCGTTCTGTTTCTCCGTCTTCTGCAGCTTCCCAGGGTCGCGTGAGCGCCTCGGTGACGGCGCGGTGTAACTGCAAAATGAACGGCATCTCGCCGACGTCCGCCACTACTCCGTCGTCGCGCGCCGCCGGGCGTTGGAGTACGTCCCCACGCAGCAGGCACGCCGCGGCGTAGCGTCGCAGGGTGCGGAGCTCCGTCGTCTCCACCACCTCCCCGCCCTCGATCCTGGCCTGTCGCAGGTGGTACAGGATCTCTTCGCTCTCGACCGGGAGGAAACGCACGTTCGCCGAGCGTAGCTTGATGAGCGCAGAGTAGTACACCTCGTCCCCGATCTTGCCCGAGGCGCGCAACGCCCGCAAAACGTCGTACACGCCGACCGTGGGAACACCGTCTCGCGACGAGTACTTGTTCACCGAGCGGTCGTCGACCCAAATGACGTCGCCCTCGCGCGGTTCGAAGCGTAGCACGGTGTCGAGGCAGTGGACGGTCGGATCGTCCGAATCCCTCAAGGAGTCCTGGGCTTCGTCCGCCGGGGCCACGACCGTCTTATATAATCCGCTTTCCAGCCCGCTCCTAACCCTGTCGATCAAGCCCCCGAGCCACTCGGCGTCGTCCAGCGCCACCCCAAAACCTCGCAACTCTGCGCGAAGCTGCAGCAACTCTTGCCTTTGCGCGTACACCTCAAATCGGTCGCAGGTCGCCTCGAGTAATCCCGCCCCGGCGAGTACCTGGGCTATGCCGCTGTCCAAGAAGAGGCAAGACCCCGCGCCGGGCACCGGGTGGTCGGGGTACGTGCGCCCTTCTACGCCCAGGGCTTCCCGGGCCTCCGCGGCGCGTGTTTCCGACAGGGGACCGTTGGTCCGCAGGGCTTCGAGGACCAAACCGGCGTTAACAACATGGGCGTTCGCGTACTCCGGTAGCGCCGTGGGGGGAGCTCCCAGATCCGTGCTTGTTGTCAGCGGCAAAAAGTCCACCAGGTAGCCCTCTTGCTCGCGCGCTCTCTCCAACGCCGCCGCCCACGACTCGCCCATCTCTTCGACCAAACGGGCGTTTTCGTACCCCACGGGAAGGTCAGCAGCGGCCTCGCGCAGCTTCCCTTCGTCGGCCATTTGAACGACGTTCTCGAGGGCGTCCTGGCGCGCCGGTTGGTGCGGAGACGTCTGGTCGCGCATCCTGCCCAGCGCCTGCATGAGTTCGTGCGGCACGTGCAGTCCGTCGAAAGCTTCTTCCACCTTGTCCAGTATGTCCAGGTGCTGGGCCAGAAGCACCGCCGTGAGGTCGATGATCAGCCGTCCGCCCGTCAGGGTGCTTCCGGGAACCTCGAAGTGCGTCCGTCCCCCGTAGGCGGCGAGCAAGAATGCAGACTCGCCCGGATCTCCGGCGGATTCGTTGTCAAGGAGCTTGCGATGGTAGGCGGTGGACAACACGCCGCCGACCGCTTCGGGCGCAAAGTGGATGGGTGCGGTCCCGTCCAGGTACAGCCGCTGAAACGCCTCCTGGCTCTCGCGGCGCTCCTCGAAGAACTCCAGCGCCTCCTGAAGGTTCATGGCCTGCAGGCCGCCCACGCCTCGTCGCGCGAGCTCCATCGCCCGCGCCGTCAGCTCGCGCACCTCGCTTTCCAGGCCGAGACCGAAACCGAGGTTCAGCGCCCGCGGAACGAGCTGGTCGGTAAGGTCCCCGCGCACCACTCCCCGCCACAACGACCGGGCGAGGCCCGGATCGTCGAGGCGTACGAGCTCGGCCACCCCCAGCGCTTGGGCATCGGTGAGCCCACCGCGGTCGGCGAGTTGACGGGCGGCCAGCGCCGTCCCGTGACGATCCCCGAGGCTTGAACGCATCACCAACAGGTTGAGACCGTTCGCGAAGGTCGGCTCCTCGCTGTACAGGCGCTCGGCCTCCCTCGATGCATCCGGCAAGAGCCCGAGGTGATGCTGACAACCCAGCCGCATCTGCCGCAACTCGCGCGGAAGTTGACCGCCGGGAAGAACGTCCCGGTTATCGTCCAACAACCGCATGCACAACTCGAACCTGCCGTCGTTGTAGGCGCCAATTGCCGCGAGCCGGAGGGCTTCTGCGGTTCCCAGCTCGTCGATCAGCCGTTGGGCCCTGTCGGCGACGTAGGCGTAGTCTTCCCGGCTCTCCTTTATCTCGCAGGCGTCGAACAGGAACCTGGGATCCGCGGCTTCCTCGTAGCTCCTCTCGAGGTGCTCCAGGACCTCGGACCAGTCGCCGGTCTGCTCCGCCCGCGCGCCGAGCACGACGGTCCGGACACGCCGAAATCCTCCCCCCGCATCCGAGCCCTCCAGCTCATCGGCCGCCGCCTGCAGGTCGCCTGCGAGCGCTAACGATTGGACGTGCCAGTACGTCCACAGCGGAGCCGCGCCGCCAGCCTCGAACAGGGACCGTGTACCGTCCAAAAGGTCCGCCGCTTCGCGCGGCCTGCCGTCCGCCAGGAGGAGCGCGCTCAGCGCCAGGGCGTGCGGCATTGCCGCCGATCCGTCGCGAACCTTCTCTCCCAACCTCGATTCGCTGGCGGTTAAATCCACGGCGATGCTGCGGGCGACCGTCCACAGGATCACGCGGTGGTGCGTCGGCTCGTATTCCAGCAGCCGCCTACAGTACGCCACGGCCTCCTCTTGTTTCTCGGGGTCGTTGGCGAGGCAGGCCAGGAGCCAAGTCTCGTACCTCTGACGGTCGTCTTTGTCCTCCACACCCTCCGCGAGTCCCCGAAAGATCTCGGCCGCGCCGCGCAGCCGCGCTAGGCTCTCCTCGTCGCGCCTGATCAGAGACCAATCGACCGGTTCGGGCCACTCGACCAGATAGCTTGGCAACGCAGCCGGAGAAAGCGTGCCCACGTAGCCGGCGACGCCCGCGGTGAACCTGACGCTCTCCCACCCCGGCGCGAGCTCGACGGCCTTCTCCGCCTCCAGGCTGGCCCGGTCCACGTCCCTGTCCAGCAGGTACGCTATGGCGCGCAGGTGCATAGACTCGGCGTTCGGCTCTCCCTGCTCGGGGAGCGTTTCCAGGACCTCCCGGAATCCTTCGAAATCCCCTTCCTCCAGCAACAGCGACGCCCTCAAGTTGATCGAGTCTGCGTCCTGTTTGCCCACGAGCAGTTCCGCAGCCGCGCCGGCGCCGGCCTCCGCGCGGGCTATCAGGATGCGGACCCTCGTCTCGTCGTCGGTGGGGGACAGCTCGCGGGCCTCGTCGGCCAGCCTCTTGGCCCGACCGATATCGCCCGGGACGTGCAACCTCACGCTGGCCTCGAACCGCAGCACCTTGGCCTTGGCTCCCGGCGAGACGGATTCCCACGTCGCGGTCTCCGCCTTAAGCGCGTCCAGTTGCGCAACGGCTTCCTCGCGCCTGCCCTCGTACCAAGCGGCGCGCATGTCCTCCAGGCGGCGTTCGGCCTCCTCCGACCCCAACCTTTCCAGACGCTCCAGGAGCACGGCGTTTACCCTGGCCGTGGTCGACGTCTCCACCGCAGGAGTCGAGTGTGCCGCAGGCAAACTCCGCCCGCAGATCTCCGTTACCCAGTAGTCGGCTGGTCGGAGGTAGGTGGTAACGATCTCCGGGTGAGGTCGCAGTTTGTTGCGTATCCGCACCGCTGACCAGACCTCGTACCTGATACCGAAGGCTGTGAAGCGCTCGGTCTCTTCGGAGATCTTGTCCTGGACCTGCGTGGACGAGAGATCCGCGGCGATGAAAAGGACGAACCTCTTTACGTTCTGCGGGCGCCATCGCTCACCGTAGTGCTCAAAAAATTCTTCCCGCACTCGCTCTATCTGCCGCGGCGTGAAGGTCTCATTGCACTTGCACTGACCCACCTCGATGCCGTCCCCGTTAACGGTCCTCGCGAGCAGGTCGATTCCGTACTGGGCCTGTCCACGCCCGCCGTAGACCTCGCACGTGGCCACGGAGGGTTCCGCGTCGAAGAGGTCGCGGCAGAGATCCTGGAACGTGTACTCGTCCAGCTGATGGAAGGGGGGTAACTGGCCCGGCCTTATGCCGGGACTCATAGCGCCAGTCCCCGCGTCGGCCTCGGGAGCTGGCTCCTCGGAGGACCCGGTGGGTCCGGGCCCGAGGGGCGGCGGCTGGGGCGTTTGTCCGTGCAGGGTGTCGATCAACCTCTTGTACTGAGCCTCGAAGCGACTTCCGGGCCGAAGGTCGACGCCGGCCTTGCCGGAGAGCCAAGAGGGGAACGCGCTGCTCCAGCCGCCGCCGCGCAGCACGGGGATGAACTTTCTGTGGTCCCTGGTCGCGTAGACCTGCGCGGTCATGATGTCGCCTTCGTAGCCGACGCCGCCCACGCGGCCGTCGGACCGCTCCTTGTATTCGGGGGTGCAGATCACGAGGACGAAGTCATTGTCTCGAACCGCCCGCTCCATGAACTCGGGGAGCGGATCGCCCAGATGTACCGCCCACTGATCGAGCTCGATGTCCACGCCATCCTGCCGCAAACGGGTGGCAAGCCCATGCACCCATTCACGGTGCTCTTCGTCGTCCCACGAGTACGAGACAAAGACCTTGGGCGCCCCCACCCCAGGCTCCGTCATGCGCGGCCCTTCCTCGGGCGTGGACGCGGGCTACAGCGAAGCGGCTGCGGATCGCTCAACGTTCTCCGCCTCGCGCGTGGCCGTCGTCGCTGCCCAGGTATCTGTAGAGCGTGGACCTACCCACCCCGAGCATGGAGCAGATCTCCTCCACCGAGTGCTCGCCCTCGTCCTTGAGCCTCCTCGCCAGTTTCGCCTCTCCCTCGCCCAGCGCCCTGGGCCTGCCGCCGTGACGCCCCCTGGCCTTCGCCGCCTCTAGTCCGGCCATCGTTCTCTCCAGGATGAGGTCCCTCTCGAACTCCGCCACCGCCCCGAAGACGTGGAACACGAGCTTGCCCCCGGGCGTCGTCGTGTCCAGGCCCTCGCGCAGGGACACGAACTCGACGCCCCTCTCTTTGAGGACACCCACCAGCTCGATGAGTTCCTGCAGGGATCTCCCGAACCGGTCCAGCTTCCACACCACCAGATCGTCGCCCTCTCGGCAGAACTCTAGTGCGGCCCGCAGCTCGGGACGGTTGGCCTTACGGGAGCTTATCTGCTCCTCGAAGACCTTCTCGCAACCCGCCGCCAGGAGATCCCGCCTCTGAAGCTCGGGGTTCTGGTCCTTCTTGCTCGTCCTGATGTATCCGACCCTCACGGCTACCATTGTCCCAAAAACCTTTGGGCAAGTACATATCGGGACTCCGCAACCGGGACGGGGTTTCGGGACGCAAGGCCGAGGTTGCGGGACGTGTTATCGGGACAAACTTTCTCCGTCCTCATATCGAGCGATTTTGGGACGGCTTCGAATTCCGGTGATGCCGTTTTGCGGATCTAGAGTGCGTCAGAAGACACGCAGCGGTCGCTTTCTTAGCGCCCTCGAGGCGCGGGCACCCGTGGTCGCTTTGACCGGACACGTAAGACGCCTCGACACCGGTATCTACTCTCGGAGAACCCCGGAGGGCTTGTCCTCGTCGATCTCAGAACTTTCCATCGAAACGAGCAGCTCGCGCAGCAGGCCGGCGAGCCGCGCGCGGTCTTCCCCGCTCAGGCCGCCGAGCAGCCTGTCCTCGTTCCGGACGTGCGCCCCGACGGCCTCCTCTATCAGATCGAGGCCCTCCTCGGTGAGGGTTATCTGCACGCCACGCCTGTCACCGGGGTCCGGGCTCCTCCTCACCAGCCCGCGCTCTTCCAGGCGGTCGAGGCGGTTGGTCATCGCCCCCGAGGAGAGCATAGTCGAGCGGTAGAGCTCGGTCGGCGTCAGGGAGTACGGCTCCCCGTTCCTCCTCAAGGTGGCCAGCACGTCGAACTCCCCGCGGACGAGGCCGAAGCGCTTGAAGGTCCCGGAGAGGGACCGGTCCAGCACCCTCTCCGCCCGCGAGAGCCGCCCGAACACACCCATCGGCGAGGCGTCCAGGTCGGGCCTCTCCCCGGCCCACTGCTCCAAGATCCCGTCGAGACCGTCCTTCTCCACGACCTGCATTGTACCTCTTCAAGGCAAGTAATTTGACATCGAGACACAATAGAAGTATCTTTACATCGAGTAACACGAAATAAAGCTAAAAGAGGTGTACAGGATGACTCGTCTGAGACCGCTTCGGTGGCGCGAATCCGCGTCCGGCCCAGGGAGGGGGGCCGGTGGCGATGCCCCGGATGGATCCGCCGCCCGCTCGTCTCGCGGGGGTCGGCTGATGCCGCTTATGTGCCTGCTCGGGGCCGGATCGCTGGTGGGGTTGTCGACGGATCTCGCCAAGCTGGCGCCGGGGGCCGACCTGTCGCCGCTGGCCTTCCTCGCCTGGTCGCTCGTCGGCGCGACGCTCGTCCTTACGCTGGTCGGCGCGGTCCGCGGCCGGCTGCCGCCGCTCGGCGCCCGGACGGCCGAGTACTTCCTGGTGGCGGGATTCGTCGGCCTCGCGGCGCCGAACCTGATCTTCTTCTCCGCCGTACCCCGCATCGGCGCTAGCTTCGTCGTGTTCTCGATCGCGCTGCCGCCGCTTTACACCTACGCGGGAGCGCTGCTCCTGGGCATGGAGCGTTTCGACCCGTGGCGGGCGTCGGGCGTCGTCCTGGCGCTTTCTGGCTCGCTCTTGCTCGCCGTCCTCGAGCTCTCCGACCCGGGGGCCCCGACTTTCTGGATCCTCGTGACGCTCGCGGCCCCGATCCTGCTAGCGGCGGGCAACATCTACCGGACGCTGCGCTGGCCGGCCGGCAGCGGCCCCGACCAGCTCGCACCCGGAATGCTCGGAGCGGCCGCCCTCCTGCTCCTCGCCGCCGGGACGCTCCCCGGCTTCTCGCTGGCCGTGCCGGCGGGCGTGCCCACGGGCGTGCCCACGGGCGTGTCAGCGGGCGGGGCGGCGCTCCTGCTGATCGGCGCGGGGGGGCGGGGGGGGGGGGGGGGGTGGGGGGGGGGGGGGGGGGGGGGCGGGGGGG
>CAXUFZ010000029.1:0-19046 GCA_964250345.1 uncultured Rubrobacteraceae bacterium
CCCGCCACCCCAATAGCGTCCACCCACCCCCCCTCCCAAACGCCCCCCCCGCCCCCCCCCGATGAAGACCTCGTGCGCGGGACGAGACCACTCATCTGGAAAGACCAACGGGGCTACACGCTCCCCGAGGTCCTGACGGCCGTCGCCATCTCGGGCATCCTGGCGGTCATCGCCGTCATCATCTTCCTGGCTCTTCTGGAGCGCTGGCGGGTCGAGGCCGCCGCCGACCAGCTCGCCTCCGACATGCGCCTCGCGCATTCCAGGGCCACCCAGCAGTTGACCGACTGGAGGATGGTACTCATGGACGATGGCGATCCGGTCTCAGGATGCTCTGGATCGGATTACTGCATCGTGCGGTTGCGGGCAACCTACGACAGCGGCGATCCTCCGCCCGCGCTCCACTCGAATAGTCCGTTGGCTCCGCGAGGCTTGCCCGAGGGCACGAGGATACAAAGGGTGACGTTCGCCCCGGACTGCTCCGCCGGGGACCCGCTAGCCGCCATACCGCCCAGTAGTTGTGGTCCGAACGCGACGCGCACCCTGGAATTCAACACGAACGGGACGGTACGGACCTTGCGGCCGGGGGGTAGCGGCACCATCGTGGTGAGTTCTGCAGACGGTAACCCTTCCTGCGGCGTGGTCTTTAACGCGCCCACGTCCCGAATCGAAATTGGTTCGCTCGTATACCAATAAGCTCGCCGACGAGGCCGGCTCCTCGCTCGTCGAGGTACTGGTCGCGATGACGGTGCTCGCCATCGTCATCGTTCCGATGGTCGGTATGTTCGAGGCCGGGCTTCGGGCCGCGACGACCTCCGGCGACCATGACACGGCGCGGACGCTGGCAAACGAGAAGCTGGAGGAGATACGGGCGCTGCCGTACAGCGAGCCGGGCGGCGTCTCGGACAGCGCCGTCGAGCGGTACGCGCCGCCGGGTCCGCCAGACGGCGAGGAGGGCGACTTCGCGTACGCGATCCGAACGACGTTCGTGGATGGGGAACTGTTGGGCCCGGCGGGCTCGCCGACGGGGCAGATGCGGGTGGACGTCACGGTCGAGTGGAAGGAAGGCTCGTACTCGACCGCCGGGGTCGTGTCGGGAGAGCCGCCGTGAGCGGGAACTTGCCGAAAGACGAAAGCGGCTTCACGCTCCCCGAAGTGCTGGTTTCGATGGCGATGATGGGGACGGTGCTGTTCGCGCTGTACGCGGTCTTCGACGCGAGCGTGAGGGTCTTCGGCGCGGGGCGCGACAGGGTGGAGGCCGTGCAGGAGGCCAGGCTCGGCCTGGCGAGGATGGAGCGGGAGTTGCGCGCCGCGTACCCGCCAGACAAGGTGAATGGTAACGTGGCCCTCCTCGCCGACTTCGGGGAAGAGCACATTGTCTTCTACAACGACCTGAACGGGAACCGGAGAACGGTGGACCCCCCGACCGGTTTGCCGGAGGCGGGGGAGAGGATTTCCTACCGCATCAGTGGCTCGGGCAAGCCCTTGAGAAACGGCAACCGCCTCATCTGGTCCGCGGAAGACATCGACGGCGATGGCAGGGCGCTGACCTTCGGGTACTCTGACCAAAACGGAGACCCTGTGGTAAGCGGCGAGGGGGCGGACGTGGCACTCGTCAAGGTCCGGCTGGAGGTCTCCGTGGGCCCCGCGACCGGGGAACCCGTCGAACGGTCGTTGGGGACGAGCGTCGCGCTGAGGAATCGGTGACGCTCCGGCGGCTCCGGCGGGAGGAGTCGGGCATGGCGCTCGGGTTGGCCCTCGTCATGGTCGTCCTGATCGGGGTGCTGGCCGCCGGGCTCCTGGCCCTTCTCCGCAACGACCTGGAGGCCACGATCTCCGCGAACCAGGGCCAACGAGCCTTCGCCCTCGCCGACGCCGGCGCCCAGGCCGGAGTGGCCCAGCTCCGACGCGACGCGAACCCCGAACACTACGACGCCGACGCGACCGAGAACGTCGCCTGGACCTCCGGTAAGACCCTGACCCTCGACGACGACCGCGCAAGCGTGACCGTGCGCTACCTGATCCCCGCATCAGAAGCGGACGTGGCCGACGGGGACCAGCCGAACGAGGAGGGCTACGCGCCCGAGCCCCTCCCCGCCGGGACGACGGACTACGCCGACAGAGACTTTTTCGCCGTCGTCTCCGAAGCAACCTCCGGTCAGACGAAGCGCAAGGTCGAGGTCGTCATCCGCGCAAAGAGGTCCGGCGATCCTCCCAAGGTCGAGCAGTGGAGCTGGCGGGAAGCCTACGAGTAGCCGTCCGCGCCGGGACCGGATTCTTGTGTGCCGGTTACGGATCGTCTTCCCTTCGCGGTTCTTAATCCGCCCTTAACGGATCTTTCTTCCGTTGGCGGGAGGGCGCGTGTAATCTGACGGCGGGAAAGGGGTGTGATGGTCATGATCCCTCGTCAAGAGACGGTTACGTTCGTGTGGCTCTGCCGGGATTGTCCGGCGGCCTACGACGGGCCCAGCGTCGCGTTTTTACACAACGACGGCGCCCCGGCGGCGTGCGTGTGCGGCGGGCGGCTGGAAGAAGCGTTGGGTTCCGTCCCCGGTCGTGGCGACCGGCTCGTCCTGTCCGCGGGGCTGCGGGGCTCGGCGCTGCACCGGGAACTGCGGCGGCGGGGCGTGGAGGTCGCTTTCGGCGAACGGTCCCCGAGGGCGCTCCACGGCGTCTGAACCGGGAGGCGTCTCGAACCGCTAGAATGCGGTCGTGGAGGAAAAAGACGAGCGGGGCGGCGCCGTGCGCGTCGGGATGACGTGGGGCGGCATCGGCGGGCTGGTCGGGTTCCTCGCGTCGCTCTTCGGGTCGCTGGCCGGGCTCGTGGCGGGCGGTGTGATCGGGTACTCCTGCGGGAAACGGGCCGCGACGTCGGAGGCCGACCGTCCGGGGGCGCTCTCCGGCCTCATCGGCGGCGCGGTGGCCGTGCCGGTGTACGTGATCGGGGCCTCGGCCGGCGCGCTCGCCGCGGCCCGCGGCATCGGCTCCTCCCGCCTCGCCGGCACCCTCTCGGAGGTTATGGGGATGGAGATCTCCTCGGAACAGGCCTGGACGCTCTTCCTCCTGGGCACCGTGCTCGCCGCCGTCCTGCAAGCGGCGGTCTTCGTCCTCGCCGCCACCGCCGCCGGCGCGCTGGCGAAGAGGAAGTAGAACAGGTCTTCGGGCTTTGAGGTATTTAGGCTCTCAGGTTTTGGGTGACGCCCCTGCTTTATGAGGAGGATCTCGAAAGCAGACCTTGGAACCTCAAAGCCTTACTCTTTCTTCGCCGCTTCGGTCGCTGTGTCGCCGAAGACGAGGCCCTCGTCGGCGGGGCGGGCGACGCCGGCTTTTTCGAGTCGGCGGTCTTTCTGGTATTTGCGGACGGCGGCCTTGACGGTCCCGAGGCCGAGGGTGGCGCACTTGGGGCGGGAGGCGACGACCTGGCGTCCCAGCTTCTCGATCATCTCGTTGTAGTCGAGGTCGAGGACCTGGTCCATCGTCAGGTTGCCGTCGTGGATGTCCTCCAGGATCATGCTGGAGGCCGCCATGCTGATGGTGCAGCCCTCGCCCTCGTAGGTGACGTCGTGGATGTGCTCCTGGTCCTCGTCCCCCTTGAGGTAGACCGTGACCACGTCCCCGCAACCCGGGTTGCCGCCCGGCATCGTCACGTCGGCGTCCCCGAGCGGACCCCGGTGCCGCGGCCTCTCGTAGTGGTCCAGCAAGATCTGTATCTGCAACTGCCTGTCCAACGCCAGCCCTTCCGCTCTGATATCGCCAGATCCTTCCAAGTTTATCGCACCCCCACAACATTCCCGGATGGCCTTTCACGCCGGAAAGCCCCGGACGGGGTCGTGATCTTGCAACCGTTTGATACACTCAACTACATGAGAGTAGGTATCGTAGGACTGCCGAACGTCGGCAAGTCCACCGTGTTCAACAGCCTGACCAGGGCGGGCGCCGAGGCGCAGAACTACCCGTTCACCACCATCGACCCGAACCTGGGCGTGGCCGGTGTGCCGGACGCGCGCCTGAGCGCCCTGGCGGAGACGATGAGGAGCCGGAGCGTGGTGCCGGCCACGGTGGATTTCGTTGACATTGCCGGCCTCGTGCGGGGCGCGAGCGCCGGGGAGGGGTTGGGCAACCAGTTTCTCGGGCACATCCGCGAGTGCGACGCGGTCGCGCACGTCGTCCGGTGCTTCGAGGACGAGAACGTGATCCACGTCGAAGGCCACGTGGACCCCGAGGGCGACGCCGAGACGATCAACACCGAGCTCCTGCTCGCCGACATCGCCACCACCGAACGGCGCCTCGACCGCGTCGGCCGCGCCGCCAAGGGCGGCGACCCGAAGCTGAAAGCGGAGGCGGCCGAACTGGAGGGGCTCCGCGACCACCTTTCCGAAGGCAACCCCGCCCGCTCCTACCCCAAGACCGAAGCACTGGCCGAGGCCTTGAGCACCCTCATAACCGCCAAACCGACCCTCTACGTGGCGAACGTGGACGAGGAGTCCGTCGCGGAGGGCAACGCCTACAGCGCCAGGGTCGAGAAGCTCGCGGCGCGCGAGGGCGCCGAGGCCGTGCGGCTCTCGGCGAAGTTGGAGGCCGAGGTCGTCGAGCTCTCGCCGGAAGAGGCGAGCGAGTACCTGGCGATGCTCGGTTTGGAGAGCACGGGCTTCGAGGAGTTCGTGCGGGCCGCCTACCGGCTGCTGGGCCTCGTCACCTTCTTCACCGCGGGCGAGAAGGAGAGCCGGGCGTGGACCATCCGCGAGGGCTCCACGGCGCGTTCGGCCGCCGGGCGCATCCACACCGACATGGAGCGCGGCTTCATCGCCGCCGAGGTCGGGGACTGGCGGGACATCGTCTCCGCCGGGACTTGGGCGCGGGCCAAAGAGGAGGCCAAGGTCCGCCTCGAAGGCCGCGACTACGTCGTCAAAGACGGCGACACCGCGCTCATCCGCTTCAACGTCTAGGCGGCAGCCGGTGCCCCCGTTCGCCCCGCCGAAGAAGCCCCTCGACGAGTGCCGACTCGCGCTCGTCACGACCGGCGGCGTGCACCTTCCGGGACAGGAGCGCTTCGACATAGACGACCCGGCGGGCGACTGCTCGTACCGCGAGGTCCCGACCGACGCCACAGAACTAACCTGGACCCACGCCTACCACCGCCCCGACGAGGGCTCCGACCTCGACGCCGTCTTCCCGCTGTGGACGGTTCGGGATCTTGCCTCCCAAGGCGCCATCGGCGAGCTCAACCGCCGCCACTTCTCCTTCATGGGTGCCATACAAGACCCGACCCCGCTCATCGAACAAACGGCCCCCGAGGTCGCGGGCAAGCTGGCCGAAGACGGCGTGGACGCCGTCCTCCTCACCCCGTCCTGACCCCTCTGCCACCGGGCCGTCGGCCTGGTATGCGAGGCTATAGAGAGCGAAGGTATACCCACGGTCACGCTCGCGATGGAGTCCGACGTGGATGCTCCTCGCGTCGCCCGCGTGCCCTTCCCCTACAACCTGCCGATGGGCGAACCCGGCGACCCATCCCAACACCGCCGGGTGGCGCTCGCCGCCCTCGCGCTGCTCTATGAGATGGACGAACCGGGCGAGGTAGACGTACCGGTCTAGCCCTCGGCCTCCCGCCGATCCGAACCGGCCCGGTTGGGTCCGCGGGTCCCGGGGCGCGGGCGGGTTTCAAACCCGCCCCTATATGGGTTGGTGGGTTGGACCGGCGTTCGCGGGTCTTCCCCGCGGGACCGTCCGACGTCCCGGATGACGCCGTAACCGACGTTTTGGCTGAAAGCGGCCGTCAGGCCGCGTGCTGAAAGCGACCGGAGGGAGCGTGCTGAGAGTGGAAGCCGAAGGCTGGAACGTGCCGACAAGCGGAAGCGCAAGCCGGAGCGTGCGCGACGACCGAAGGTCGGAGCTTCTGAGCTATACTCTGTTCGGAGTGAGCCATCTAGGAAAGTGACGGGACGTGGCCCTGGTACTGGTTTTGTTCGTGGCGTTTTTCGTGGTCCTCTTTCTGTTCCTGCTGCCGATACTCTTCTCGCTGCAGGCCGTGGGGAGCCTCTTCGTCTACCCGAGGCAGCTCAGGGCTATCCTGGGGAACAGGATCCTGCGCCGCAACCACGCACTGGAGCACGCGACCATCGTCGTAATGATGGAGCGGGAGCCGGGGCGCCGGCTCAACGGCTTCTCGACCGACGACGGGTTCTTCGTGCAGGGCGTCCGGTCGCTGGAGGAGGTGGACAGCGCCGCCAGGACGGCGCTCCGGCGGCTGCAGTTCGGCGAGAAGGGGCTCGCCGTGCACCGTAACTGCGGGACGACCATCGTTGCGGCCAACCTGCTCGCGGCGGTCTTCTTCCTGGCCTCGCTGGGCGTCGGGATCTACATGAACTGGCCCCTTTACCTCATGATCGTCGGCGGCCTGGTCCTGGCCTTCCTGCTCCGGGTCCCCCTGAGCCTCCTGCTCCAGCGCTTCGTCACCACGGACGCGGACCTCTCCAACGCCGAGGTCGGCTGGGTCGAGCCCGCGGATCCGAGGGATCTCAGGGGCGGCGTCTTCGCGCTCCTGCTCGCGGCCTCCACCGTCCAGGTGCGCGTCTTCCACACCGACCCGAACGCCGTCGAGATCCTGCGCGACGACGGCGCCGTCGTCCGGTAGCGGACCGTTGACCGCGGCGCGTTCCCTCTCGCCGCGGGGCCTGGGCGCGCTCTTCGCGATGGCTCTGACCGTGTCCTCTCTGATCGGCTGCGGTCAGGAGACGGAGACCGCGTCTCCCGAGACCCTCGAGATAACGGTGCAGCGGGGGACCGACGGCGGGGACGTGCTCGACGGCACCGAAGGCGGCGACGTGCTACAGGCCGGGGACGGCGACGACGAGCTCTACGGCGGGGAGGGCAGGGACGAGCTCTACGGCGGCCCCGGCGACGACGTGATAGACGCCCAGGACCCAGGCTCCGTCGGGGCGGCGGGGAGGGATAGGATCTCCTGCGGCCCCGGCCGCGACGAGGTGCTCATGGACGCCAACGACGAAGAGGAGCCACGCGGCTGTGAGATGGCGGGCGTCGGCGCCTCCTAGCCGGTCCTCGACCCGAAAGGAAAAGCCTTGCAGAACGGAACGGATTTCGACGTCCTGATCATCGGCGGCGGACAGGCTGGCATCCCGCTCGCCTACAAGCTCGCCGGCGACGACACGACCGTCGCCCTCGCCGAGCGCAAGGACCTCGGCGGCTCGTGCGTCAACTTCGGTTGCAGCCCGACGAAGGCCGCCGTCGCCTCGGCGAAGGTCGCTTTCCAGGCCAGACGCGCGTCGGAGTATGGCGTTGAGATTCCGGAGGTCAGGGTGGACTTTCCCGCCGTCCTCCGCCGCGCCAGGCATGTCGCCGAGACCAAGCGCTCCGGCCTGGACAAGGGCCTCGAAGGCTCGGAGAACCCCGTCCTGATCCGGGGCCACGCCCGTCTCGAAGGCCGGGAGGCGAACGGCTTCCGCGTGAGCGTCGGCGACCGCTCCCTCATCGTCGGCCAGGTCGTCCTGAACACGGGGACGCGCACCCTGGTCCCCCCGATAGAGGGCCTGGATGCGGTGGACTACATCGAGTCCGGCAACTGGATGCACCGGGAAGAGTTGCCGGAGCACCTCGTGATGGTCGGCGGCGGCTACATCGGCCTGGAGATGGCGCAGTTCTACCGCCGGATGGGCAGCGAGGTCACGGTGGTCGTCGGCCGCTCGGACCACGTCACCTCCCGCGAGGACGACGACGTCTCCGAGGCGATGCGCGACCTTCTGGCCGAAGAGGGCGTCGGGTTCGTCTTCTGCGAGCGGGCCGAGAAGGTCGTCGCCGAAGACGGCGGCCTGACCCTGTCGCTCGACGGCGGCGACCCGGCCGAGGTCCGGGCGACGCACCTGTTCGTGGCGACCGGCCGACTCCCGAACACCGACGACCTCGGCCTCGAGAACGTGGGCCTGGAGACGGACAAACGGGGCTTCGTCGAGGTGGACGGGCGGCTGGCGACGCCGGTCGAGGGGATCTGGGCGGCCGGAGACATCCGGGGCGGCCCAATGTTCACCCACACCTCCTACGACGACCACCGCGTCCTCCTCTCCCAGATGGCCGGCGACGGCTCCCGCACCACGGACCGCGTCGTCCCCTACGCCATCTTCACCGACCCCGAACTCGGCCGCGTCGGCCTGACGGAGCGCGAGGCGCGCGAGGCCGGCCACGACGTCGAAGTGCTACGCTTCGACATGGAAGGCGAGAAGGGCAAGGCCTTCGAACTCGGCGAGAACAAGGGCTTCATAAAAGTCGTCGCCGACGCGAAGACCGACAAGGTTCTCGGCGCCGCCGTCCTCACCGCCGAGGGCGCCGAGCTCGTCCACATCTACGAGGACCTGATGAATGCCGACGAGCCGCTCTCCGTCATCCGCGAAGGCGTCTACATCCACCCGACGCTGGCCGAAGACATCCAGAGCGCGGTGTCTTGAAGCCCCGGGAGTCGGGAATCGGGAGTCGGGAGTCGTAAACCCCGTGTCCTTGCCCCCCTCGGGGCGGCGTGCGATCCGCAACCTGTGTAGGGGCGGGTTTGAAACCCGCCCGCGCCGCCGACACCCGAAGCAACGCGCTGCGTCGAAGAACGGTCGGGCAACCGGCGACCTTACCGCGGCTTCGGCCTAAAGGCCCCTCGGACGGCGAGGCGCTCCATCTCGGCTACGGCGCGGTCGAGTTCGGCGACGACGGGTCCTTCGTCGACCCTTTGTAGCGTGTCGGCGACGGCGCGGTAGTACCAGAGCGTGCCGTCTTTGCCGCCGTTGAAGCGGTCCCAGAGGCGTTCGCCGATGACCCTGTGGTCCCGAAAGACGGAGCGGGCGTTGTGTAGTTTGTCCGCCGCCGAGACGAGGCGGACCGGGGCGGGGGCTTCGGCGAGGTGGGCTATGTACGCTTCTTTGCGCTGGCGCCAGGGCGGTTTGGGGTCTTCGTAGGTGTCCGTGCAGCCGGCGACGATGTCGGCCACGGTTTCCCCGAAGCGGAGTTGGATGTCCGCCAGACGCCCCTCTCCGCCCGCGTCCTCGGGGGCGTCGTGGAGGAGGGCGGCCACGACTTCGTCTTCCGATCCGCCGTTCTCGCCTACTATGGATGCCACGGCGAGGAGGTGGGTTACGTAGGGGACGTCGGTTCCTTTACGGGTCTGGTCGCGGTGCGCTTCGGCGGCGTAGATCAGGGCCTGGTCGAACTTTTCTCCGTAGGGCAATCCGGCCTCCGTATCTTCTAGTTTTCGAGCAGGGCGGGGTCGAGGATCCAACCCTCGTTCGGGTCGCACTCGGGCGGCACGCCCCAACCTTCGTCCCGCCTCGTGTAAGCCCAGGCGGCCTGGACCGCGCAGAGCAGCGAGTCCAGGGCATCGGCACCCGGCTCCTCGACGAACCGCTCCCGCCAACGTCGGCCCATGCCCGCGCCGAAGCCGTAGGCCTCGCGCAAAGCCTCCGACCGGAGCCCGGCCACCAACCTCTCCCGCGCGGCCCGCCTCTCCGGGGTGTCCGGCACGGCGTCGCGCTTGTACGGCTCGCGGCCCAGGAAGCGGCGGGCGACGACGGCGGGGTAGGCCTCGACGGCGACGCGGGTGTCCGCGTTCGGGCGGCACGGCTCGATGCTTACCCCGGAGGCGTGCAGGCGCGGCGCCCCCCGAAAGAACATCTTCCCGACGGGCACGCGGAAGAGCATCATCGCGCTGCTGGAGCCGCTGCGCCGATCCGCCAGCCGGTAGCGCCACTTCTCGCCGTAGGGGCGCGAGGCCATGTCCGTCCGGATCGCCGCCTCGAACCCCTCCTTGCCGAGCCGGGCGACCTCCCCGACGTAGCCGGGCCAATCTTCCGGCCACCCGAGCGCCTCGACCAGGTCCCGCGGCTGCCCGAAGGGAAAATCCATCCCGCACACCCAGGGGCCCGGGGTCTGCAGCCAGGCCTCGAACTCGTCGAAACCGGTGAGCACCTCGTCGTCTTCGACGCGGAGGACGCCGTCCTTCAGCGCGCAGCGGAGGGCGATCAAAGGTTTGCGGCGGGCGGGGGCGCTGGTGAAGTCCAGGCCGAAGATCCTCAACGGTGGGTCGTCGTCAGCGGGCGTCTTCCTCTTCCTTCGCGCGGGCGAGGCGCTTGACGTCCGGTTTGCGGTCCTCTTCCGGGACCTTCTCGCCCTCGTCTTTGCCGCCGGGGATGTGCCACTCGATCACCTGGTTCATCTCCGCGCCGAGCAGCATGATGAACGCCGAGTAGTAGACGTACAGCATGAAGATGATGACGCCGGCCAGCGAGCCGTAGGTGCTGGAAGAATCGGAGGTGCTCGCGTAGAGCGAGAACGCCAGCGAGAACAGCAGCCAGAACACGAAAGCCAGAACGGCTCCGGGGCTGATCCAGCGAAACCTCTGCTTGGCGGCCGGCGCGAAAAAGTAGATGAGGGCGAACGTCAGCAGCACGACACACGCCAGGACCGGCCACTGCACGATGCCCCAGACAGCCGTGAAGATCGAACCCAGCCCGACGGCCTCGGCCACGGTCCGGGCGATGGGCTCCCCGAAGACGACCAACGCGAAGGCCGAGATCATCAAGATTACGACCGCGAGCGACATGAAGATCGAGGTGCCGTACATCTTCCAGGCCGGCCGGTCCTCCTCGACCTCGTACATCACGTTCATCGCCTCCATGATCGAGCGGAATGCCCCAGAGACGCCCCACAGCGCCAGCAGGATCGAGAAGATAGCCCCGAACGTGAACGCGCTGGCGGCCTGGCTCTTGGTGATATCCAAGAGTTGCCCCTCGATAAAGTCGATCGCCGATTGGGGTATCGCGCCGCTGAGGGAGTCAATCATGGTGTTGACCAGGTCTGTCGCGTTGAAGAGCCCCAGCAGCGAGAGCAGGAACGTGAAGAACGGGAAGATCGCGAAGATCACCTTGTACGTCAGGTTGCCGGCGAACGCGGCAACGTGGTCCTCACCGACCTCCTTGAACGTCAGCTTGAAGAAGTCCACAAGGCCCAGACGCTCGGTCCTGGGGATGGCGACCGCGTTGCCCTTCTCTTCGGCCTTCTCGACGATCTTCTTGCCTGGAATCTGCACGTAAACGCCCTCCCGAGCACGCGACTACGCCGACAGTTTACCCGCAGATCCGACGGAAGTTAACAGGCCCAGCGGCACGCCCACCGCCCCGAAAAAGACGGCCGGCGTCGGACTGGAACACCGGCCGCGGACTACCTCCCTACGACTTGCTGTCGAGCGTCTCCACGAGGGTCTTGCGGTTGGCGTTGTTCTTCTCGTAGTCGCGGACGGCCTTGACGTCGTCTTTGGAGAGGCCCTGGATCTTGCTCTTCACCTCGTCCACGCTGAGGTCGTCGTAGTTCTTGAGGGGGACCTGGGCGTCTTTGCGGGCCTGCTTGGCCTCGTCGGTGTTGGAGACGTACTGCTGGCCCTGCTTGGAGCCCTCGCGCTTTTTCTGCTCGGTCTGCTCTTTCTCCTCGTCGCTCATGTTCTCCCAGGCCTTCTTCGGGAGGTAACGCTTGGTCTCGCCGTCGTCCTGGCGGGCGTTGGCGTCGCCCTCTTTGGTCTGCCACTCCTCGTCTGTCCACTGCTCCAGGTTCTTCTGGGACTGGCCCTTCTCGCCCTTGTAGCCGCCGCCCTGCTTCTCGTACTCTTGGGTGAGGAGTTGGGACTTGCGGGCGCTCCACTGACCCTTCTCGCCGCCCTTGTCGGAGGCCTTGATCTCCTCCTTTATCTTCTCCCGCATGTCGGGATGCGTGTACTTCTCCTCGTAATCCTGCTTCGCCACCGCGTTCCTCCTCTGTCCGGCCAACTACCACATTGCCCTAATGGTTCCCCGTACCCGAATCCTTTACTGTCTTAGCCTTCACGCTCTCCGACGACCGCGTAGAGCGGGTCCGAGAACATCCGGCGCGGGCTGCGGTCGAGGCCGCGAACGTTGCGGAAGTTCCCGGCGTCCTCAAGGTAGCGCTCCACCAGTTGCATGTGCCCCCTGTCATCCAACTGGTGCCAAACGGAGACCGCCTTCGTGGGAAAGCATCTGTTGGAGAAGGTGATGACCACCGGGGCGCCGGGCTTGAGCACGCGCCCGACCTCGCGCAGCGCCTCGACGGGGCGCGTCAGGTAGTCGATGGAGACGCAGATGCCGCAGCCGTCGAACTCCGCATCGCCGAAGGGCAACCGGGGGTTCGTGTTCAGGTTCTGGACGACGCGTTGGTCCAGCCTCGGGTTTCGTTTCAGTTCCTCCTCGTTCATGCCCAGGCCGACGACGCGCCGGTACTCGGTTTCCGGCGGCAGGTGGGAGATCCAACTGCTCATCAGGTCCAGGACCTCGCCGTCCGGCGGAAACAGTTCCCTGTAGAGCTGCGTGACGGCCTGTATGGCCCGGTCGTCTATGTGGGTGACGAGCCGGGGTATCTTGTAGAACTCCTCGTCCGGCGTCTCGTCCATGCGTCCGAAAGCGCCCTCGGGCAACGACGGCAACCGTGTCCTCCTTAAGCCAACGTCAGTCCCGGTAACGGTAGCCGGTGGCGCCGTCGCGGGTCGTAATGCCGACTACCCCCTAAGGTTCCTGGTGTAACCTGCGCGCATGGAATCCGAGCAGACCGGCAGGCATTTCACCGTGGCGGTGTTCGTGGTGTGGAGAGGAAAAGTGCTGCTGCACCACCACCGCAAGCTCGGGATGTGGCTGCCGCCGGGCGGTCACATCGAGAGGGACGAGCTGCCCGACAACGCGGCCGTGCGCGAGGTCTTCGAGGAGACGGGCTTGAACGTGGAACTCGTGGGGGAGAGGCGGGACGATGTCGGGGACCCGGTCCAGCTCCACCGGCCGGCCGGGGTCCAACTCGAGAACATCGGGCCGGGGCACCAGCACATCGACCTGATCTACTTCGCCCGCCCCACAAACTCCACGAACATCTGGGCCGAGTTTTCCGCCGAGAAGGTCGGTTGGTACGCCCCGGAAGATTGGGACGCCATGGCCGTCAACGCCGAGGTCCGCGGCTGGTGCGAGCGGGCTTTGTCCGCGCTCGGTGGGTCCTAGCTTTCGGTCCTAGCGCGAGCCCCGCGCCGCGAGCGTGGCGGCGCTCGTGCTCAGCAGCAAGGCCAACTGCGAGAGCGGCACGGAGAGCGGCAGCCCGTAGGGCGTCGTCGCCACGGCCTGCGTCTGCGCGCCGAGCGTCTGAAGCAGGCGGCCCGCCTCTGCCGGGTCGAAATCGCCCGCGCCCAGGAGCGTCCTAAGGCCCGCGAGATTCTCAGAGATGGCGGCGAGCTCCGGCTTGCCCGCGGCGGCGAGCGTCCGCTCCCAGCTTGCGATCGCCGGGATCGCCGCCCCCGCGCCCAACTGCGAAACCCCGCCCTGCAATGTCGAGATCGTCTGGTCCAGCGCCGCCCCGGTCTTATCCTTTTCCATGGCTACCCGCCTCCTGAAACGTCTGTCAAGGAGTGAAGATTCTCGTCAATGGAAGGCCATTCGGCTGTGTGCGGGGACACCCGCCGGGTATTACGGGTCTGAGCAGTCGCGCTTGTAGCCGCAGTTGGGACAGACGATCTTGCAGTGCAGCCCGTACATGCGGGTGCCGCACGCCTCACACTCCTGCGCGTCCCGAACGTCTACCTCGGCGGGGGATCCATCACGGGCCTGTTCGGCCGGCCGGGGACCCCTCGGATGCCCGGTTTCGGAGACGGCGCGCCTCAATCGGGACGCCGACCTCCGGCGGGGCGTTTGAAGAAGTTGTAGGAGAGGACCCTTTGCGCCTGGCCCAGGGAGGACGCGAGTGCCCCGGTGAGGACCTGCAAGGTCGATAGGCTGTGCTGGAGTTCGGAGATCGTGACCGGGAGTTGGGCCGCCCGCGCCTGCAGCGCGGCGGTGCCACGCTCCAGCTCCCCGGTGCGCCGGGCCAGGCTCTCTACCTCCGAGGTTAGGCGTTCCTGAAGCCAGATTCGGGCCCGCCTATACCGCAAATACGCCCGCAAAGCGCCCACCGCGCTCACCGCCGCGAGCACCGCGCCCAACAGAATAAAAGCGAGAAACACAACACTCATCGGGCCCAAAGTACCACGACCCTCTGGGACTTTACAAACCCCCCGGCGGTGATACACTCCCCCTCACGACGCGGGGTGGAGCAGTCTGGTAGCTCGTCGGGCTCATAACCCGAAGGTCGTAGGTTCAAATCCTACCCCCGCTACTACCGGCCCGGACTAACGTCCGGGCCTTCACCTTGTCTTAGGTAAGGGGCAGAGCCCTCCTCCCTCCCAGACTGCTCCACCCCGCTCACGCGGCCCGGTGGGGCTGCGGGAAGGGTGGTTTGACGACACTCTGACGACAAAACCGCCGATCTCGTCCTTCCGACCGGCCTCCGAGAGAGGGAGGCGTGGTCGTGGGCGAACGGATTAAGAGGCGGGCCGACGGGCGGTACGAGATGAAGTACACCGTCCTCACGGCGGAGGGGGAGAAGCGCCGGAGCGTCTACGGGAAGACGCAGTCGGAGGTTCGGGAGAAGCTCGCGTCGGTGCTCGCGGACGCCCGAGGCGGGCTCACCTTCGAGGGAACCGACGTGACCGTGGCGGAGTACCTCGACGCCTACGTCGCGGACTCCGGGAGCCGGGTGCGCCCGAAGACCCACAGGAGGTACGAAGACCTCGCCGGGGGCCACGTGCTGCCGGTCATCGGGGGATTGCGGCTCGAAGCCGTCTCCCCGGCGCACCTGCGTGCCCTCTACAGGAACCGGCTCGGCGCCGGGTTCTCTCCCAGGACGGTCGGCCACGTCCACACCCTCCTGAAGCAGGCCCTCAAGTCCGCGGTCGCGGACGGTCTGATACCCCGCAACGCCGCGGAGGCCGTGAAGCCGCCCAAGGGCCACGGGCACGAGATCAACCCCCTGACCCCCGAGCAGGTCGGCAAACTCTTCAGCGAGGCCAGGGGAGGCCGGTACGAGGCCCTCTACGTGGTGGCCGTCACCGCCGGGCTGCGCCGGGGCGAGCTGTTGGGGCTCATGTGGGAAGACCTCGACCTGGGGTGCCGGGTGCTCCGGGTGCGCCGGACTCTGCAGCAGGGGGAGATGCTCTCACCCAAGACACCCCGGAGCCGACGGTCGATACCCCTCTCCGTGAAGACCGTGAAGTCCCTCGTGGGGCACAGGGAGCGCCAGCAGGCCGAGCGTGCCGAGCACAACGGCTCGTGGGCGGAAAACGGACTCGTGTTCCCCAACCGCGTCGGCAAACCGACGTGCGGCGATAACCTCACGGGTCGGCACTTCAAGCCGCTCCTCAAGCGGGCGGGACTCCCCGACATCCGCTTCCACGACCTCCGGCACACTTGCGCGACCCTCCTGCTCGGCAAGGGCGTCCACCCGAAGATCGTGAGCGAGTTGCTCGGGCACGCCAACATCTCCATCACGCTGGACACCTACAGCCACGTCATACCCGGCATGGGGGACGCCGCGGCGGAGGCGATGGACGACGCTTTGGGGTGAGCCGAGACGATCTCATCCTCTCTAGCAGGCGGGTCAGGGCATGGAGTATCGGCCGCATTTACCATGGGAGTTCAACCGGAGACAAGGAGGAGCGTGGTGTCTGACGAGAACCGCCCTGCCGAGCCCCAGGAGCAGTCCATCGAGCTTCCCCTCATCGAGGGCCGGGCCGAGGTGTTTGAGCCGGCCGGCTTGAGTATGCGCCCCTACTTCTCCGACTACCACCTGCGGGCGGCGGCCTACTTCGCCAGGCAGAGCGCGGAGATGGAGCGGGAGCACGGGGGCAAGCCCTGGGGGGAAATCTACGACACCGTGTTCTACGAGCACAGGGCGTGCGTGATAGGCGCGGTCTTCAGCTCCGTGGCGTTCCTGGAGGCGGCCATCAACGAGCTGTTCGTCGACGCGGTCGAGCACGAGGCGGCGGATCCCGAACCGGCGCCCACCGACCCGCCCAGGCCCGTCGACCAACTGCCGCGCGACGGCAGGAAGCGGATGGCGGAGATGTGGCCCTTCGGCGTCGACCGGCAGAAAACCCTGCGAAAGTACGACGCCGCGCTGATCCTGCACGGGAAGCCGAAGATGGACGCTTCCGCGAGCCCCCGCCAGGACGTGGCCGTCCTCGCGGCCCTCCGCAACGACCTAGTCCACTACGAACCCAGGGACCTCGCCGCCGGTCTCAAGCCCGAAGAGGAACCCGGGAAGATAGCGCAGGGCTTGAGGGACAAGAACTTCGCCCTCAACCCGTTCTTCGCCCGGATGTCGGGGAACCCCTTCTACCCGGACAAGTACCTGGGGCACGGGTGCGCCGAGTGGGCGGTGGAGAAGAGCGTCGAGTTCGCCGACGATTTCTTCTCGCGCATGGGCGTCGTCCCAAGGTACGACGGCTCCAAGCCGTTCGACACGGGGGGGCCCGTCACGTAGGCGGCGCGCCCGCGCTGGCTTCACGGGGCCGCAAGGCCCGGTTGCCTACTCGGGCTCGGCTTCGTCCGCGCCCGTCTTGTCTGGGGGGCGTCCTTCGCGTTGACCCGCCGACGCGTTCGGGCGACCGGCCTGCGACGGCAAAGGGGGATCGAAACCCGGCTCGGAGTAGTTGGGCAACTCTTTCAGGTAACGCTCGCCTTTGGAACGTATGGCGTTGGCCTGTGCCATGAGAGGCGGCGCCAACGCCGCCAGTATCCTGGCCCTGTAGGACTTCGTCAGATCGAAAGAAGTGATGTCCACGATGTCCCTCAAGGCCTTGTAGTAGATAACCAAATCCTTCACGTGGTCGGGCGGCAACAACTGGGCCAGCCGTTCCTTGCAACTGTCCCAGTTGTCCATACGCGGAACCGAAAGAGAGTTCAGGGCCTCGACTTCCTCAGGGCCTTCCGCTCTGCTCGTCCCGGCGTTCCTTAGCCCAACGATGTGGCTGTAGACCTCGGCATCCATGAGGAGCAGCAAACCCCTCCGTTCCCGCCTCCGATCCAGCGCCGCCTTGATGCGGTCGTACAGGATGGTCAGCAGCAGTACGCCCACGCCGCCGACGGCGCCGCTCAGTAAGGAGTTCAAGTCCAGGCCCGGCATCCAGCCGGCGCCGCCTGTCGGTTCGGCCCGTGCGCCGCCGGTGGTCTCTTGGACGGATCCGAGGGCGGCCACGAAGGGTAGCGCGCCGACCTGCGCCCGTCGGGGCCGTCTACCGGAAGCGGAACCGTCCACGAAGCGGCATCCTAGCAGGCGCGCACGGCGGACGTGTTTGGTGGGAGGCAACGGACGCCGTCCCCGAAGACCCCGAGACGACTCAACCCTAAACCTTGACTTTATTAACATACAAAACATATTGTAGCGGCGGTCTGACGAGGTTATCATCTGCACTAGACGTACCGGACGGAGGTAATCATGCAGGCACAACTGGAGGAGCGGGCGGTGTTGAGGTTGGACGCTTCGGCGGGGTTTAGGCAGCGGGTGAAAGTCGTTGCCGCGCGGGCGGGCGTGACCATGCGCGAGTACATGATAGAGGCTGTCGAGCGTCGGCTCGAGGAGGACGAGAAGGATAGCGGCAAGTAAGGTGTGAGGCGGCGTTGGAGCGCCGCCAGCACACCGTACGTAGACGAAACGGCGGGGCGCTGACCTCTAAATCCACAGCCCGCCGCTCGTCCTGGTGATTCTAACGCCCGCTTGACTTATTCACAAGCGCGTTAGGGCCGAGGAAGAGCGGACCCCGCCGCCGACTACCGGGCAGCGAAGCTGACCTGGGGGAGGTGGAAGTGTCCGAAACGGAACACAGCCACGAGGCCGAACCTCGCGGGGCAACGAGCTGGTACCGGAAAGCTGCCGACGTCCTCAAGGACGCCGTGCCGGTCGAGAGGTACGCCGGAGACCTGACCGAGCTGCGCCCTTCAGGACGGAGCCTGCGCGGCAAGTGCCCCGCACACGGCGGAGACAACCCCGGCGCCTTCGCCGTCTACCCGGAGGACGGGAGTTGGTACTGCTACCGGTGCGCCTCCGGCGGCGACGTGATCCATCTGTATCAGGCGGTGGAAAACGCGGAGTTCCTTTGGGCGCTCGTCGGGCTTGCCTCCCGCTACGGCGTCGAGCTGCCCCGGAGGCCGCCTTCCTGGTATCGGAAGCAGGAGCGCCAGCGGTCGGCGCGTGAACGGATGGAGCGCGAGGACGTGGCGCGGGCACGCCGTCGCCTCATGCGCTGGAGGTTCCTCCCCATCTTGCAGGGCATCGAGGACGCCGAGGAGCGGGCGGTCGAGACCCGCATCGCTTGGGCCGCCTGCGGACCCATCGCCGGGGCTTTGGTCGGCCGCATCCGGGACGAGGCGCGGAAGGCGCAAATCGAGCGCGAGACCTGCCTGGCGGAGCGCGAGTCGGCAACCCGGCGTGAGGCTATCGAGCGTGAGGTCGCCGGGGGCGGGCCGCGATGAGGCGCCGAGGCGAGGACGCCCCCGTGCCCGAAGACATCGCGCGGACCCTCGGGCTCCGCGGAGCCGAGTACCACGAGGCCGACGGCGTTTCCGGGCGGATAGAGGGCCGCGTACCGCTCCGAGACCTCATCGAGCGCGGCGTCGAACCCCCCGAGGAACTGACGCCCGAGATCCTCTTGAAAGGGCGCGTCCACTCCATATACGGCCCGGCGAGTTCGGGGAAGTCCTGGATGATGCTCTGGCTCGTCCGGCGGTGCGTCGAACACGGCGAACGGGTGCTGCTGTTCGACGACGAGAACGGTCCGAGAATCGTGGCCGAGCGGCTTTCCGAACTGGACACGCCCACCGACCGGATAGACGAGCTTCTCTACTATTTCCCCGACCCGAACCTCGCTATGGACGCGAAAATCTCCGAGGCTTATGAGCTGCTCCTCGATGAGCTGGATCCCGCGCTTATCGTTTTCGATTCGTTGATTGGTTTTCTCGCCAACGCTGGATTTGAGGAGAACTCGAACGACGGCGTCGCGAACTGGTGTCACCAGTACACGCGCCCGGCTCGGCAGCGCGGGATAGCGGTCGTGCTCCTCGACCACGTGCCGCACGAGGGCGGGAGGGCCCGCGGGGCATCGCGGAAGAAGGACGCCATGGACGTCATGTGGGCCCTTAGCAACCCCGTCC
>CAXUFZ010000030.1:0-18974 GCA_964250345.1 uncultured Rubrobacteraceae bacterium
GTCCCCGCGAGCCCGGCCCCGCCCATCCTCAAGAAGTCTTTCCGGCTCAAACCAGCGCCGCCGCGCCCGCGACCGCGACCGCTTACCGCACGTCCCATGCATCCCCCTTGCTATCTCGCTTTCCCCGCCGGCCCCTCCGGCACCCACATTATGCAAGAGAACGACCCCAGCCGCCCACACCTACACCCTCCGATGCATTTTTCGCGCCCGGAGCGCGCCGGCCCGAAAGTATACGCTGAACCGTAATAGTCATTACGGTGGCCCTTTTCCCGCGCCCGGCATAATCCCCGCGTTCGGTAAAGCCTTCGGAAAGGGGCAGAGTATGGGTAGGTTGCGGCTTCTGTTGATCGCAGCATTGGCGATGGCGACCATGATGTTCGTGGTCATGGGTCCGGCTGGCGCGCAGACCGTCACGGAGTTCGACGACGACTTCCCGGGGGTCGAGTTCGAGGACGACTTCCCCGGGGTGGAGCTCGAGGACGACGCCGACGACGTGGACCCCCTCGAAGACTTCAACCCGCTTGAGGACTTCGATCCCTTCGAGGACGACCTGGACGACGATGATGTCGACATGGAAGAGATGGACGACACGGACGACGACGATGATGACGGGGACGACGACTAAAGCGTCGCACCTCAGCGTCTTCTAGCGTTTTCCCGGCGGGGACCTCACCATTGAGGTTCCCGCTTTATCTTTGGGTATCCCCCCGAAGGAAATCCGCCAGGCGTCCGTAGCATTCTTCGAGCAGCGGGAGCTCCGCGTGCTCTTCGTCCTGGTGGGCCTGGGAGGGGAGTCCGGGGCCGAAATTGACGGCGGGGACGCCGCGTTCGGCGAAGCGGGCCACGTCCGTCCAGGCCTGCTTGGGACGGACTTCGAGGCCGGTGGAGATCAGCTCTTGCATCAGCGGGTTCTCCAGATCCACCGAGCCGCTCGGGGCGAAGTCCGGGATCTCGTACGACGCCTCGTCCCCCACCAGCCCGTCGAACAGCCGCCTCACGTCGTCTAGGCCCTTGCCCGGCGCGAAGCGGTGGTTGACGTTGACCCAGAACGAGTCGGGGACGACGTTCTTGACCCGCCCTCCCCGCGCCACCGTCGGCGTCAACACCTCGTAGAACGGGAGCCCGTCCACGACGACCTCGTTCGCGGGCCGTCCGTGCAGCTCTTGGAGGAACCTGCCGGCCTTCGTCACGGCGTTCTCGCCCTGCCAGGGCCGCGCGGCGTGGGATGACTTGCCCCGGAACGTCACCTCGACCTGGCACGTCCCGACGCACCCGACCTCCAGGGCGCCGGAGGTCGGCTCGGGCACTATGGCGAGATCCGCCCCCAGGACCCAGGGACTACCCGCGAAGACGGCCTCCAGGCCGTTCTCGGCGTAGGGTCCCTCCTCGCGCTCGTAGAACACGAACATCGGCTCGAAGCGCGCGCTCTGCCAGTCGAGCCCTTCCAGCAGGGCGAGCATCACGGCGTCGCCGGACTTCATGTCCGAGGCGCCCCGGCCGTAGACGCGGTCGTTCTCGACGCGGATCTCTATGGGTTTCTCCGGTTGCGGCACGGTGTCCAGGTGCCCGGCGAAGACGACCTTCTGGCGCGGGGCGTCCGGTTCCCGGCGGCGGATCATGAGGTTGTTAGAGACGCGCTCGGTCTCCCAGTCGGGGAGCTTCGCTATCCGCGTCTCCAGGTCGTCGCAAAGGAGCTTCTCTTCGCCCGTCACGCTCGGGCGTTCGAGGAAGAAGAGGAGCGTGTCCAGCAGCCGGTCGTTCAAGCGCCGATCCCGAACTCTCGCAGCGCCTCGTTCAGCGACGTCTTGCGGTCCGTGGACTCGCGGCGCTCGCCGACGATGAGGGCCGTCTGGACGTCGTAGGAGCCGGCGGGGAAGGAGCGGGGCCGCGTCCCGGCCACGACGACGGAGCGGGCCGGGACCCGTCCTTTGTGGACGACCTCCTCGTCGCCGGTGACGTCGATGATCCTGGTCGAGCCCGTCAGCACCACGTTCGCGCCGAGCACCGCGCCCTCCTCGACGCGCACCCCCTCGACCACCACGCACCGCGAGCCGATAAAGGCGCCGTCCTCGATCACGACGGGCATCGCACCCGGCGGCTCCAGCACGCCCCCGATCCCGACCCCGCCCGCGAGGTGCACGTCCCGCCCGATCTGTGCGCCGGAGCCGACCGTAGCCCACGTATCGACCATGGTCCCGCCGCCGACGTAGGCCCCGATGTTCACGTAGCCCGGCATGACCACGACGCCGGGCTCGACGAAGGCGCCGTAGCGGACCGTGCCGGGCGGGACGACGCGGATGCCCGCTCTGGCGAGGTTCTTTTTCGTGGGGATCTTGTCGTGGTACTCGAACGGCCCGACCTCGATGGTCTCCATCTTCGCGACGGTGAAGTACAGGTTGATCGCCTTCATCACCCACGCGTTAGACGACCACTCGCCGTCCCTCTTCTCCGCCACCCGAAGCTCGCCTCTGTCCAAGGCGGCCACGGTGTCGAAGACGGCCTGCCGGTGGCCCTCGTCCTCGAGTAGAGCGCGGTCTTCGAAGGCGGCTTCTATCTTCTCTCTCACGCTCTGGTCCCTTTCAGAAAAATCGGCCTACGCGGGCACCGCGCAGTTTAGCAAGAGAACTTGGAGATCCCCGTCGTCGCGAGGTCTGCTACAGGGCCTCGGCCACGATGGCCGCGACGGCGAAGCCCACGGTCACCGCCGATAGCGCTACGCCCAAGATACGCGTGGCCGCACGGGCCTGGCCCGGGCCTTCGGGCAGCGCGTTTAGCGTTGCGAGGGAGAACATCATCGTGCCCAAAAAGACGAGCGTGAGGCCCACAAGTGCGAACCTTCCAGAATCTTCCCAGACAAAAAAGAGACCCACCGACGTCGCGAAGCATCCGACAAAGAGGAGCAGGCCCGCAAGCGCGGGGTTGCGCTCGTTCACGGAAACAGAGCTGCCACGGCGCAACGGAAGCCGGGCAGGACCTCGAAGCTTTCGAGAGTGTCTTCGGGGCCGTGGGTACGCGCTAGGCCGTCCGGGGTGTGGACCATGACCTCCCGGGTACGCGGGTAAACAAGCCAGACGAGCGGGGTTCCGGCGGACAGGTAGCCGCGCACTTTCTCGCGCGCGTCTCCCGCCGTCTCGCTCGGAGAGACCACTTCGACCGCCAGGTCGGGGGCCGCGTCCCAGAACTTTTCGGGGACCCCGGGTTCAGGTACCCGACCCCGGTTTACGTAGGAGACGTCGGGGCCGCGTACCGTGTCCGGGTCGTGTTCGACGAGGAATCCCGACTCGACGGCGACGATGCCTCTAGGGCCGCCCCCGGACCACTCGCGCAGGCGGACGCCGATCTCCAGCGCCACCACCCCGTGCAACCCACCGGGTGGCATCTCCTCTACGACCTCGCCCCGTACCAGGGATCGCCGCTTACCATCGTCCGGCAGGTTCCAGAACTCTTCCGCGGTCATCGGCTTCGACCTTACGGTACCCAAGGCGTCCTTCTTTCGGGGGCGTTCTTCGACAGATCCATGCTAGCACACCCCAATTTTCGGCCGCCCAAGGCGTCGGCTTTAGGCGAGCAGACCTTCCCACCGTTCTATCGCCCGTCGGCACGCTTCCAGGTCGGGCACGAGGGCGACCCGGACGTAGCCTTCGCCGCCGGTCCCGAATGAGCGGCCGGGGGCCACGACGATGCCCTCTTCGAGGAGGTGCATCGCGTAGGTTTCGTCGTCGCCGCCGGGGACGGAGATCCAGAGGTAGAAGCTCGCGTCGGCGGGAAGGTAGTCGAGGCCGACCCTGTCGAAGAACGCGGTAAAGAGGGCGCGTTTTTCGCCGAAGATCCGGCGCCGTTCTTCAACGTGGGCGTCGTCGTTCCAGGCGGCGATGGAGGCGTCCTGGACGAAGGACTGGGTGGCGACGCCGACGGAGGGACGGAATTTCTTCAGGGCGGAGATCAACTCGGGGTCGCCGGCCATCATGGCGGAGCGGTAGCCGGTCATGCCGCTGCGCTTGGAGAGCGAGCAGAAGGCGACGGTCCGATCCCTGGTGACCTCCAGTATGGAGGGTGGCGGGTCGCCAGAGTACAGGTCGTTGTAGCACTCGTCGGAGAAGAGCAGGATGTTGTGCTCGCGGCAGAAAGAAGCGATCTCTTCGAGGTACTCGTAGGTCGCGGTGGCGCCGGTGGGGTTGTGGGGGTAGTTGATCCAGACCGCCCGCGTCCTCTCCGGATCCACGTCTTCGGTCCGGAGCAGAAAACCGTCGTCCCGACTCAGCTCGACCGGCAGCGCCTCGCCGCCGGCGAAGAGCGTTCCGCGTTCGTAGACGGGGTAGCCGGGCGCGCCGTAGGCGACGCCTCGGCGCTCGTGCGAGTGGTGGAGGAAGGCGAGCGGAGCGTGGAAGATCGCCTCCTTCGAGCCCGTCGCCGGCAGGACCTCCGTCTCGGGATCGAGCGCCACGCCGTGGCGACGTCCCATCCAACCCGCGAAGGCCTCGCGCAGCTCCCTCTTCCCGGCCGTGCTCGGGTAGCGGCTGTTCTCGGAGACGCCGTCTTTGAGGGCTTGCCGAATGCTCTCGTCTGTCGGTTCGCGGGGGTCGCCGGTGCCGAAGTCGAAGGTTTCGGCGCCGCGCGCTTCGAGCTCTCTACGGCGTTCGTCGAGGCGCAGGAGGGGGTAGGCGCCCTGGCCTTCGAGGACGGGGTTGAGGAGAAGTGGAGGGGTCGTTTCGGCCGGCCGGGTCGCTTCGGCTGGCGGTGTCGCGCGGGGTTTCGGCACGGGGTATATTCCCCCTACGGTACGGGTACGAGAGCCAGGAATATAGCACTTCCAAAGGCGGAGCCAAGCGAAGCTGGCGGAGCGAGGAGGAGGGTCTTGGACGACTTCTACTACGAGGGGGACGGCCTCCGCTGCGAGGGCGTCGCCCTCTCCGAGATAGCGGCGGCGGCCGGAACCCCCACCTACGTCTACAGCCACGCCGCCATCGAGAAGGCGTACAGGGAGCTCGACGAGGCCTTTGCGGGCCTGGATCATCTGGTCTGCTACGCCGTCAAGGCCAACGGGAACCTGGCGGTGTTGCGGTCGCTCGCGTCTCTTGGGGCCGGGGCCGATATCGTCTCCGGCGGGGAGCTCTACCGGGCGATGCGGGCGGGCTTCGATCCCAAGAAGGTCGTCTTCGCCGGCGTCGGCAAGACGGAACCCGAGCTCATGGCGGGGCTCGGGGAGCGTATTTTGCTCTTCAACGTGGAGTCGGCCTCGGAGCTCGAGCACCTGGAGAGGATCGCCGCGCGCTTCGGGAAGAAGGCCCGGGTCTCCCTGCGCGTAAACCCCGACGTGGATGCCGGCACCCACGACCACATCACTACGGGCCGGGAGCGGGACAAGTTCGGTATCCCGGTGGACGAGGCGCTGACGCTCGCCGAGAGGGCCGGGGAGTACCGGTGCGTGGACATCATCGGGGTGCACCAGCACATAGGGTCCCAGATCACCAAGCTCCAACCCTTCACCGAATCCGTCGAAAAATCCGCCGGCCTGGTCGAGGAACTCAAGACCCGCGGCTTCGACATAAAGTACTTCAACATCGGCGGCGGCCTCGGCATCCGCTACAAGGACGAAGAGACCCCGACCCCGAAGGAATTGGTGGACGCCGTCAGGCCGACGCTGGAGGCGACGGGCACGAAGATCCTCTGCGAGATGGGCCGCTTCATCTCGGGCGCCGCGGGCGTCCTCCTGACGCGCGTCGTCTACCGCAAGAAGAGCGGCGAGAAGAGCTTCATCGTCGCCGACGCCGGGATGAACGACCTCCTGCGTCCGAGCCTCTACGACGCCCACCACGAGGTGCTCCCGGCGAACGGGAACGGCTCCGTCGCCCGCGCCGACCTCGTAGGCCCCGTCTGCGAGTCCGGCGACTATCTGGCCCGCGACCGCGAGCTGCCCGACGCGCAGGAGGGCGACCTGCTCGCCGTCATGGGCGCCGGCGCCTACGGTTTCTCGATGGCCTCCAACTACAACTCCCGGCCCCGCCCCGCCGAGGTCATGGTCAGCGGCGACCGCTGGGCCGTCGTCCGCGAACGGGAGGCACACGCGGACTTGATCAAGGGCGAGCTCGTGCCGGCGTTCCTGTAGGTTTCAGGCATCGAGTTTCAGGCCTCGGGCACGACCTGGCGGGCCTTTACCCTCGAAGAGAGGCCCGACCTCGGGGATGCCGCGAGATCGATCTCCCCGACGGTGCTGCCGGAGTTCATCCACCACGATGCGACGGTCAACCGCCACTGGAACAACCTCTTCACCAACTTCGCCGGGTTTCAGATCGCCGTCTGCGGCGAGGACGGGCGTGTGGTGGCGGCGGGAAATTCCGTTCCGCTTCTCTGGGACGGGAAGCTCGACGGATTGCCCGGCGGGGTGGGAGAAGCCATCGAGCGGGGCCTGGAGGATCTCGACGCCGGGCGCGCCCCGACGGTGAGCTCGGCGCTGCTGGCGACGGTGGCGCCGGGTCGCCAGGGGCTCGGCCTTAGCAGCGTCGTTCTTCGGGCCATGAAGGACGTTGCCGCGGAGAGAGGTCTTTCGGCCCTGATCGCGCCCGTAAGGCCCACGCTGAAGGACCGCTACCCGCTCACAACGATGGAACGGTACGTGGGATGGGAGCGGGAAGACGGGTTGCCTCTCGACCCGTGGCTGCGGGTCCATCGCAGGCTCGGGGCGGAGTTCCTACGCGTCGCGCCCGAGGCCATGCGGATCACGGGCACCGTCGGCGAGTGGGAGGACTGGACAAAGATGCGCTTCCCGGAGAGCGGCGCCTACGTCGTCCCCGGCGCCCTGAACCCCGTCGAGATGGACCTGGAACGGGACCTGGGCCGCTACGAAGAACCGAACGTCTGGATGCGCCATCCCGTCGAGGCCGGAAGCTGATGCTGCGAGGGGAGAAGGTGACCTTGCGGACCATCACACGTGAGGACCTGCCGCGCCTGCAGGGATTCCGTAACAGTCTGGAGACCGAACTGGCGGGCGGCGGAGACCCACCGATGCCCACTCCGGTCGAACGCGTGCAAAAGGAGTACGAGCAGGCGGTCGTCGAGAAACGACGCGACAGAACCGACTTCGCCATCGAAGCGGACGGGGAATGCATCGGCACCTGCGGGCTCTTCAACATCGATATGAACGCCCGGCACGCCGAGCTTGGCATCACCATTGGGGACAGAGAGTACTGGGGACGCGGTTACGGGCGGGAGGCGGTGGACCTGCTCCTCGACTACGCGTTCCGGCTTCGGAACCTGCGACGGGTGTGGTTGGAGGTTCATTCCGCGAACGAGCGAGCGATCCGCTCTTACCGCTCGTGCGGTTTTGTAGAAGAAGGACGAATGCGGGAGCACGTCTGGCTCGACGGGCGTTACGTGGACAACGTGATCATGGGCGTGCTCCGCGAGGAGTGGTCTGGTGGCGTTCGGGCCGGATAGCGGGAGCGCAGATCACTCCGTGTTCGTGCGTCCCGGTGGACCGAAAACGCGCATGACGGCCGCGAAGGCGGCGCCAAAGAAGAAGCCGTCGGCGAGCAGGTCCAGCGACGAGTCCGCGGCGGAGAACTCGAGGTCCACGGCCGCTCTCGCCGCTACGGCCGAGGCCACGACCAGCACCAGGAAAATCGTCCGGGCCAGGCGATCCCGCGCCGTCAGTCCGAACCTGCCGGCCGCGAGGTGGACCAGCCCGTAGCCGATAACGCATCCCGCACCCCCCGCGAGGAACGTACCGGCGAGCGGGGAGCCCGTCGCCAGCAGGTAGGCGAGGACGGCGAGGATCACGGCGCCGCCGACGGAGATCGCGCGATTGACGAGCCTCGACTTTCTTTCGTTGACCACCTTGTCCCCCTTCTCGATCCCCGGCCTCTCCGGTCGCTGTGACGGTCCATTATGCGGGAGCCGGGTTACGGAACGGGCACGCCCCGGTAACCTTCCGGGCAACGTTGCGTAACGTCTGGATAACCGTTTCCCAAACGACCACCCCGCGCGGCGTGGGTTAGAATCGACGGACGATGAAGGTTAGAGCAGACTTCCCCTTCGCCTCCGAGGGCCACCTCGGACGGGCCGCCGCCGCGGCGGCCAGCCACGCCTCCTATAAGGTCGCCGGGGCGAACGGCGACGCCCGCGTCTCCGTCGAGCTGGACCTGCCGGCCGACTGGCGCCTCCTGGACGACTTCTCCGGGCACCTACGCGGAGAGAGGGATGCCGGGTACGCCGTCGACGGCGAGCCCGTCTCCTCCGGCGAGCTCTTCTCGGGGCTCCGGTGCTTCTTGCGCAAGCAGCGTTCGGGGACGCCGGCGAGGGAGTGGTGCACGCCGAAGCATCTCGCGGACAAGCAGCTCTTTCCGTGCCGCCAGATCCGGCTCTACGACAACGACCACCTGACCCAGAACTCCTGGTACTCCCTCGGCGAGATGGACGAGGACGCCGCCTTTGAGGTGGACAAGGAGGCCATCACCGGCCGCATCCTCTCCGACCTCGGCCCCTGCGCCCGGTGCCCGATCCTCGACCTCGACGCGACCGCCGAACTGGTGGCCCGCTTGCCAGAGAAGATCGACCCGTCCAAAGACGCCGCCTGGAGCTACCGCGAGAAGGGCCCGCTCCCGAACTGGCAGGTCGTCAAGACCCGCGACGGCCGCGAGCAGGCCGAGCCGCCGACGACGGAGGACCGCGAAGGGCTCTTCGAGCGGCTGGCGCGCAGCGTGAGGAGCGGCGGGGCGAACGTCGCGGCGGCGAGCGGGACCGCGCCCGGTAGCCGCAACGTGCCGGCCACGCGCTACGAGGACGTCGGCGGGATGCGCGAGACCATCGAGATGGTGCGAGAGGCCGTCGAGCTGCCCATTACGCACCCCGAGATCTTCAAACGCATGGGCATCCGGCCGCACAAGGGCATCCTGTTTTACGGCCCGCCGGGGACAGGCAAAACGTTGTTGGCGCGGGCCGTCGCGCACGAGAGCGGGGCGCACTTTATCGCCGTCTCGGGGCCGGAGATCTTGAACAAGTTCTGGGGCCAGAGCGAGGCGAAGCTGCGCCAGATCTTCGCCGAGGCCCGCACCAAGGCGCCGGCGGTGGTCCTGTTCGACGAGATCGACTCCTTCGCCTCATCCCGCGACATGATGAGCGAGAGCTTCGAAGCGACCCTCGTCTCCCAACTCCTCTCTCTGATGGACGGCCTGAACGACCTCGGGCGCGTCTGCGTCATAGCGACGACCAACCGTCCCGGCGCCCTCGACGCGGCGCTCCGGCGCCCCGGCCGCTTCGACCACGAGATCGAGGTCGGCCTGCCGGACGCCGAGGCCCGGCTGCACATTCTGGGCATCCACACCAAGGACATGCCCACGGATTCGGAGTTGGACCTGGAGCAGATCGCGCGGGCCACCGGTGGCTACTCGGGCGCCGACCTCGAGGCCCTCTGCCGCGAGGCGGCCCTCGTCTGCATGAGGCGCACCATAAACCTGCGCGACTTCGAGAAGCGCATAGCCCCGCACCAGCTCTCCGCCCTCTCCGTCACAACCTACGACTTCCGCACCGCCACCAAACGCGTCGGCGCCTCCATCCGGCGCTAACAACACCGGCTGACTGTTTCAGGCCGGCACGCGCTCCCGCGCCACCGCGAGGTCGAGGCCCCTGGCGGCGCGCAGGGCCTCGGGAACCGAAGAGAAGTGCTCCGGGGCGAGCTCCACGCAGCACGAGGGTTCTTCGGCGAAATTCATGCGCCGGAACAGGTCTTCCAGGGGGATGGTGCCTCTGCCGGGGGGGAGGTGTAGATCCCCCAGCCCGTAGGCGGTGTGTTCCGAGACTCGCGGCTCTCCGGTGAGGTTGGTCCTCCGCAGGTTGTCGTGGAGGTGTACGTGCCGGACGAGGGGGGCTATGGCGGCGCACTCCTCGATAAAGTCGAAGCCGAAGAAGCCCGCCGCGAGGGCCGCGTGGCCCACGTCCAGGCAGACGCCGACGGCCGGGTGGTCGACGGCGGAGATCTGCTCGGCCAATAGGGAAGGCCAGACAGAGTAATCGTAGACCTCGCCGCGCGTTATGGGCCGCTCGGGGTAGTAGTTCTCGACGGCAATGGTGACGCCCAGCTCCCCCGCGAGCTCCCCCGCCTCCCGCAAGGCGTACCGCTCGGAGGAGAGTTGATCCCCGATGCTGTGCCTGGCGTCGCGCGCCCCCACGCGTTGGCCGGCATGACAGACGACAACCCCGGCGCCGATGCCCTCCGCGAACCGGAGGCTGGCGTCGAGGATGTCGCGCTGCAGGCCGTGGGAGGTGAGGTCCATGAGGTTGACCTCGAGCGGGGCGTGGACCGTGTAGGCCAACCCCGCCTCCAGCAGCAGCTCCCCGACCGCTCCCAGCCGGTTCGTGTCCAGGCCGCCGCCGAGGATGACGCCGAAATTCTGGGGCCAGATCTCCGCGAAATCCGTTCCGGCGCCCTTGAGCGCCGCGAGATCCCCCGCGAGACCGTCGACGCCGCCGAGGTACAGCCGGGACAGGTTGGTGCCCACGCTCCGAAAGGTCACACGGTTCCTCTCTCCCTCGGGTTCCCTTGAGGCCGCACGAAATCGCGCGCAGTATAGGCCCGCCGTTCCCCCTTTAAGTGAAAAGAAGGTTAATGATGGGTAAAACCTGGGTTCAACCGGCTCTGTAAGTTGGGCCCACGTATATTCTTGACGCAAAAACGAGTAGAGGGGCAGAGGCTGAATTGAGCAGCTACGAGGACTACACGCGCGCGTCCGGCAACTACGACAAGACCAGGGAGCCGGTCGGGACCGAGATCCTCGTCGGCTGCGTCGCCCACGCGCCCGTCCCGCTGGACCAGGCGGTGGTGCTGGATGCCGGGTGCGGCACCGGCAGCTACTCAGACGCGCTGCTCCGTTACGTCGGCCGGATCGAGGCCGTGGACATGAACCCCGGTATGCTCGAGGTCGCCGCGCGCAAGTTAAAGTGGGCCGGGGACCGCATCGCTTTTCATTCTTCAAGGATCGACGAGTTGCCCTTCGGGGACGCGACGTTCGACGGGGTCATGATCAACCAGGTCCTACACCACCTGCCGGATGATCCCTCGAAAGGTTTCCCCGCCCACCGTCGGGTATTCCAAGAGTTCGCCCGGGTCCTGAAGCCGGGCGGCACCCTCACGATCAGCACCTGCTCGCAGGAGCAACTGCGCCACGGCTACTGGCACTACCACCTGATCCCGGAGGCCGCCGACGCCCTCCGTAACCGCTACGCCCCCCTCGACGAACTGCGCGAGATCCTCATCGACTGCGGCCTCGACCAGCGGGGAACCTTCGCCCCCATCACCGCCACGGTCCAGGGCGACGCCTACCTCGACCCCCGCGGCCCCCTGAGCAAGGAGTGGCGCGACGGGGACTCGGTCTGGTCGCTGGTCGCCGAAGACCGCCTGAACCACGCCCTCTCCCGTATCCGCAAACTGGAAGATAGTGGAGAGCTCGAAGCCTTCGTGGCGCGCAACGACGCCCCGCGCATCCACATCGGCCAGGCAAGCGTCGTCTTCGCATCCCGAAGGTAGACCGACCCCGAACGTTCGGAAGTTTGCGCATTTTTAACACAGAGTTTACAATCTCCCTGCTGCACCACGGGCGCCAGAGAGCCCTCGCTCAAAGCAGATAGGGAGAGGAATACGATTGGACGGAGCGTATGCCGCGCTAGCTCGCGTACCTTTTTTCGACAACGTTAGGCGGGAATTCATCGAGCTGGATCGCCTCGGTGGCGCCCTGACCAACGTCTGTTACAAGGTGACGATAGGTAGCAAGGCTTACGTGCTTCGGCTCGCCGGGGAAGGCACCTCGGAGTACATCGACCGTACCGTCGAGGAGCACAACGCGCGGGTCGCGTCGGAGGCCGGGGTCAACGCGGAGGTCGTCTTTTTCGACCCGAGGGATGGCACGATGGTGACCCGGTTCGTCGAAGGGGTTTCCATGGACGCCGGGGAGGGGTTCGGCCGCGACCCGGGGGCGCCGGTTCGGGCCGCGCGGGCGCTCGGAAAGGTCCACCGTCTTGGCGGGATCTTCAGGTCCCGCTTCGACGTCTTTGCCGAGATGGACGGCTACCTCAGCCTCCTGCGCGGGCGGCGGGCATCGTTGCCGGGGGACTACCACGAGGTAGGACGGAAGGCGAGGGCCGCGCGCCGGGCTTTGGAAGCCTCTCCGGTCTCCCTCGTGCCCAGCCACAACGACCCGTGGCCCGGAAACCTCCTCGACGCGGACGGGCGCATCTACCTTATCGACTGGGAGTACTCGGGCATGAACGACCCGATGTGGGACCTCGCCGACCTCTCGGTCGAGGCCGGGTTCGGGCCCGGGCAGGACCGCGCCATGATGGAGGCCTACCGCGGCGGCCCCGTCCCCCCGGCGCTCTACTCGCGGCTGGAGGTCTACAAAGCCATGAGCGACCTCCACTGGGCCGTCTGGGGCTTCGTCCAGCACGCGAAAGGCAACCCCGCGGAGGACTTCTGGACCTACGCACTAGAGAGGCTCGCCCGCTCCAACACGCGGATGAGCGGCGCCGACTTCAGCCGGCACGTGGGCGCGGTGCGCGCGGGCGGTCGTCCGCGCTCCCCGAAGCGCGCCTACAAAGCCCACCCCGAGAGAAAGAAGCACGCCCGCAGGGTCCCGGAGAGCGGATAGCCCTCCATCCTCCCGATTCTCCTTACGCCTTCCGTACTGCCACCAAACGTGTCGGCATTTCCACCCGGCGCTGATATCAGCCTAACGGGAGACCCGCCGCCACCGTAGCCCGAGAGCAACCCCGTCAGATAGTCAAAAACAAGATACCGTACCCGAAGTCTGCCTCCGTCGAAGGCACGGCCAAGAGCATGGGCATAAAGGTTGCCGGGTAGTCACCTTTACTCTAGCGAGAGCACGATGAGATCATATTGATTGTACGATGTGTGCAATAAGTATGAACCGCGAAAATTGCTGCTTGCGGGCTGTTTATTGTCGCCCTATACTGCTTACTGTGGGTAACCCTATGTGCTTAAAGCAAACGAATCTGCTATCCGATCAACCCACAAGATGAACCAAATGGACCTTTCGACGGTTCTGGCTCAGGAACTCGGGTATAGCGATGCTCAAGAGCTTTGCGAACCGACATCGCAGTTTACTAGTAGAAGGGTCCCGCACGTTGAGAAAGTTTTTAAGGTAAACAGTGTTCCGGTAGTTTACTTCGCTCGTCTCGCCGAAGCGGATCCTGAAGCACTTTGGGGTTTGCACCGAACTGTATGGAACGAGAGCAAAGTTCCTCTGCTCTATGTAGTTCTGCCACAAGAGATAAGAGTATATAACGGCTATGCACTTCCGGCAGCAGATTCCGCGGAGTTTGTGCGCGATGAGAAGAAACGGCTACTTAGAAAATTAACGCAACTCACCGACATTGAAACCGCAAGGCAAGCGATTCAGCGTGAACTATACGGAACCTACGATCGTCTTTATTTAGAAACGGGAAGCTTCTGGGCAACTCCTGACGGTCAAGAGGTTACACCTTCATATAGGGCTGATCAAACCTTGCTACGTTCGCTGGCGCGTCTACGTCAAGAACTAATTGACGATGGTGTACCTAACGAAGTTGCTTACGGCTTTATCGGAAGGTCTCTCTTTGCCTGTTACCTACTTGACCGCGACTTGTTAGGAAACGTCGAACCTCACGAGTTTGTAGGTGACAAGAGCACCAAATTTATGAACGTTCTCGACGATCACGATGCCACTTATCGATTTTTTGAACAGCTTACTGAGCGGTTCGGTGGCGATCTCTTTCCCGTGCATTCACGAGAAAAACACTACATAACCCACTATCACCTCTGGAAGCTAAAAAGCTTCCTTGAAGGCCATGACCTTGTATCAGGTCAGCAACGATTGTGGCCTTACGACTTCAAGTACATACCAATCGAGTTGATCAGCGAGATCTACGATACTTTCTTGCAGACGGAGCAGCGCAAAGAACTCGGAGCCTTCTATACGCCATTGTCGCTTGTGGATTTCGTTCTGAACGAAACTCTACCGTTAGAAAATTTCGATGGGACCGGCAGTGTCTTAGATCCAGCTTGCGGATCCGGAGTGTTCCTCGTGCGGGCTTTCCAACGTATCATGGGTGCTTGGCAGAAGCGATATCAGAGACGGCCGAGTATAGATACAGTTTTCAGCATCGTTAGCTCGCAAATTTTTGGTATCGACAAGGCTGAAGAGGCGGTCCAGATTGCTGTATTCAGTTTGTATCTCGCAATGATCGACGTCCTGCCCCCCGAAGAGGTGAAATCCCCCGATTTTCGGTTGCCGCGGTTAATTGGCCGGAACTTGATGCATATAGACTTTTTCGATTCGCGGCTAAGAGATGAACTAAAGGGAAGAAAATTCAACCGAATCGTCGGGAACCCTCCTTGGGGAAAAGGATCGCTCAGAGGACTGTCTCGAGATTGGGCGAACCGGAACAAAAAACCCGTGGGAGGAGGGCAGGCTGCACAAGCTTTCCTCTGGCGTGCCTTGGAATTCTGTTCCAAAGATGGTGAGATCGCGTTACTAGCTCCAGCGAAGAGTACGATATTCGTCTCTAGTGGTACGCACGAGAAGTTCAGAAGTGACTTCTTTTCGCAGGTCAATGTTCGGGTCGTCGTGAACTTCTCTCCTCTTGCCTACGAACTCTTTCCTGAATCCTTGAGCCCAACAGTAGCGCTTTTCTACGCTCCTGGGGAACCTCCTCAAGACAAGCGGCTCGTGTACGGTGTACCTAAACCTTCTCCTTTGTCGCAGCATTTGCGCGCGATCGTTCTAGACGCTACCGACCTAAAGCTTCTTGATCGAGACGATTTACGCGCCAACCCAGAATTGTGGAAAGTGGCCTCATGGGGATCACCGCGAGATGCGTCCCTCATTATGCGTCTCAAGTCCTTTCCAACGCTTGAGCAAGTCAGCGTACATATAGGGTGGGACATTGGGGAAGGTATGCAGGTCAACGGTGGGGATGAAAACGCTGCTCCTTGGGCTCACGAGATCCCATATTTGCCCACGGATGCTTTCGAACCCTTCGTTCTAAATTCGAACAATTTTGACCGGTTAGACGACGTGACTTTTCATCGCCCGCGAGGACGCGAGCGCTACCGTGCTCCATTAGTTCTGATACACAAGTCACGGTGTCAGGCAGCGTTTGCCGACTCTGATTTGACGTATCTTGATAGCATCACTGGTATCGTAGGTAACATCGACACGGTTGATCACATGAAAGTGCTAGTTGCTTATATCAACTCCCCATTAGCACGATACTACCAATTCCTCACTTCGACCCGTTGGGCGGTAGAACGAGGGAATCCTGTACAAGAAGACTATCTGCGCATGCCATTCGTAAAGCCGACCGCAGACGAAAAGTTGATTCACGATATAGTAGCTGCTGTCGATCAACTTCGCCGGTCGCAGCAGGACAAGTACACTACGGTACTCGACACATCCGCAGAAGAATACGCTGCAACGCTTCAACATTTGAACGCTCTAGTGTACGAGTTATTCAATCTAACGCCCGCAGATGTACAGCAAGTGGAAGAGTTTGTGACCAACGAAATCGGTTTCTTCCAATGGGCTAAACGAAGAACGCGTAAGCCAAACGAGTTTCCGACGGTGCAAAAGCCTAGTATCGAGCAACTTCGCGCCTACGCCGAAACCTTCGTGCAATCTATCCAAGGAATCCTCGCTTCTCAAGAACTCGCACTGAGTGGTGCCGTCTTTACCGATAGCGCTCCGTTAACTGTTGTGGGTTTCAATCTTACCAGCACAGATGGCGCACGGGAGGTACAAGTATCGGAAGGCCAAGAGCTGCACGCGCTACTACGCAAGTTAGATAAACTACTAATAGAACGACGAACTGAGACGCTGTATGTTCGTAGACACGTGAGGTTATTCGATGAGCGAGATGTGTACCTCATCAGGCCAAGCGAACAACGTTTTTGGTCGCGCTCGCAGGCTCGCGTAGATAGCGACAGCCTGATATTTGAATGGTTGTCCAGGGATCAGCAGCGGAGCAATGTGTTGTCGTAATGCGACTGCACGACTACGCACCCTATGCAGACAATGTTCCAGATAGCTTTCCTACCTTATGGCCTGGGCTTATCGACACAATCGTAAAACTTACAATCCAAGCGTACCGTTCATTTGCCAGTTCTCGGACGGCACGAGCAGATTGGGAAGAGGACGTTTTCTCACTCAACATAGAAGATCATCTCCGCCCAATCGCACACCAGCACCCCCAGAATTTCCAGGTGCGATCCCGAGTGCCAGTGCACACGCCAGAGATGCTAGCAGGTGAAGAATCACCGAAAAAAGCCAAAGAAATCGACATACAAGTGTGGGGCGGGCAGTGGGGGCAGGATCACAAAGTTTACTTCGCGTGGGAGTGCAAGCTCATTGCTGATCGGCAAAAGCACGACGGCAAAGACTTGATCAACGAGTATGTCAAAAACGGTATGTTCAGATTCTTGGACGGTTATTACTCTGCCCATGTCCCTAACGCTGGTATGTTGGGGTATGTATTGACTGGTGAGGTCACTGCCATTGTCGGTCAAATTAATGACAGCATGCTCAGTGCGCAACGAGAGAGAAAGCTGGAAAAGTCCGATAAGCTTTCTCGAGGTCAGCCCGTTGACGCTTTCATCGATTTATATGTATCCTCGCATACCCGTGTGGCCGATAGGTCTTCGATTCGTTTGCATCATCTCTTCTTGACCTTCGACTTCTCCGTAAGCTAGCTGCCGCACGACCACCGCAAGCTGCTACGAGTCCACTTCAGACGACGGCACGGCCGGCTCGTTGTCGCCGCGCATGAGGCGCCGGCGGGCCGTCTCGCGACCTCCGACGGCGGGGACGTGCTCGGTTGCCCTTGCGAGGCCGAAGACGGGCATGTTGCCGTAGACGGCCTCGTAATTGCCGCGCTCGACGATAAAGGTTTCGTGGAAGATGCCGACGGTGCCGTCCCTGCCATCGGTGCGGTTGAAATGTTGCCAGGCGGGGAGGTGCGGGTCGTCGGGGTTGCGGGCGAACTTTTCGAGGTTCTCGAAGGATTGCCAGTACTGGACGAGCATTGGACCCCGCCAGTAGAGAAAGAACCCGCCGCCGAGGAAGCCCTTCTCGGGGTGCTGGTAGAGCTCGCGGAGCATCGGGCCCATCGCGCGGAATACGGGGAGCCACTTTCTGACGGCCAGGATCTTGTTGATCCTCATGCCGATCACGAAGACGACGAACGGGTCGTCTATCCGGGCTGTGTATCTGCCGTTCATGACGTCTGCCATTACCTTATGCCTCCGCTTCCCGTTCGACGATCAACTCCTTGACGCGCAGGCGGCCGACGCTCAACTCCTCGATGGAGAGGTGGCCGATCTTCCCCCGCCCGACGGCGAGGCGACGGATCGCAAGCGCCCCTACCGCGACGGCCCCGAACGCTATGGCCCCGACCGCCGCGGCTCCCAGGCCCGCGCTTCCGAGGGCCGTGGCCGCTTTCGCCCCGAAGGGTGTCTCCTTCGTAGCTTCCAACCCGCGTCCTTTCATCGCGCCTCCTCCGGTTCTACTCTGGGGCTCCTGACGAGTCCTATTCCCAGCACCAGCAGGCCGACGGCCAGCGAGACGGCGCCGACGTAGGCGAGGTTGATCAGGGCGTTAGGCTCCGTGGCTTCGGGCGACAACACCGACAGGAAGAAAGCCGCCGGCAGCAGCACGGCCGACGCCGGGACGGAGTGCCGCGCCACGGTCTTGAGCCAGCCGGGGAGGTTCGCCTCGTCCACGTACCGCAGGGTAACCAGCGAGAGCACGAGCAGGACGCCGGCGTGGGCGTGACCGGCCCGCCAGAGGTCCTGACGCAACTGGTTCTGCGCGTAGTCCGGGTCGCCGACGAGCAGGGAGAGTATGCTCGTCCCGCCGTAGGCGACCGCGGGCAGCAGGATCAGGAGCAGGCCGGCGACCACCCGCGAATGCGCGCTCACGTTGCCTTCTTCTGCCGAGGAAGACCTTCGAACCACATCATGGATGGCATCGACGCCGCTCTCGCGGCGCTCGTTCCGTTGCCAGGGTCACGGCCGAGGTTCTCGCGTCTCGGCACCCAGTAGGTAGGCCCAGGGCGTGGCGACCAGGTCGGCCACAACCCAGGCGGCGAAGAGGGCGGCCAGCGGCACGATCTCCGGCCGCTCCCCCGCCAGCAAGGTCGGGACGACCGTGACCAGCCACAACGACTTGTACGCGGCCTCCACGGGGAAGACGGCCGAGAACCGCATCGGGCGTCGCAGTCCGAGGACCGAGAGAGCCCCCACCGACAACCAGACGGCGCCGAGCATACGGAGGGAGACGGGATCCTGCGGGGCGCCGAACAAGTTGTCCGCCGCCCAGCCGGGCGCGAGTACGGTAACGAGCCCGGGTACGCCCGCCCCCACCACGTTCACGCCATACATCCCCCTGAGCAACCTCGACCGCACGCCGCCCGGACCCGCCGTCGTCTCTATCTGCGTGCTCACGAAACCTCCTCTATTGATCCTGCGACGCCGTCTGGTCGGCCTCCCACAACGCGTAGAAGATGCCACCGCCTCGCACCCGCATCTCCAGGTGCCCGGCCTCGGCCAGCGTCCCGAGCCTGCGGTCGGCCTCATCGACAGAGAGCGACGTCCCGGCCGCGACGCCGGCGGCCGTCATCTCGCCGTGGGAGAGAAGCGCCGAGAGCAGGTCCCGCTCAGGGTCCATCGCCGCGACCCGCCCCGCCCGCTCGGTCCTCTCCGAACCCATCCCCGCGAGGCCGCTGCCGAGCAACCCGAGCGCCGGGAAGGCGATCCAGAAATACGTCGTGAAGATCCACCACAGGCTCGGCGCGAGCACCACCAGCAACAGGCCGGACAACGCCACCGGCGCCAACACCGCCAGCGCCACCCCGACCCTCGCCCGCGCCCCCAACCCCACCACGTCGAGCCCGAAAAAATCCCCGCGGTGCCGCCCGTCCATCCTCCCGCACCC
>CAXUFZ010000031.1:0-18872 GCA_964250345.1 uncultured Rubrobacteraceae bacterium
GGTCCGCAGCCTCCTCGCCGTTCACGGCCTCCCCGACGACCTCGAACTCCGGGCGGCCCTCGAGCATGCCCCGGATGCCGGTCCGTACGACGGGATGGTCGTCGGCGATCAGGACGCTAACCCGCCCCGCCTCGGCGTCCGTCACGGCGCCTCCTCCAAGACTTGCCCGTTCTGACCTCTGCGACCCACGCCGGCCGCCGGCACCTCGACCGCGAGCGTCGTGCCGGCGCCGGGCTCGCTCTCGACGAGCAGCGCGCCGCCGACCCCCTCCACCCTCTCGCGCATGGCCCGCAGCCCGAACCCGCCGCCGAAGCCGTCCGTCGCGGGCGCGCCGGCGGGATCGAAGCCGACGCCGTCGTCCATGACGTCGAGCGTCACCCGGTCGCCCATGTAGGAGAGCGTGAGCACCGTCCGCCGCGCCCGGGCGTGCTTGCGGACGTTGGTCAGGGCCTCCTGCGCCGCCCGGAGCAGCGTGACCTCGACCTCCATCGGGAGCGGCGCCGCCTCGCCCGTGACGGCCACGTCCGCCTTCGCGCCGCCCGCCTCCCACCAGCGCTCGGCGAGCCGCGAGAGGGCCTCGGGCAGCGGGGCGCCCTCCAGGGCCTCCGGCCTGAGCGCCCACACGATGCGCCGGGCCTCCGAGAGCCCCTCGCGCGCCGTCGCGCGGGCCTCGTCGAGGTGGCGCGGGAAAGGCGCGGGGGAGCGGTCCAGGGAGCCCTCCGCCGCCTCCAGGTTCATGACGATGCTCGCGAAGCCCTGGATGAGGGTGTCGTGGATCTCCCGCGAGAGCCGCTTGCGCTCCCCGATCATCCCGGAACGTCGCGCCTCCTCGATGAGCCGCAGGTTCTCCAGCGCCAGCGCCGCCTGCGCCCCCACGGTGAGATAGGCGCGCACCTTTCTCCGGTCGAAGAAGGTCCGCCGCCGGCGCGAAGATACCACGAGCAACCCGTCCGCCCCCCCGGAGGCGCTGAGCGGGACGAGCAGCGCGGACCGGATACCGGACCCTTCCCAGGCCGCGCGCTCCACCGGCGGCAGGTCGTCTTCCTTCACGATCCGGTAAGACCTCCGCCGCACGTCGGAGATGGCTGGCAGCCGTCGCGCGTCCAGCCGCCGGCCGTCGGGCCAGGCCTTCGCCGCGCCCGGGGCCCACGAGCCGAGCGTTTCCAGCCTGAAGTCCCCATTGTTTCCCGCATCGGGGGAGATTCTCCACACGCTCACCCGCTCCTGCGACGGTCCCGCGAGGTTCTCGCCGACCGCGACAGCGACGTCCCGGGGGCTGCCCACGGAGAAGAGGGCGTCGGTGGCCCGGTAGAGCGCTTCCTGCCTCGCCAGGGCGCCCCGGCTGAGGACCGCGCCGAGCCATCCCCCGGCCACGCCGAGCAGCGGATAGTAGACGAGCTCCAGCGGGTCGAAGGGCCCGAAGGCGCGCCCGAGAAGCTGGATGCCGACCGCCGACACCAAGCCGAGCAGCAACCCTTGCAGGGCGTTGATCGCGCCGGCCGCCCGCGTCATGAGACCCGACACGGCGGCGGTGAGGATCAGGTACAGGACGGGCATCCCGCCGTTCACCATGATCCTCGCAAAGGGACCGAGGAACCTCTCGCGGATCTCCCCCTGGCTCAGGTCGCCCCCGAAATAGACGGAGACCCCAGCCGCGTAGAGGTTCATCGACAGATAAACCAGCGCAAGGGGCGAGACGGCGGCCACGGCGCCCAACATGAACACCTGCAGCCACCTGATACCGGAGAGCTGTTCCCCCAACCCGACCAAGATGGCCGCAGTCTAATGCATCGGCCGACCCGAAAGAAACGCCGGAAGGCCGCAATCATACTTCCGGCGCGCCCCTATCATCCTTTCGGTCGATGCAAGCCCGCCGGCGTCCCGCCGAATTTCTGTAAAGAAACGTCAAGCGGCGTGGGGAGGTGCGCAAGTGGGGAAGGCAGTGTTGCTGGCGGCCATGCTGGCCATGGTGCTCGCCGCGGCGGCCCCGGCCTTCGCGCAGGACGCCACCGCCGACGACGGCTCCATAGCCGAGGGCGGGGACGTCCAGTACGTGGACTGCTCGCAGGTCCAGCAGGCCATCCAGGGCCAGTACGGCGACGCGACGGCGACGGCCGACGACGGGTCGGTGGCCGCGGCGGCCAACACGCTCGGGATCTCCCAGACGCAGGTCAACGCCTGCCTCGGCACCAACGTCACCGGCGGCAGCCCGACGCCCGGCAGCCCGGAGCCGTCCACGCCTCCCGGGGGCGTTCTCCCAGAGACGGGCGGCGCTTCGCTGCTCGCGCTCGGCGCCGGCGTCCTGCTCGTGGCCGGCGGTCTAGCGGCCCGCAGGATCGTCCGCTAGACGCCCGGAGACGGGTATCATGGGCGGGTCCTTTCGGGGGCCCGCTTTTGGGCGTCCGTTCCTCGTAGAAGTTTGCGGGAGGCGAAGATCCGTCGTCGCAAAAAGTACTCGGAGATCACGCTCGGCGACCGCAACCCGGTCAAACGTTACCTGCAGAAGCGCCGCCTGGAGGACGCCGTCTCCGTCGCGGAAGACCTGTATCCCGGCTTCGCGGGTACGTTCCTCGATTTCGGGGGCGGCGACGGCGCCCTGAGCGCGCTGGTCACGCGACGCTTCTCGGAGGCCACGGTGTTCTGCTACGAGCCGGCGCCGGGCATCTTCGAGGAGGCGCGCCAGAACCTCTCGCGCCTGAATGACGTGACGCTCGTCTCCGACCGCGAGGATCTCGAGGGTACGAAGTTCGATCTCGTCTTCTGCCTGGAGGTCTTCGAGCACCTGCCGCCCCGCGAGACCGCGAAGACCATAAAGATCGTGGACCGTCTGCTCGCGGAAGGCGGTGTCTTCGTCGTCGGCGTGCCGAACGAGCTCTTCTTCCCCGCGCTCGCCAAGGGCATGTTCCGCATGACCCGCCGCTACGGCGCCCACGACGCCCGGTTCGGCAACGTTTTGCGGGCCGCCGCCGGGAGGCCGCCGGCCGAGCGTCCGACGCGCAGGATCTCGCGCGGCCTCCCCTACCACTTCCACCACCTCGGCTTCGACCACCGCAAGCTACGAGAGCTGCTCCACGAGACCTTCGACCCCGTCCGCGAGTTCGGCAGCCCGCTAGACAGCGAGCTGTTCGGCACCGAGGTCTACTTCGTCGTGCGAAAGCGCGAGGTTTAGACGAAAAGACCTTCTTCGCGCCTTGCAGTCGGCGGCGTCGGGTACTTAAATGCTCGGGATGTTTCTCGCGCTGATACAAGAAGAGACCACCGGCATCGAAGGCGCCGCGAGCGAGACCGCGGAGCAGACGGGAAGGACCTTTTCAGAGGTCCTGGGGACCTTCTTCGGGAGCATCCGGGACGCCATCATCGACCCTCGGTTCGCGGCGAAGCTTCTGGTCGCGGCGTTCATAGTGGCGGCAGGCGTGGTCGTCTACCGGGTGCTCACGCACGGGGTCCCCCGGGTGCTCCGCTGGCGTTGGCGGCGCCAGGAGGATCCGCTCGACGCCGAAGGCGTGGCGAAGATCAAACGCCGCGACACCGCCATCACGCTGCTGCGCAACGCGCTACGGTACGTGATCCTCATCGTCGTCGCGCTCTTGGTCCTGAGCGTGTTTCTGGAAGACCCGCTCCCGGCCGCCGCCGGCGCGACGATTCTGGCCGCGGTCCTGGGTTTCGGGGCGCAGGCCTTCTTTCGGGACGTGATAGCCGGCTTCTCCATCGTCTTCGAGGGCCAGTACAGCGTCGGGGACTTCGTTGAGATCAGCCCCCCGCAGGGCGTCGCCGGCATCGTTGAGGAGCTGGGGCTTCGCATGACCAAGATCCGGTCCCTCTCCGGCGAGGTGAGCTTTATCCCGAACGGCGCGATCCAGGGCGTCACCAACCACATCTCCGGCCGCCAACGCTTCAACGTGGAGGTCCAGGTCTCCGATGCGGAGGCAGCTGAAAGGGTCCTCGGCGCCCTCGACGAGGGCAAGGACCTCTACCTGAGCCCGCCCCGCCTCGCAGAACGCAGCGAGACCGACGACGGCCGCGTCCGCCTCCGCCTCCTGGCCGGCGTCATGCCGTCGATGGCCTGGCTCGTGGAGGACAACCTCGTCCAGCGCGTAAAGGCCGCCGCTGGCGAGGACTCGCTCGCCGCCGAACCCCTCGTCTACAAGGTGGACCAGACGAACCTGAGAAAGGTCCGCGAGCTCCTGCCCCAGGAGGTCGAGAAGAACCTGCCGAAAGAGGCCGAAAAGAAGATGAGATAGAGGTCTTTAGGCTTTGAGGTTTCGAGGTCTCGCAGGGAAACACCGGCGCGACCCCGACGCTCCTCGCAGGTCCCGGGCCGTGACGCCGAAGCCAGGCTACGTCCCGCGACCTAAACGCCTGAAAACCTCAAAGCCTAAGAACCTGGTTTCCAGTCATCGCGCAGGTGGCCGTTCGTCTGCGCCTTCTCGCGGGCTTTACGCTCGCGTTCGAGGCGTTCGGCGGCGGCGGTCAGGAGTTCCTTTACCTTCTCGAGGCGTTCCTTTTCGGAGGTGAGCTCCAGGATCTGCTGCCGCGTCTCGGCCTCGAACTCGACGCGGCCGGCGATGGCGAAGGAGAGGTTCCTGTACGGCGGCTCTATCTCTATGCCGACAGAGCCCTCGGTGGCGGCCTCGACGACGCGTTCGAGGAGGGCTATGCACTCTTCGGCGAGGGCCTGGACGTCTTCCCCTTCGGGCTCCTCTTCGAAGTACTCGACCTCGCCGACGTAGTACGGCTTGCCGGTGAGGACGTTGTTCAGCTTGAAGCGCCGGGAGCCTTCGACCAGGATCAGCATCCGCCCGTCGTCGTAGCGCTCGGCGAGCTCGACGATCTTGGCCGTGCAGCCGACGCCCCTGGTCCCCGCCTCGTCGGCGAAGACCATCCCGAACTCGCTCTCCTGTTCGAGGCACTCGTCCACCATCTGCTTGTAGCGCTCCTCGAAGATGTGCAGGGGCAGCGGCGCCCCCGGCATCAGCACGACGTTCAACGGGAAAAGCGGTATGTCGGACAAGCTCGCGCTCCTTACGCTCTCTCGAACGGATTCTATATCAACGCGTGCAAGAGCAGGCTGCCTCGTCCGAAGACGGACATCAGCCACCCGCCTCCCCGGGCTCGCCCATCCCAACCTCGTCCAGCTTCCGGCGGAGAAAGGCCAGGCTGTCTTCGACCTCCTCCTCGCCGAGGCCGTGCAGGATCAGCGGCCCGCGGTAGCCGGCCTCGTCCAAGTGTCTCAGGTAGAAACCGTAGTCTAGGTCGCCTTTACCCGCGGCGACCGCCCCGCCCGACGCCCGCACGTCCTTGGCATGGGCCAGGACGATGTCGTCCCCCAGAAGCTCGAACGCCTCGTTCAGGATCTCCTGCGAGCGGGGGAGTTGGCGCGCGGGGTCTTCGGCGTCGAAGAGGTTCGCGGCGTCCATGACCACCCCCAGGCGCGGCGAGCGCATCTCATCCAAAAGACGTCTCCCCTTCCCAGCCGAATCTACGACGTTGCCCGTCTCGGGCTCGAAGGCGAGTGTGACGCCGTGTTCCTCGGCCGTCTCCAGCGCGTCGTGCATCGTGGCGAGCAGGTCTCTCCAGGCCCCCGGCGTGGCGTTGTCGGGGTGCCGGCGCCACATGTCTTCCGGGTCGCGGGTTCCGGTGCAGAGCGTTATGGTGGACGTCCCGAGCCGTCCGCAGGCGCCCGCGATGACGCCGAGGCGACGCAGCCCGTCCCGGCGCGCCTCTTCGTCCGGGTGGATCATGTTGAAGGTGCCGGAGACGGCGGCCACGGCGACGCCGCGCCGGGCGGCGGCCCTCCCCACCCGGTCCGCCAGGTCCGGGTCTACCCTGTCGGGCATCGAGGGCAACCCCGCCACCGACATGTTGAGCTGCGTCTCGCGGAGGCCGTGGGCGGCCACGGCGTCGAAGACGTCTTCCGGCGAGGGGCGGGAGAAGGTCTTGGCGAAGATCCCGGGTCGCACCCTAGACGCCACCCTCCACGTCCGCGAGCCTCACCGTCTCGCCGGACGCCGCGGACCGCGCCATCGCGACCATCCCGCGCACCGCCGCGAGCCCGTCTCCGGGGTCCGCCCCGCGCATCGGGGCGCCGTCGAGTATCGTGTCGGCGAAGCCCTCGATCTGGCGGCGGAAGAAGTGGCCGTCAGCCGCCAGGGGGCGGTGGTACAGGCCGTCCCTCTCAGAGAAGCACTCAACGTCGCTGGACTTGTAGTACCAGGGGTTGTAGGTCTTGCCGATCACGCTGCCCCGCTCCCCGTAGACCTGGAAGCCCTCGTGCCAGTCCATACGGACCTTTATCGTCAGGTCGAGGTGCCCCACGCTCCCGTCCGCGAACCCGACCTCCGAGAACCAGCAGTACGCCCCGAACTTCTCGACCAGCCGGGTGCGGACGGTCTCGATCTCCCCACCCAAAAAACGGGCGGTGTCGAACAGGTGGCTCGCGTGCCCCAGCACGTAGTAACGCTTGAGGTCCGTCTTGGGGTCTCCTTCGGGTCTGCGCGCCATCCCGCTCGTCTCGATCGGGGGCTGAACGGCGTCGGTCATGGTGTAGCGGTGGGTCGAGTCGCAGTACCAGGCTTTTAGCGCGATCATCTCGCCCATCTCCTCGTGGATAAAGTCGCGGGCGAAAGCGATGCCCTCGTCGAAGCGCTTCTCGGTGCCGACCTGCACGACGAGCCCGGCCGTCTCCGCCCTCCCCGCCAATTCTTCGCACTCCCCGACGGTGACGCCCATCGGCTTCTCCACCAGGACGTGCTTGCCGGCCCCGAGCGCCTTGAGGGCCATCGGGACGTGAAACTGGTCGGCGACGGCGACGATCACCGCGTCCAGCTCCGGGTCGGCGAGCATCGCGTCGTAGTCCGCGTAGGTCCTGGCGGGCCGGTGGATCGCCGCCACCTTCTCCAGCAGGTCCACCGCCACGTCGCAGATAGCGTAGAGCTCTGCGTTCTCCGCCTTGCGGCAGGCCTCGAAGTGGGCCGCCTGCGAGATCGGCCCCGCGCCCAAAACCCCTACCCTGAGCTTGCGTGACCGCAAACCGCCACCCCCACGGTCAGTAGATCCAGGCTGGAAAACACCGCGCCCCCCCGCGATACGCCCGTCGTCCCACCGTTACGCATTTGAACAGGTTACCCGCGGAGAACGTTTTGCGCGGAAGCGGAGGAGTTGGGCGGGACGTGTCGAGAGCTACCGGGGACAGCGTGACGGGTAGCCCGCGCGGGCTACTCGTCCTTGCTGATCCAGTACGTGAAGCCGAGGAAGCTGAGGAAGAACGTCATGATCAGGAAGAAGGCCGCGAAGAACCGGAAGATGCCGATACCGGTCGGGTTGGCCGTGCTTCCCGCTTGGAGCAAGAGCAGAGTGAGGTCGATCACTCCGCCGCCTCGCTGATAGGCTCGGTCGGGCAGCCCTGCACAATCTCCTGGTTGAGCGTCACGCAGTCGTTGATGAGGTAGCCCGGGTTGTTGTCCACGCGGCGGGCGGTCTCGCGGGTGTAGCCCATCGTGACCATCGTGAGCACCACGAAGAAGGCGCACGACATCAGGGCGTACTGGCTCCAGCGGCTCGCCCGGCCCCAGTGGAACCCGGAGGCGCTCGCGCGCAGGTACAGGGCTATCACGAAGAAGCCGACGAGCATCAGCCCGATCAGCCCTATGTACTTCCACGGGTACATGCCGCCGAGCGGGATCTTGGTCGATTCGCCGCCGAGGAACGAGAGCCCTATCTGCGGGATCAGGTCCGCGTCCGCTGGGATGACGTTCAGGATCGTGAACAGCGCCGTGAACCCGAGGCCGCCGACGGCCAGCTTGCGCAGCGTCTCCATGGGTTTGACGGCGAAGCGCAGCTTGTGGACGAAGTAGGCGGTCGAGGCGATGCTGAGGACCGCGATCCAGAAGACCAGCAGGTTGAAGACCCAGGCCTTCTCGCCGAGCATAATGACGTCGAACGACTCCGGCGCGCTCTCGCGGATGCCCTTCAGGTAGCCGTAGCCGATGACGGGCTGCATGATCAGGAACCCGAAGCCCCAGATGAGCCCGAAGTGCCCCATCCAATCGTAGTACTCGCGCTCGTCCTCGCGCGTCGTTCTTAGATAACGCCACGCGCCCCAGCCGGCGATCAGGAACCCCGCGTAAGAGAAGTTCCCGACGAAGCGGTGCATGTTGAGCGGGACCATCGTCTGGTTCAGGAAGGAGCGGGCCACGAGCTCGGACTGCGTCGTAACCTCGGCGGGCGTGAGCATGAAGGACGCCACCGCGTCGATCATGGTCATCGCCATCAGGCCGAAGAAGCCGGCTATAAAGCCGAAGACGACGTGCAGGCTCTTGCGGTAGGCGAGTTTGTCCCAAACGTTGTACCAAGCGTAGACGATGATGATCTGGCCGAGGAACATGAACGCCTCGACGAGGAAGACCCAGAAGAAGATGTTCTGCAAGATCGAGAAGAACACCGGGAACAGCGTGACCAACGCGAGCACGAACGTGATCGCCAACGCCGCACCGGAGGCGAAGAGCAAGACCACGAAGCGCGCCAAGTTGCGGGCGAAGCGTTCGTAGTTGGCCTGTTTGGTGACCATGCCCAGATACTCGCTCGTCGCGGCGATGATGACCGCCCCGATGATGAAGGCGGCGAAGAGGATGTGCGTCTGGACAAGCGCGGCAATAACGACGTTCTTGCCGATTATCGGAACGTCGAGGTTACCTATGGGCATCCGCTACTCCTTCTAGGCCGTCGGGAAATTCATGATGCGGCTGACGGCCATCAACATGTTCAGGATCACCACGAAGACCACCAGGATGGCGATGACCGAGGCAAAGGGCCGGCTAATGGCGCTGTAGTGCTGCGGGCTCCGGTCGAGCCACGGCACCGCTATGAGCAGCACGATAAAGACGGTCGGCACGACTACGGCGCCGAACGAGATCAGCGCGTAGCCGGGGAAGAACATCAGCATCTGCTCGTAGAAGAAGAAGAACCACTCGGGCCGCGGCACGTAGGTCACGGTCGCGGGGTCGGCCGGCTCCGTCAGCGGCGCAGGGGCCGCGTAGGAGAGCACGGTGCAGGCGAGCAGCAGGAACGTGAAGACGTAGCCGTCTTTCAAGACCTGCCCCGGGAAGAAGCCCATCGTCTCGTCCGGACGATCGTAGACGTTCTCCTCGGTGATGATCTCTTCTTCTACCGGCCTGCTCTTGCCGGTTGCCGGAACGTAAACCATGCCCGTACCCCTCTGCTAGTCTGCCGACCGGATCATACCAGCGGCGCGCCCGAATCCTCGGTAAATACTCTTACTCACGCCTGCCGTTGCCGTCGTACCCGTCCTCGTCTTCATCCTCATCCAACTCGTAGCCCGCGTACTCCTCCAGCCGCTGCCGCTCGTGCAGCTTGGCGAGCCGCTCGGAGTACTCGAACTCGCTGCCGAAGACGCCGTGGCGCCTGAGCAAATAAAGGTGAATGCCGATGAAGGGTGCGAGCGCGGCCGGCAGTAGCCACACGTGTAACGCGAAGAAGCGCGAGATAGTAGCTGGCCCGGCCACATCACCCCCCAGCAGGAAGTTCACGACGTACCCGCCTACAAAGGGTGAGTACGATCCGATCTTCATGCCCACGACGCTCGCCCAGAAGCCGTCCTGGTCCCAGCGGAGCAGGTAGCCCGTAAACGCGAGCCCGATGACCATGAGGAGCAGCACCACGCCGACGACCCAGTTCAGCTCGCGGGGGGCCTTGTAGCCGCCGGAGAAGAAGACCTGGGCCATGTGCAGCCCGATCACGGCGAGCAGGAAGTTCGCGGACCAGTAGTGGATGCCCCGGATGAGCTGCCCGAGGTAGGCCTCGTTCATGATGTAGTTGACCGAGTTCCAGGCGTGGTCGGTGGTGGGCGCGTAGTAGAAGAGCAGAAGGATGCCGGTCAGGAACTGGAGGGTTATCAGGCCGAGTACCGCGCTGCCGAGCGTGTAGATCCAGGCCCCCCGCTTGGGGACGGGCTCGTAGAGGAAGTGCTCCATTTGGGTGACGATGCCGGTTCGATGCTCCATCCAGTCCACGATGAACTTGGAGGCCTCTCCGGTCTGGGACCTTATCCTGCCGATCATGCTCCGGTCTCCCTCTCTAGACCACGTAGGGCTGCTGCTTGTTCAGCCCCGGCTCGATGTCGTACTCGTGCTTTACGTAGAGACTACCGTCCTCGCGGATCTCCGCCTGTGTATAGCGATACATATCGCGGGGCGGCGGCCCGCCGACGTACCCGCCGTTGATATCGTAGAGCCCGCCGTGGCAGGGGCAGAGGAACTCGTGCTTGTCCGAGAACCACCGCACCGGGCAGCCCAGGTGCGCGCAAGAGTTCGAGAGGACGTTGAGCTTGCTCAGGATCTCGTCCCGCTCGGCCTGGGTGAAGCCCGAGGACTTCTGATCCAGCACGGCCGGCCGCTCGGCCTCGCCCAAAGTGTCGCCGCCCGAACCCTGCTGGCCTTCCTGCTGGATCGGCGCCTTCCACGACAGCCAAATATTGTTCTCGATGACGAACTTCTCGTTGGACTTCTCGGAGGAGCCGAACCTGCCCTGGACCTTCCGGTCACCGTAGGACTGCTGTATCGGGAAGTCGACCCTGTAAGACTTCGGGGTCCCGACCTGGACCTCGGAGACGGGCCCGACGCGTTGCCAGCCCTCGTTCACGTCCGACTCGCCGAGGATGCCGGTCTTGATGACCGGGCTCATGATGAACGCCACCGGCGGGATCGTCAGTATCGCCCCGCTGATCGCGCCGAGGAGCCCGAAGCCGAGGAAGTCGCCCCGGGTGATGGGATCTTTCTGCAACTCCGCCATACTTGTCCTTTTCTAGAGCCTGGAGCCTACTGCCCGAAACCTGTCGGAGGGGGCTCCGGCTGCACCGTGTACCCGGGCTGATTATAAACCGTGAAGGGCACCCTCGAGTTGGATTTCATGAAGCCCATGTTGAGCGCCAGCACCGCCGCCAGTATCCCCGCCGCCATCAGGATGGCCCTGTAACTCCCGCTCGGGCTGCCGTACCGGAAACGCAGCCGACCCCGCAGGTAGGTGACGAAAGCCCCCAGCGTGGCGAGCACCATGACCAGGATCATGATGTAGCGCATGTACAAAAACGGGAACTCCGCCAGCGGCGAGATCGAGTAGATGCCCGCCACCGCGGCCAACAGCGCGAAGAACCGGATCGGCACGCGGCCCGAGTGATCGGGGTTGCGTTCGGCCCCGAAGTACATCGCGAGGTTGCCGAGCACGAACAGGACGACCACGAAGATCAGGTTGATCAAGAGCAGGTTCGACGTGGCCCCCTCGGTGAGCCGCTGGTAAGACCCCCCGCTGGTGGCGGCCCCCGTCGGGTTCTCGGGCGCCGAGGCCTGCATCGAGTACACGATGGCGAACCCGATTACCGGCTGCAGGAGCAAGAACCCCACGCCCCAGGTAAGGCCGACGGACGAGCTCCAGTCGTAGAAGGCCTTGTCCTCGGCGGTCTTGGCCCGGATGTACATGAAGGAGGCCCACGCCGCGAGGGCGAAGGCCGGCCACGAGAGGTTGGCGAAGGTCCGGTGCAGGACCATCTCGGTGAACATGGGGTTGAAGATGCCCTGCACCGCCGCCCCGAAGCTGGCGACGCTCTGGGTGATGGGCGGCGCCGTACCCCCCCCGGTGGTCATGAAGGTGTCGATGCCGGTCATGATGACCATCCAGACCCAGATAAAGAGGCCCATCGTGAACCCGAGCGCTATGTGGCGCTTCTTATTGAGGACGGCGTAACGGTCCCACTTGTAGTAGTAGGAGTACATCCCCCACAGCGCGAGTCCCATTGAGAGCATCGCCAGGGCTATAAAGTAGAAGAAGTGCGTAAACAGCGAGGTCGTCACCGGCGGGTACAGCCCGACGAGCAGCACCACGAAGAGCACCGCGAACGTGGCCCCGGTCGAGAACGTGAGCACGTTGAAGCGGGCCATCGAGTGCGCCAAGCGGTCCATCCGCGGGCTCCCGGTACGCGCCCCCCACGCCTGCAACACGGGGGCCGCCAGCGCGAAGCCGACGAAGATCTCCGCGAAGAACATGTGCACGAGCATCGAGGCGCCCGTTATGAAGCGCGCGCCGCCGACCTGGTTGAAGCCGTCCGTGACGTCCAACTGGGCCAGAAAGTAGAGGCCCGACAAACCCACCGCGTCCAAACCCGAAACCCCCATCTAGGCCTCCCCGGCGCGGGACTGGACCGACTCGTTGGGCGGCCGGCTCGTGGGCCCGCCGGCCCGGCGCAGGATCGCCTGGTGGACCGCCCGGGGCTCGAGCCGCCGGTCTACTATGTAGTACATCGCGCCGCTGCGCTGCAGGGCCTCGCGCACGGGCCGCAAGAGCCGCCGCTCGCGCGTCGAGGCGAAGACGAGCACCTGGCCCATCTCGAACGCCTCGTTCCAGGTCCCCGCCTCCTCCTGCGGGGCCTCCATCTCCATCAGGATGGGGTTGACGCCGACCCTGGTCATGGAACCCGTGAGGAGGATGGCCGCCAGCGAGACGAAGACCATGAGGGTCGGAATACCTATGGCGGGCGTTGTGACGGCGAAGAACGTGCCGAACACGATAAACGCGACGGCGAAGCCTAAGGGAACCTCAAGTCCGCGCTTGTCGCCCGGCACGATCACGTACCGCGTGCCCTCGGGGAACGGCTCCGGATTGCTCGAATCTTCGCGCTTCAAGACGACGGTCAGGTCGTCCCGGTCCACGCCGAGCTCCCGGACCTCCGTGACGGCCTGGTTCAACTCCGAGCCGTCGTTTATTACCCCTACCACGGTGTACCAGGGACCCTGCCCCGATACCTCCCGCCCTTCCGACAAAACGCTACCTCCAGCTACCTCCGAAGAGGAACGAAACACCCCTTTACGACCGGGCAACAGCATAACATCGTCGCGGTCCCCCATACTAGCCCGCGCCCCGCGCCCCGCGGGAATCTCTTTCACACTCAGCCGGCCGGCCGATGTGAAGCGTTACCCGTGCTGTTGTTCCCATTGAGATAGACTGTCGAATATGGATACGCGGGACACCAGCCGGCTCTCCGAGCCCGGAGGCCACGAGGACTTCACGTACGAAGAAAGGGGCCTTGGGCCTTGGGTTCGTCGCAACTCGCCTTTGCTCTTCCGGCTGTTCTTCGTGATCCTGTTCTCCTTGCTGCTCTCGATCGTGGGATCCAACCTCTCCTACAATCTCGAAGGCGCGCCGACGCCCCTGACCGTCGAGCAGCTCAACTCCGGAAAGCTCCCGGCCGGAACCGAGCCCGGCGACTACGTGAAGGTCAGCGGCACCGCCAACGTCGGCCCCCCGGACGCGAGGGTCGGGCTGGAGGAGTCCGAGATCGCCATCTCCTCACGCTACCGCACGGCCTACTTCTACTTCCGCCTGCAGGAGACGGAAAACAACTTCCTCATCCAGACCACCGAGAGCCTCCCACGGGATCTCGCCGACCCCAACGAGCGCGTCTGGCGCGGCAGGCTGGAGACCGTCGGAACCGTCATCTTCTACTCCACCACGCAAGAGGGCCTCCGCAGGGCGGGCCTTCCAACGAACGACAACATACCCGTAATAAACACGGCGGAGACGCCCCAGTACCTGCGGCAGTTCTCCGCGTCCAACTACGTCATCGTCGGCCTCTGGCTCTCCTCCGTCGCCTGGCTGATCTGGAAGAGAAACACGCCGTTCTTGTAGGCGCCGCTTCGCGGGCTTGTCAGCACGCTACGCCCTTCGGGCTCCGCTTTCGGCACGGCGGCTGCGCGCCTTTCAGCACGCGGCCTGATGGCCGCTTTCAGCCAACCGCTGTTGCCACAACCCGGCGCGGGGAACGCATCTCCCCAAACACCGACATCTTCTCCCAGCCGAGACCCCGAAGACCGCGCCCTTCGTAGGGGCGGTTCGCCAACCGCCCGCGCTACGTTTTACCCCTCGCGAGACCCCGACGCCCTACCGGGCTGGACAGTCCGATACCGCATGTCTATATTGGAAACGCATATAGCTAACGGGCGCGCAGAGGGGAGACGGCACTTTGGGGACGTTTTTCAGGTTCTCCGAGCGGGGGACGAACTTTCGGACCGAGGTGCTCGCGGGCCTCACGACGTTCATGACGATGGCCTACATCATCTTCGTCAACCCGGCCATCCTCGGGACGGAGGGCACGGGACTTCCGCTGGAGGGGGTCTTCTTCGCAACCTGCGTGGCGGCGGCGGTCGCGAGCATCGCGATGGGGTTGGTGGCGAACTATCCCCTGGCGCTGGCGTCGGGGCTCGGGCTCAACGCTATTGTGGCGTTCACGTTGATCCTCGGCATCGGGCTCTCGTGGCAGGAAGCGATGGCCGTCGTGGTCGTCGAGGGGGTCCTGATCACGCTCCTGGTCCTGACCAACCTGCGCGAGGCGGTGCTGAACGCCATCCCGAACTCGCTCAAGTTCGCCATCGCGGTCGGCATCGGCCTGTTCATCGCGTTCATCGGCCTTAAGAACGGCGGGCTAGTGGTGCAAGACGACGCGACGTATCTGGCGCTCGGCAACCTGACGCAGGGGCCCGTCCTGCTCGCGGCGTTCGGGCTCGTGGTGACGCTCGCGCTGGTGGCGCGGGGGCTGCGCGGGGGAATTTTGATCGGCATCGTCGTCACCGGGATCGTGGGCGTGCTCGCCGGCATCGTCCCGCCGCCGAGCGGGATAGTGAACTTCCAGTTCGACACGTCGACCATCGGGGGCGGGGTGCTCGCCGTTCCGCAGGTCCTCCAGATCTCCCTGATACCCGTGATCTTCGCGCTCTTCATGACGGACTTCTTCGACACGATGGGGACCATGATCGCCGTCGGCCAGGAGGGGAATATGCTGGACGACGAAGGCCGCGTGCCCCAGGCCAGGCGCGTCCTTCTCGTTGACTCGCTGGCGGCAGGCCTCGGCGGTGCGACGGGCGCCTCCTCCGTCACGAGCTATATAGAGAGCGGTTCCGGGGTGGCCGAGGGCGGAAGGACGGGCCTCACGAGCGTCGTTGTGGGGCTCCTGTTCCTGGTGGCGCTACCTTTTTCGCCGTTGATCTCGGTCTTCGGCGGCTCCGTGCCGGTGCCGGGCCCGGAGGAGGGTCAGATCTTCGTCTCCCCCGTCACGGCGCCGGCCCTGATCGTCGTCGGCTTCTTGATGATGACGGCCGTCCGGCTTATACCGTGGGACCGCTACGACGAGGCGATACCGGCCTTTCTGACGATCCTGACGCTGCCGCTGACCTTTAACATCTCCTACGGGATCGGCTTCGGCTTTATCTCCTACGTCCTGATAAAGCTCGCGAGGGGACGGCCCGGCGACGTCCACCCGCTCCTCTACGTCGCCGCCCTCCTCTTCGCGCTGGCTTTCGTGTGGCCCGCCTTGCAGTCGTTGCTCTCCTAGCGGCGGGCCGTTTCGCGTTTGTTTATGGGCCTGACGTCAAGGGTAACAAGGCAAAAGTAGCGCGTGGCACGGCATCTGTTATATTGGCGCGATGATGCCGTCCCGTGGCGCGGATGACACGTAGGGGGAGGTGACGGCGGATAAGCTTCGGGGCGATCATAGCGTGGATCGTGGTGGGACTCATAGCTGGCGTGCTGGCGAAATGGGTCATGCCCGGCCCGGACCCTGGCGGCATCGTCGTTACCGCTCTGATAGGGGTGGTCGGCGCTTTCGTTGGTGGCTACGTGCTCGCGTTCCTACCTTTTATCGGGAGCATGGGGAGCATCGGCGTCGGGTCCATCCTGACGGCTTTTGTTGGGGCGATCGTGGTGTTGGCCCTGTACCGCCTGATCACGCGCAGAGTAGTTTGAGGGCATTTCGGGAAAGACCCCGAGTCGGATAGAGAGAGAAGGAGAAGACTTGAGCGAGCAGAGCAGCAGCGGCAGCAGCCCGCTACAGACGGATCGCGGCAGCACGAGCATCTCGGACAGCGTGGTCTCCAAGGTCGCCGGCATCGCGGCGCAGGAGGTCGACGGCATCCGTATGGGCAGCGGCGCCTCGCAGACGGCGAGCAACCTGCTCGGCTCCATCACCGGCGGCTCCGGCGGCGGCGGCCAGACGCAGGGCGTCTCCGTCGAGGTCGGCCAGGAAGAGGCGGCACTCGACCTGACGCTGACGGCCGAGTACGGGAAGTCGATCCCGCAACTCTCCGAGGCCGTCCGGCGCAACGTCAAGAACCGGGTGGAGAGCCTTGTGGGCCTGCGGGTGACCGAGGTCAACATCGCGGTCCAGAACATCTTCTTCCCGCAGCAGGAGCAAGAGCAGGAGCGCCAGCGCCAGATCGAGCAACAGCAGCGCGAGCAGGAGGCTCAGGAACAGCAGAGGGTCCAGTAGGCGACCGGACGTATAGGAGCCTGGCAGAACGTGGCTGACGGAATACAGCTCGCTAGGGCCGCCTCCGTGGCGGCCCTAGCCACAGAAGGGGTCCACTCCATGGGCAGCGGTCGCTTCGTCGAGGCCGCGACCTACGAGGGCAGCGAGAAGGTCTCCGGCGTGGTCGTCCGGCCCGACGAGGTGGAGGTCCACGTCGTCGCCCGGTGGCCGCTGCCTAAGCCCATCCCCGAGATAGCGCAGAGCATCAGGGAGCGCATGGCCTCCGCGGCCGGGTCGCGCACGACCACGATCATCGTCGAGGACCTGGAGGTGGGCGCCGATGAGGATCTTTAACCGGATCGTCATGATCCTGGTGCTCGCCGGCCTCTTCGTGCTCGGCCTCTACGCCGTCGTCTACGCCTTCGACCTGTTCAGCACCAGCCTGCAATCCTTGCTAAGCCCCATCAAGTCCGCGGGCAGCCGCGCGCAGGGCTTCCTGGGCCGGGTCGGGCAGGGCGGCATCTCCCCGCTGGCGATAGCGATACTCGTGCTGGTGGCAATTGTCGGCCTGATCCTGCTCATCCTCGAGCTCAAGCCTCCCACGCCCCGGCGCGTGCGGATGGACAAAGGAACCTACGTCACGCGGGGCGTCGTGGAGCAGGAGATCTCCAACGCCACCGACGGCGTCCAGAACGTCCTGGGGTCTTCGGTGAAGGCCAAAGCCAAGCGCAGGCCCGGGGCGCAGGTGAACCTGGAGGCCAAGGTGCGCCGCGGCGAGGACACGGGCGCCGTCCAGAGGGATCTGCGGCGGTCGGTGCAGGACTACCTGGGCCGGAGGGGTTTGCCGGTGAGCAAGCTCAACGTCAACATCGTCGAGGCCGACCCGCGACAGACGAAGACGAGGGTGCAATGAACGCTTTCAACCGCCTCATACTGCTGATCGTGGCCGTGCTGCTCATCGCGGTCCCTGTTCTGCTCCTGCTCGTGGTCTTCGGCGTGATCGCTTCCAGCCTGCTTCAGGCCACGGGGTACCAGGGCGCGTTGCAGGCGCTCGGCGGCCTCTCGGCCTCGGCGCTGACCACCGTGGTGCGGGTCGTGGTCGCGGTGGTCGGGGTGTTGCTGGCCCTGATCGCGCTCCTCTTGCTGCTGCGCGAGCTTACCTTCGGGGCCAGGGTCGCCAGGAGCACCGTTTTGGACGACACGCCGGGCAGGGAGACCGTCATCACGTCGAGCGCCGTCAAGACGCTGGCGGAGGCCGCCGCGCGGGAGGCCGGGGCGGACTCGCCCTCGGCCTCGCTCTCCTCCGACGACGGCTCGTACTTCGTCGCCTGCAAGATAAAGGTTCCCGAGCCGAACAATTTCTCCGAGACGGCGACCCGCACGAGGGAGAACGTGCGCCGGGCCCTGGACGGCCAGGGCGTGTCCGTCAGAGACGTCGAAGTCACGGTACAAGGCATCGCCTAACAGATGAAAGGTAGGTAGCGGATGGCGACCTGGACTTACAAGCAGTGGTTCGCGCTCATAGCGGGGCTCATCGTGTTCCTCATAGCGCTCATAGGCGTCGGGGAGACGGCCCTCGTGGTGCTCGCCGCCGTGGCCTTCTACTACGTCGGCAAGTACCTCGACGGGGAGATAGACCCGGAGGATCTCCGCGCCAGGGCGCAGGGCCGCAGCAGCGGTATGTAAATTCACTTCGTCCGTAGACCGCCGGTCTGTAGACTAAGCGCACACGCTTTACGGGAGAGGAGAACGACTTGGAAACCTTGTTGCTTTGGCTGGGTGTTATCGCCTTTATAGCCGCGACCGCTTTCTTTATCTTTCTGGGCACTCAGGCGCCGCAGGGCGGTAGGATCTTCCACGTCATCACCGCTGTCATCACGGGGATGGCCGGCTTTTCGTATCTGATGATGGCGACCGGGGCGGGTTCCGTCCTTCTCGAAGGCGGCAGGATCTTCTACTACTTTCGCTACATAGACTGGCTGATCACCACGCCGCTGCTGCTGGTGGACCTCGCCCTCCTGGCCCTGGTCAACCCGGCGCGCAACACGGGCTTCGTCATAGGCCTCATCGTCCTCGACGTCTTCATGATCCTGACCGGCCTCCTCGCCGGCTCGTTGGGCCCCGGCGTCGGGGGCGCGTTCTGGTTCATCGTGAGCACCATCGCGATGATCGCGTTGCTCTACCTGGTCGCCACCCGGCTCTTCTCTGAGGCCGCCAGACAGGGCGGCGCCGCCCAGCAGGTGTTCCGCACGCTGGCGCTCTTGACCCTGGTCTTGTGGTCTCTGTACCCCGTCGTGTGGTTGCTCGGGACGGAGGGCTTCGGTGCGGTGGGCTCGACCACGGAGGTGCTGCTCTTCCTGATCCTCGACGTCCTCGCGAAGATCGGCTTCGGGTTCCTCCTGCTAACCAACCGCGAGGCCCTCGGCCAGGCCAGCGGCGGAGGCGGTGGCGCGGCCCAGGCAAGCAGGGTCCGCTAGAGCAACAACCGAACTACACCTGGACGGGGGGGGGCCCCACGCGCCCCCCCCAGAATTTTACAAAAAAAAAAAAACCGCAGAAACCAACCCCC
>CAXUFZ010000032.1:0-18756 GCA_964250345.1 uncultured Rubrobacteraceae bacterium
GAACCTCCGCCCCCGACAACTCCCGAACGATCCGCGCGAACTCCCGGTAGCTCCCGGGCCACCAGGTAGCGCCACCAACGATCACCACGGGCTCAACAGTCATCCGGCCAGTATAAGCGCAGGTCGTCGCTCTTTTGAGAGAGTAGTGAATAGAGAAACTCCAAGGACCTTCCGCATCCCGGGCACGACCCCGCGGGCATTAGCTGAGAGCAGCCGAAGGCTGCGTGCTGAAAGTGGAGGCGAAGCCGGAGCGTGCTGCGACGACCGCAGGGAGGAGCCTACGCGAGGCTCGCCTGGATGCCGTCGAGGACGAACTGGACGGCGAGGGCGGCGAGGAGGACGCCGAGGACCCGGGAGAGGACGTTGGCCCCGGTCTCGCCGAAGAGGCCCATGATGCGGGGCGCGAGGAGGAGCGAGAGGAGCGTGAGTAGCAGCACGAGGAGCAGGACGGCGACGAAGACGGCGAGCTCCGGGGCGCTGCGTTCGCCGGTGTAGAGAAGGACCGTCGTTATGGCGCCTGGGCCCGCGAGGAGGGGGATGGCGAGCGGGAAGACCGAGACGTCCTGGTTATAGTCGTCCTCCTCTTGCTCGCGGGTCGTCCTGGAGCGGAGGCCTTCGGGGCTCGCGAAGATCATGTCTAAGGAAAGGAGGAACAGCAGGACGCCGCCGGCTATGCGGAAGGCGGGGATGCCGATGCCGAGGGCCTGGAGGAGCACGTCGCCGGCGAGGGCGAAGATGAGGAGGATGCCCGTGCCGAGCATGGTGCCCCGGATCGCCGCCTCCCGCTTCCGATTCTGGGCGTAGCCGCTCGTGAGGGCCGCGAAGATCGGGGCCATCCCCAGCGGGTCCACGACCACCAGCAACGTCACGAACGAGTTGAAGGCGAGCTCGAGCACGGGCAGAGTCTACACGGGCGTTGGCCCTACCTCTTCAACCACTGGACCCTGTTCGCCCAATCTTCTTGCGAGAGTTCCCCGAGCGTGTCCTGCACGCCGCGGATTATCGTGCCGAAGTCTTGGAGCCTGACGGAGTGGGGGATCAGGATAAGGCCCGCGTGGCTTTTTTCGGGGGGACGATCCCTGACGATCTGCAAAAAGTCTCGGGCGTTGTGGGTCACGAGAACCCGTTCCTGTCGAGCGGCCATCTCCAGGAGCGCGCCGTCCGGTACGCGCTCCATTCTCTCTGTCGGCTTCACGTCGTGGCCCCGTTCTTCCAACGCGCGGCCAACCTTGGGACCCGAGACGTGGGCGTCGAGCATCAACCTCACCCCGCGGTATCTTCTCCGGGCGCCGGGACCACGCCGGGGTAAATCTCGTGCCACTCCTCTGGCGTTCGGGCGTTCTCCCGAAGGTGCCGGTCTATCTCTTCGGCGTTGTCCCGGTAGTAGGCGAGCGCGACTTCGAGCTGCCGGTCCGCCAGGAGATGGGCCTCCAGCATGAGCGCCCTCTTCTCTTCACCATAGTCCCGGTAAAGCTCCATCACCTCCCATATCTCGAGCCCCGTTCCGGTGAGGTAAGCCCTCCGATCGTGCTCGGGCCCCATGAACCCTATGCCGGGAAACCGCCGCATCTTCAATCCCTCATCCGCCAGCGCCTCCAACACAACCGTCTTCGGCCGCCGCGCCCGCTCGGCTTCTTCCTCTAGACGCCGCTCGACCTCCGGCCTCAACCGCACGGTAAAGGGCCGTCCCTTCGTCGTCATCCGTGAACCTCCTCCGTCGTTGCAATACATCGTATGCTATTGTAGCCGTAAAGGGTGCTCAGAGGTTGCTGGAGACGGGCCCGGTGGGCCCTGGGGTTGCGCGCCAGCCCTCGCGCAGGGAGCGGGCTCTGTCCAGGGTGCGTTCCTCGATGTGGCTTTCGCTGGCTCCGAAGCGTTCCAGGGTTTCCTCGGAGAGCGCCTGGATCACCCCCGCCACGCCCGCCGGGAGGTCCCCGACGCTCGAAGGCCGGAACGGCAGGCCGAGGGCGCCGTAGAAGCGGGCGAGGGCCGCGGTGATCTCGTCCGTCTCCGTCGCCAGGATCAGGGCCTCCAGCCGCGCCGCCCGCCGCGTCACCCGCTGGGCGAGCCCGGCGTGCTTGACGCCCCGCGGCCCGCCGGAACGCACCGAATAGGCGCCCGGACAGAACTCGTCCTCGACCTCCCCGCCCTCCGCCTCGACGCCGAGCCTTCGCAGCGCCGCCGCGACGAGGTCCACGCCCATCGCATAGCGCTCGTAGAGGCCGTGGCGCAGGTCCTCGACGGGGGACGTGAGGGAGAAAGAGAGCGAGCCCCGGTTCGCCGCCACCGCCCCGCCGCCGGAGTTGCGGACAAGCACCGGGAAGCCGAGATCCGAGACCGCTTTCGCCGCCGCCCCGAAGCCCGGCAGGCGGGTCTCCTGGCGCGTCGCGCCGACGTAGCGGGAGGAGGTCCAGATCAGGGCCGTCGGGCCGCGTTCGCCGGCCGCGACCTCCTCGAGGATCGCCTGTTGCAGGCCGAAGCCGTCCTCGGGGATCTCGAAGGGTCCGGCTACCAGGGTCTCCACGCCGCTACCGGCGGGCCACGAACATGCCGACGTCTTTAGTGACGCGGATCTCGCCGCGCGCGGCCAGCTCTTGTTCCAGCCTTTCCTCCAGTTCCGAGACCCTCCGGCCGAACTCGTCGTGGGCGGTCTCCCGGGCGACGTCGGACGCCCGGCCGGAGAGCAGGTAGTCCACCAGCGGCTCGGCCTCCGTGACGACGAGCGCGTCCTCATACCGGAGAAGGGAGACCCCGGGGAACGACCCCGCGAGCTGGGCGGCGCCGTTCTCCAGGCTGAAGGCCAACGGCGCCTGAAAAACGTTCTCGTCCGGGTGCGAGGGGTCGAGGATTTTCTGCATCCAGCCCATCTCTTGTTGAGAGTTCTGGCCGTTGGTCGCCGCGTAGAGGCGCCCGTTCGGTCTCAGGACGCGGGCCATCTCCGAGATGGCGTGGGGCCTGTCCGGCACGTGGTAGAGCATGTGGTTGGCGACGACGGCGTCGAAGCTCTTGTCCTCGAAAGGTATCTCCTGGGCGTCCGCGACCCGGAAGGTCATGCGCCGGTCGGGGCCCAGCCGATCTTCGGCCTCGCGCACCATACCGGGGGAGGCGTCGGCGAGGGTGATGCTCCAGACGTCGGGGATGCGGTCCAGGTTCTCCGTCCAGAGGCGGCCGGGGCCGCAGCCCACGTCAAGGACGCGGGCCGTCTCTGGAAGTTCGAGCTGGTCGAAGATCCAGCGTTGCAACCCGTGGGCATCGGTGCTGAATCGCTCGTGCAGCGCGACGCGCGCGTTCAGGTTCGAGGCGTCCCTGTATTGACGCTCCACCCGCCCCCGGTCCGTGTACGACATCCCTCTCGTCCCGTGGGGAGGCCCGAATCTTCCCGGTGCTAAGATAGCAAGCCCGACAGACGCCGGTAAGATCCCCGGCCCCAACGCAAGAAAGACCCCATGCCCCGCGACGAGATACGTTTGGCCTCCCCGGAGAAGTCGCTGGATACGTCCCGTCTCTCGCTCGAACCGCTGGTGGTCCCGCATGCCATAAAGCTCTACGACCACCTGTTGGACCGGCGGCTCTACGCTTTCATTCCGCAGGATGCCCCTGTCTCGGCGCGGGCTCTGGAGGACCGCTACCGGAAATTACTCGGGCGGCGCTCGCCCGACGGAAGCGAGGCCTGGCTCAACTGGGCAATACGCCTCCGGGGAGGCGAAAGATACGCCGGCGTCCTGGAGGCTACGGTACGCGGGGACGGGACTGCCTTGATCGCGTACACGATCTTCGTCCCTTGCCAGAGGAGGGGCTTCGCCCGCGAGGGTTGCGAACGCTTGCTCTCGCATCTCTTTGAAGACTACGGGGTCTCCACGATCGTCGCCGAGGTAGACACCCGCAACGCCGCCTCCGTCGCGCTCGTCGAGGCCCTGGGGTTCGTCCGGGCCTCCTTCCGCCGGAACGCCGACCACTTCAAGGGCGCATCCAGCGACGAGTACCGATACGAGTTGCGTCGGCGCGAAGATTAGCGGTGCTAAGATAGCAGCCCGTACAGTCGGCCAGCACGGAGGACGATGCTCCAGCGGGAGGTCAAGATAGAGCAGGCGCGTCTCTTTCAGGAGCGTGAAGACCGCGCCGAGCAGCCACCCCGACCGGAGGCCGCTTGACGCGCGACGCGACGGGCAACCCGTGGCGGACGCTCGGGTCGCGGCCCGTCTACGAGAACCCCTGGATCTCCGTCCGCGAGGACGACGTGGTCCGGCCGGACGGCGACCCCGGCATCTACGGCGTGGTCCACTACAAGAACACCGCCGTCGGCGTCCTCCCCGTCGAGGACGACCACGTCTACCTCGTCGGCCAGTACCGCTACCCGCTGGAAAGATACTCCTGGGAGATCCCCGAAGGCGGCTGCCCGGAGGACGAGGATCCCCTCGAAGCGGCCCAGCGGGAGCTGAAAGAAGAGACGGGACTCGAAGCCACGAACTGGGAGAAGCTCGGCGAGGCCGACCTCTCCAACTCCGTGGCGGACGAGCGGGCGGTGTGGTTCCTGGCGACCGGGCTCGTCGCGGGCGAGCAGGAGCCCGAAGGTACAGAGGTCATCGGGGTGCGGCGCGTGCCGTTCGGCGAGGCGCTTGCGATGGCGCTGAACGGTGAAATCCCCGATGCCCTGAGCCAGCTCGCCATCACGGGCTACGCGCTGCGTCGCGGCGGTATCCCGGGCGGGGTCTCCGCGTGAAGGTCTGCGCGCTCGCGGGCGGCATCGGCGGCGCGAAGCTCGCGGCCGGCCTCCAGAACGCGCTTGAGCCGGGCGACCTCTCCGTCGTCGTCAACACCGCCGACGACTTCGACCCGTGGGGCCTGCGCGTCTGCCCGGACGTTGACACCGTTATGTACACCCTCGCCGGCGTCGCCAACCCGGAGACGGGCTGGGGCCTGAAAGACGAAACCTTCGAGGCGCTCGGGATGCTCGACCGTTACGGCGAGGACACCTGGTTCAAGCTCGGGGACAGGGACATGGCCACCCACGTCCTGCGCACCCACCGCCTCCGCGCCGGCGACACGCTCACGGAGATCGTCGGGGACCTCTCGGCGTCCCTCGGCGTCAGGAGCGCCGTCCTCCCGATGTGCGACGGGAAGGTCTCGACGCTGCTCAAGACCACCGCGGGCCTGCTGGACTTCCAGGAGTACTTCGTCCGCCGCCGCCAGAAGGACGAGGTGCTCGGCGTCGAGCTCCGCGGCATCGAGTACGCCCGTCCCACGGACGAGGTGCTCGACGCCATCTCAGGGGCCGATCTCATCGTGCTCTGCCCGTCGAACCCCGTGGTCAGCGTCGGGCCGATCCTGGCCGTCCCCGGGATGCGCGAGGCGCTCGCCGCTTCACCCGCCCCGAAGGTCGCCGTCAGCCCGATCATCGGCGGGCGCGCGCTCAAGGGCCCGGCCGACAGGATGCTCGCCTCCCTCGGCCACGACGTCTCCTCCACAGGCGTCGCCAGGATGTACGAGGGGACGGTCGACGGCATGGTCGTGGACCGGACCGACGCCGGGGAGAAGGGCGGCATCGAAGCGCTCTGGATGCGGGTACGCGCGACGGACGCCGTCATGCGCGACGCCCCGGACAGGACGCGCCTCGCGCGGGAGGTACTAGAGTTCGGCTCCGGGTTGGCCTCTTGACCGGGAACGGGACGGGCAGGTCGGCGGGCGTCTTCGCGGTCGTGCCCGTCAAGGACCTGCGGGGCACGAAGAGCCGCCTGACGCCGGTGCTCGATCCTGCCGCCCGGGCGGGCCTGACCCTGTACATGATGGGCCGCGTCGTCTCGCGCCTGCGCGACGCCGGCGTGGAGAACGTGGCCGTCGTCAGCCCGGACGGGGTGGTCCTGGACGAGGCCCGCGGGCGCGGCGCGACGCCGCTCCGCCAGGAGAGCCGGGGCCTCAACCCGGCCCTCGACGAGGGACGCCGCTGGGCGGCGGACAAAGGCGCCCCGTCCCTGCTCGTGCTGCCGGCCGACCTGCCGATGCTCGAAGCCGAAGACGTGCGGGCTGTTCTCGGCGCGGCGAAAGGCGGACCGTCGGTCGTCGTCGCGCCGGACGGGGCGCGTTCCGGGACAAACGCCCTCCTGCTCTCGCCGCCGGACGCCCTGCCCTTCCTCTTCGGCCGGGACAGCTTCGGGGCGCACCTCGCGGCGGCGCGCGACCGCGGGCTGGAGGTCTCGGTCTGCCAGAGGCCGCACCTGGCCTTCGACCTGGACACGGCGGGGGACCTGGCGCGGCTGGAGGCGGGGAGGTCTTGAGCGGGGTCGAGCTGATCCCCATCCAAGGCTTCCCCGAGGTCCGCCCCGGCGACGACCTGGCGGGCATGGTCGCCGAAGCCGTAGAGAGTTCGCTCCGCGACGGGGATGTCCTGGTGGTGACGCACAAGGTCGTGAGCAAGGCCGAGGGGCGGATCGTGGACCTGCGGACCGTGGAGCCGTCGGCGCTCGCCAAAGGTTACGCGGCCGAGCACGGGAAGGACGCGCGCCAGATCGAGGTCGTCTTCCGCGAGAGCCGCAGGATCGTCCGTATGTACCGGGGCATCGTCATCTCCGAGACCCACCACGGCTTCGTCTGCGCCAACGCCGGCGTGGACGCCTCGAACGTCTCCGGCGAGGACACCGTCTGCCTCCTGCCCCTCGACCCCGACGCTAGCGCGGCGAAGCTCCGCGACGCCCTCTCCGAGAGGCTCGGCGTCGAGGTTCCCGTGCTCATCTCGGACTCGTTCGGGCGGGCGTGGCGTTTTGGCATCACGGACGTCGCCATAGGTATCGCCGGCATGGACCCGCTCGCGGACTACCGCGGCCAGAACGACCCGCACGGCCGTCCGATGGAGGCCAGCGTTCTGGCCGTCGCCGACGAGATCGCGGGCGCCGCCGAGCTCGTCATGGGCAAGACCGCCGGCGTCCCGCTCGCCGTCGTGCGCGGCTACGAGTACGGGAGAGAAGGCGGCACCGGACAGGACCTGCTCATGCCGCCCGAGAGGGACATGTTCCGGTAGGAGCCGGTCAGCATTCCAGCTTGTCAGTTTGTGGGCCGCGTTGGGGGTGTTTACGAGCTTTAGGATCGGCTGGTCGCCGTACCCAGCGGGTGAGTGGAGCCCCGAGCCTGTGGGTGGCGCCCGGGTGTTTCTCGGCACGCGTGGGACGACCGATCTCGACGGTAGGGGATCAAACCAAGCCACGAATTGCGCACCGTACGGCTGCAGCGAGGCCTGGCAGAGACGAAGACCTCTCCCTCCACGAGCCTAAGGATGCTTCCCGGGAACGCGCGTAGTCGCTCCGATGCTTCCGCTAGCCCTGTTCTTGTGCAGGGGACGAATGTCTTGTAGGGCACCACGTCTCCGTTTCGCTTTTCGGTCCCCATGGGGGTACTTTGTTGCACGGAACGGGCATCCCAAGCAGTGTCTCGTCTATCGACGTCGGTCGAACCGGTAGCAAACCGGCGGCTTTGGGGGCTCGGGTCCCGCTACTCGCGGGACGTCGTGTTCGCCGGTTGGCTCCGCGATGCGGCGCCCGCGCTCGGGGCGCGCATGGCGGCGGTGAGGTAGGCGAGCATCCAGACGCTGAAGTCTTTTTCGGTCTCGGGCGGACGATTGCCGGCGAGCACCACGGTCCGGTGGAAGGGTATGAGCACGGCCGTGGCCTGGAAACGCCACCACAGCTCCCCGGTGGAAAGGTCGGGCAGGGCGCGGGCGAAGGCCCGCAGGTAACGGTCCTCCGTCCCCTCGACCTCGTCCAGGGCGGCCCGGTCGAAGCCGCCGCCGCCGTCGGCCAGGATGCGGGCGACCAGGCGCGAGACGCGCCGTCCACGCTCTTCGTCGCGCTCGAACAGGTCGATGATCGGGGCGGCGTACGCGCCTATCAGCTCCCCGACCGAGGGCGCCCCACCGGCCGCGCCCCTTTCGGTCTCCAGGTCCGTCAGCCGCCGTAGCTGCTCCTCGTTGACGGGACCCATGACCCGATGCACAACGGCCCGGAACAACCCCTCTTTGGACCCGAAGTGGTAGTTGACCGCGTTCAAGTTCGTCCCGGCCGCCGCTGTTACCGCCCGCACCGAGGCCCCCGCGAAACCGTGCTCGCCAAAGAGCGCCTCCCCGGCGTCCAGCATCCGTTCTCTCGTGTCCCTCGCGTCCGTTGTCCCCGTCGCCACCGTCACCCCGCTCTCTATCTTGACACCATATCATACGTTCGTTATAGTAAACGATCGTAAGAAACGTACGTATGTTACAGAAAAAGGCGGGAGGTCGGTGGATGCTGGAGTTGGGGCGCGACTCGACAATAGAGACGGAGGCGGGGCTCAGGGGCATCATCAAGCCGCCGATGGCCGCGATCAAGCTGGCGAAGAAAGACAGGATCGGCTCTAGCTCCCGAGAGTTCGCGGCCCATTCGCCCTTCGTGTGCGTCACGACGCGGCGGGCCGACGGGCTGCCGGACGTGTCGCCCCTCGGCGGTGAGCGGGATCTGGTCCGCGCCGTGGACGAGGGCACGCTCCTCGTCGCCCTCGACGGGCCGCTACGCGGGTCCGACGAGATCGCGGACAACATCCGGGCCAACGCCTTCTGCGGGCTCTTCGTGATGATCCCGGGGATCAACGACATCATGAGGATAAACGGTGTCGCGGACGTCGTGGAGAACGCGGCGCTCCTCGAAGAGGTCTTCGGCCCTCGTAGGAGGCCGGAGGCGGCGATCCGGCTTGAGATAAGGGAGTCCTGGTCCCACTGCCCCAAGGCCTTCATCCGCTCCCGGATCTGGGACCCGGAGACGTACCCCGATCCATCCCGGCCGACAGACCCGGCCGTAGACGAGGGGGTGCACCTGGAGAAGCTCGACCACCGTTGCCGGGAGCTCATCGCCCGTTCACCCGTCCTTGCAATGGGCACAAGCCTCACCGACGGGGGGGCGGACACCTCCCCGCGGGGCGACCCGCCGGGCTTCGTGATGGTACTCGACGACGAGACGCTGCTCGTGCCCGACCGGCCTGGAAACCGTCTCGCCGACAACTTCCGCAACATCCTGCGCAACCCCTTTGCGGCCCTCCTGTTCCTGGTGCCCGGCTCCGAAGAAGTCTTGCGCGTGCGCGGGGCGGCCCGTCTGACAAAAGAACCCGAACTTCTGGGTCCGCTCTCGGTCAAGGGCAAACGGCCGAAGCTCGGGCTTCTGGTGGACGTCCGCGGCGCGGTGCTGGAACGTTCCGAGGCGATCGCGCGCTCCCGGCTCTGGGACCCGGCCATGCGGATAGAGCGAAGGTCGCTGCCGGGCGCGGGCGAGATGCTCGTCGACCAGCTCCAGCCCGGGGGCAGGTTCAACGGCTTGAAGGGGAAAGTGGCCGACAGGGTGGTGGGCGGGATGCTCGAACGCGACGCAAAGAACAACCTCTACTAGCGTCATTGCCGGCGGGAAGCGGGACCTTCGGCACCGACGGCCTCCGAGCGGCGAACGGGAGATGACCTCGAAGGTCTGCCGAATAAGTATCTTGCAGCTCGAAGAGGCGTGGACGCTAAGTCCCGACGACCACGCCCTATTCTCGGTCAAGCGCGGCCCCGCGCGTCTCGGTTTCGCGATCACGCTGAGGCTCTCTCGGAGACGCCGGTGCGCGCCGCCCGTTCGGGCGCCGGCTGTCCGGAAAAGGCCTGTGGCCCGACCCGCTCGTATTCACCCGGCGCTTTCCAGGCGCAAAGGAGCTCCAACTGCTCCTGGTCGCCGGTTGGGTCCGCGCGCCTTCTCCGCCGCTTACGGTAGCGCCCCCTCCAAACGCCTACTTGTGGGCGGGATGCCACGTTCAGGACTTTACCGCCAACGCCGGCAGTACAAGAGCTTGCGCCATTACTGCCAGGTCCGGCCGCAGCTATCCGTTGCGCCATCCCTGGCCTGGTTTGGTAGGGGATCCAAGCCGGTCCAGCCCGCCGAGCTTCGAACCCTTCCGCCCACACTTGACGGTCGAGCTATTACGATATATCGTTGAGCTATCGTTAGACAGAGTTGGATACGGGGAGAGAGCAGATGCGTTCGACGGATGTGATCGGCGGTTTGCGCTTCGGTGGCGGGTGGAGTCGGCTGTCGCGGATCTTGCGGGTAGCCATGGCCTCGCGGGGCGGTCACGGGCGAGAGCGGTTCGGATTCGGTGGGGTACCGTGGGACGATGCGCGGGGTGGGGGCCCGGTCGATGACCCTCGCGGTCGAAGGTCCAGACGCGGGCCGAGGCGGAGGGGACATGGGGATGTGCGCGGGGCGATCCTGATTCTGCTGACCGAGAGGCCCATGCACGGTTATCAGATCATCCAGGAGATCGGCGAGCGCAGCGGAGGACTTTGGCGGCCGAGCCCGGGTTCCGTCTATCCGGCCCTGCAGCACTTGGAGGACGAAGGTTTGGTCCGGATCGAGCAATCCGCGGGACGCAAGGTCGTCCATCTAACGGAGGAGGGGCGCGCCCACGTGCGAGAGCACCGCGACGAACTGGACACCACCTGGGAGACGGCGACCGGGGACTTCAGCAAGGGGCTCGTCGAGCTGCGCGACCTCGTCGGGCAGGTCTCCATGGCGACGAGGCAGGTGGCGGACGTGGGCTCCGAGGCCCAGATCGCCGAGGCTGGCCGGCTCCTGGTCGGCGTCCGGCGGCAACTGTACAGGATACTCGCCGAAGACGACCCCACGGGTATCGGGTAGGTTGCCGCGAGCGCAACCCACCGCGCCGGTTGGCATCGATGACCCTCTAACCCGCCCAGGATGGGCGTTCGACCTGCCGGCAGTGCGGCGCGTAGCTCGGGGATGAGACGCCGGTGAACCGTTTCGGGCCTTACCCGGTTTATCTGGGGATCAAGGGAGCGTTCGCGCTCTTCTTCATGCTGTACGCGACGGTCGCCTCGGTGTACCGGATCGAGGAGGTCGGCCTCGACCCCCTGCGGCTCGTGCTGCTCGGCACGGCGCTCGAGGTGGCGGTCCTGGTCTTCGAGGTGCCGACCGGCGTCCTCGCGGACACCTACGGCCGCCGCCGCTCGGTCATAACCGGGTTCCTATTGATGGGTGTCGGGTTCGCGCTGGAGGGGGCCATACCCCTGTTCTGGCCGGTCCTGATCTCGCAGATGGTATGGGGCGTGGGCTACACGTTCATCAGCGGGGCGCTGGAGGCCTGGATCGCGGACGAAGCCCCCGAACGCGACCTGGGCCGCGTCTACCTCCGCGGCGAGCAGGCGGACTACGTGGGTTCTCTTCTGGGCGTGGTCCTGAGCGTCGTCATCGCCACGGTCGCCCTGAACCTGCCCCTACTCATAGGCGGCGCCCTCACCGTAGCGCTCGGCATCGTCCTCTTCTTCGCGATGCCGGAGCGCCGCTTCCGGCCGTCCCCGCGCGAAGGGCGCTCCTCCCTGCGACAGGTTGGGAACACGGCGCGCGGTGGCGTCCGCCTCGTCCGCGCCCGCCCGGTGCTGCTCATCCTGCTCGTCGTGGCCGTGGTCTCCGGGATGTCCGAGGAGGGCTTCGACCGACTCTACGCCAAGCACTTCTTGGACGGCATCGGGCTTCCGTCGCTAGGGGCCTTGGACCCCGTGGTCTGGTTCGGCGTCCTGAACGCGGGCGCCCTTGTCCTGAGCTACCTCGCCGCCGAGGTGGTGGGGCGGAGGCTGAACGTGGGCGACGCCGCGGTGGCCGCCCGGCTCCTGCTCGTCCTGAACGCCCTTACCATCGTGGGGATGCTCGCCTTCGCGCTGGCGGGATCTTTCGCGTTCGCGCTCGCGGCCTTCTGGTTCGCCAGCCTGACGCGCACGCTCTCGGAGCCCCTGTATCTAACGTGGCTCAACGAGGGGCTGGAACCGGGTGTCCGAGCAACCGTGATCTCGATGGGCAGCCAGTCCGGCGCCTTGGGTGAGGCCTCCGCCGGGCCCGTCATCGGCGTCATCGGCAACCTGGCCGGCGTCCGAACCGCCCTGACCGTCGCCGGCCTCATCCTCTCCCCGACGCTCCTGCTCTACGCCCGCGCCATCCGCCACCGCGGAAGGCCGAACGGCGACGAGAGATCGGCCGATCCGGGAACCTAGAAGCGCCCGAAACAGACATTTCGGTTAAATCCGACAATTTGTGTCGGAGTTTTGTTGACGTAAAGCAATCTTGGGCTTAGTATCCGGCACATGGAGTTGCAAGGTACGCAGGGACGGGCGACGGGGCGAATGTTCACGGCCCCCTGCGCGGGCGCTCGATGTAGCGGCCCGCGTGCCTGATCCACCTCTTTTCTACACCTTGATCACACTGGAGGGATAAGATGCCCGAAGCCCTGCGTTCGCACCAAAGGAGACAGACCCTGTCGGACCCACAGCAACTGGACCTCGAGTCCAACCGTCTGGAGGGGTCCGATCCCCGCGAGATAATCGAGTGGGCCGTTGAGGCCTACGGGGATGGGTTGGCCCTTTCGGCGTCGTTTGGCGGCGGGGAGGGCATGGCGCTGCTCGACATGATCTCCAAGATCACCGACAAGGTCACCGTCCTGACCATCGACACCGGCTTCATCTTCAGGGAGACCGCCGAGTTCCGCGAAGAGGTCATGCGCCGCTACAAGCTGCCGGTCGAGGTGCTCAGGCCGGCGCTCACGGTGGAGGAGCAGGTCGAGCGTTACGGGGAGCAGATGCGGACGTGCTCGCCGGACCTGTGCTGCCAGATCCGCAAGATAGAGCCCCTGCAGAGGGGCCTCCAGCGCTACGACGCCTGGATGACGGGCATCCGCCGCGTGCAGACGCCGCAGCGGGCGAGTACGAAGATCGTCGCCTGGGAGGACCGCTACGCCGCGGCCAAGGTAGCGCCGCTCGCCGACTGGACCGACGAGCAGGTCTGGGACTACGTCCGCGAGCACGAAGTCCCCGTCAACCCGCTGCTCCATCAGGGCTACAAGAGCATCGGCTGCGAGCCGCAGACGCGTCCTGTCCACGACGACGAGGACCCCAGGGCCGGCCGCTGGTCCGGCACCGACAAGACCGAGTGCGGCATCCACTGGGTGGACGGCCGGATCGAACGCGCCGGGTAGCGGCAAAACAAACCGGCCCTGGGCGGGCTTCTCCCGAAGACCGAGCTTTCTAGAAGAGGTTTTTTCTCGATGCGTTTTCTCAACGAGGGCGAGACCCTCAACAGGGTGGAGAAGATAAAGCTTGAGCGCCATCCCCTGGATGTGCAACAGGCGATCATAGACACCTATTCGGAGGACCTCTCCAAGATGGACGAGGTCCCCGGCGAGGTCGAGCGCCTCAAGTGGGTGGGCATCTACCCGCAAAAGCAGGGCGGCGACGCGTTCATGATGCGGGTAAAGGTCCCGGGCGGCGTCCTGAGCCCCACCCAGGCGAAAGTCGTTGGGAGGATTGCCTCGGACTTCGCCCACGGCCCGATCCCAAACCCCCACTTCGGCAACGACTTCCTGGACATCACCACCCGCCAGGACATCCAGATGCACTGGCTCAAGATGCGGAACATCCCCGAGGTCTGGCGCAGGCTCGAAGAGGCCGGCATCACGACGGTGCAGGCCTGCGGCGACTCGGCGCGCAACGTCCTCTGCTGCCCCGTCTCCGGCCTCGACCACGAGGAGGTCATCGACGCCTACCCCATCGCCCAGGCCATAAGCGATTACTTCACCGGCAACCGCGAGTACGCCAACCTGCCGCGCAAGTTCAAGATGAGCGTGACGGGATGCCTCGAGGACTGCGCGCAGGCAGAGATCAACGACATCGGCCTCCTGCCCGCGAGGCTCGATGACGGGACCGTCGGCTTCAACCTGCGCGTCGGGGGCGGGCTCTCGGACGGGCCGCGGATGGCGTCCGACATCGACGTGTTCGTCAGGCCGGAGGACGCGGTGGAGATCACGCGGGGCATCGCCCAGGTCTTCGGCGAGCTCGGCGACCGCGAGAACCGCTGGACGGCCCGGATGCGCTACCTCGTGCAAAAGCTCGGCCCCGAGGCCTTCCGCGAGGAGCTCGAGAAGCGCGTCTCCGTCGAGCTCACGCCGGCCGGCGAGGACCTGACGAAGCGCTACCGCGGCGACCACGTCGGCGTCCACCCGCAGAAGGACGGCCTGTTCTACGTCGGCCTGAACGTCCCCGTCGGCCGCATGGGCGGCGAGCAGTTCACCGAGGCCGGACGCCTCGCGGAGGAGTACGGTGCGGAGGTACGGCTGGCGACGGACCAGAACCTCGTAATCACCGGTGTGCCGGAGGAGAGGCTCGACGACCTGCTGGCGGAGCCGCTCCTGGAGCGGTACTCGCCGAACCCCGGGGCGTTCGAGCGCGGGGTGGTGGCGTGCACCGGGAGCGAGTTCTGCCGGTTCGGGATCGTGGAGACCAAGGTCCGGGCGGTCGAGTGGGCGAAGGAGATGGACGAGCGGGTCGGGGACGTGGGGCAGGAGGCCGTGCGGATGCACTTCTCGGGTTGTTCGGCGTCGTGCGCGCAGCCCCAGATCGGGGACGTAGGCTTCCGCGGCGAGACGGCGAAGACGAAGACCGCCATCGTCGAGGGCGTGGACATCGGCCTCGGCGGCTCCCTCGGCCGCGACGCCGCCTTCATCGACTGGGTCGAGGGCGCGAAGCCCGCGGAAGAAGTGCCCGACGCCCTGGTCGCCGTCTTCGAGCAATTCAAGGAAGAGGGCCGCGAGGGCGAGCGGTTCCACGAGTGGGCCCGGCGTAAGAAGAACAAGGAACTGCGCGAGGCGCTCCGCAAGCCCGCAAAGGTGGGGTCGTAATGGCGGGCTTCGACATCCGGGAGTTGATGAACGACGTCGAGGAGGCGCCGGGGAAGGTCTGGTTCTGGGACCTGGAGAAGGCCGTCATCGACGCGGACCGCTGCGTGCAGTGCGGCGTGTGTGTGGCGGCCTGCCCGACGGACTCCATCGGTATTGGCTCAGACGATCTGCCGGAGCTCGTCAAGATGTGCACGGGTTGTTCGCTGTGCTGGGACTTCTGCCCGAGGGGCGGGTTGCAGTACGAGGCGACGTGGAAGATCACGGGCAACAGGAACGGGAACGGCTTCGACGGCATGGGCCACGTCGAGGAGAGCTACACGGCGAAGGTGGACCCGGAGATAGAAGGCGTCCAGGACGGCGGGTTCGTGAGCGCGCTGCTTATTTCGCTGCTGGAGAACGACCAGATCGACGGTGCTTTGCTCGCCCGCGAGAGCGCGACCGAACGGTGGAAGGGCGAGGCCTTTCTCGCCACCACTCCGGACGAGGTCCGCGAGTGCGCCGGCTCCTTCTACAACCAGACGCTCGCGCTCGGGCACGTGGACTTCAAGGGCTACGACCTGCCGCCGAACCCGCGGATCGCCGTCGTCGGGACGCCGTGCGAGATCGAGGGGATAAAAGCGATGCAGGCGAGGCCCTGGACCTGGGGATCGTCCAAGGTCGAGGCGATAACGCTGACGATCGCGCTTCTCTGCACCAAGAGTTTCAACTACGAGAAGCTGATGCTGGAGGAGATCCGGGACAAGCGCGACGTCGACCTGGACGAGGTCGGCCGCGTGGACATCATGCGCGGCAAGCTGATCGTGCAGGACCTCGAAGGCGAGACCATCTTCGAGGAGCCGATCCGGGACTTCCACGGCGCCGCCCTCAAGGGCTGCGACGAGTGCGCGGACTTCATGGGCCACGCGGCGGACATAAGCGTCGGGAGCGTCGGGAGCGCGGACGGTTACTCCAGCGTCCTGATCCGGAGCGAAGAGGGCCTGGAAGCCTTCGGGCACGTGAAAGACCAATTGTTAACCCGGCCGCTTGACAAACCGCAGGCTTTGGATAAGCTTGACGCTTTGGACAAACGGGTGGCCTTTAGCAGTTTGAAGCGGGCCTTTGATCCTGAAGCCCCGCTCTTCATAGACTACGAGGAACACCTGAACGACTACGCCGGGACGGACCGCGCCCCGGTCGAGCACGAAGCGGTGAGGTACTGATTGACGCGTGCCCAAGAGAGACTCCCCGTGCGCGAGGAGCCCGTCGAGAAACGGGCCGAGACGCGCTCCCTCCTCGAAGAGAACCCTGAGGAGGGCTCCCGCCTCATAGCGGACGCGGCCTTCGTCGCGGACCTTCTCTGGGAGGACTGGGGAGAATTCCTCGAAAGCTCGGGCATGGGGTACGACCGCTTCCTGGAGATCTCGCGGGGGCACGCCGGCGAGATCAGGCTCTGGGTGGTCGGGGAGCGTCCATGGAACCACTGCGCGGCCGGCCTCGCCGGGCGCGTTTTGCGCAGGTTGCCCGACGAAAAGCCATCGGCCACGGAGGCCCGAAACCCCGCGGAGGTAAACGCATGACCATCAGCAGCACCGAGTTCACCACCATCGCCCCCCACGGCGGCGAACTGGTAGACCGCCGAGCCCCCGAGGGCGAACGCGACGAACTACTCCAGAAGGCCGAGGGCCTGACCAAGGCAACGCTCGGCCCGCGCGCCCTGTCGGACCTGGAGATGATCTCCACGGGCGTCTTCTCCCCGCTCACCGGCTTCATGGTCCAGGAGGACTACGACCTCGTCGTCGAGACGATGCACCTCAAAAACGGCCTGGTCTGGAGCCTCCCCATCACCCTCTCCGTCGACAGCTCCGAAGCCGACGCCATCAACGTCGGCGACGAGGTCGCGCTGGCGAACGAGGAGGGCCGCGTCCTCGCCACGATGACCGTAGAGGACAAGTACTCCTACGACAAGGAGCGCGAGGCCCGCGAGGTCTTCGGCACGACCAACGACGAGCACCCCGGTGTCGCCGCCGTCTACCGGCAGAAGGACGTCCTGATCGGGGGCGAGGTCACCCTCCTCGTCGACGACCCGAACCCGAAGCCGTTCCCCCAGTACCACTACGAGCCGCGCGATCTCCGCAAGGTCTTCGCCGAGAAGGGCTGGAAGCGCGTCGTCGGTTTCCAAACCCGCAACCCCGTCCACCGCTCGCACGAGTACATCCAGAAGAGCGCGCTGGAGATCGTGGACGGCCTGCTCCTGAACCCGCTGGTCGGCGAGACCCGCGCCGAGGACATCCCGGCCGACGTCAGGATGCGCTCCTACGAGGTCATCCTGGAGAAGTACTACCCGCAGGACCGGACGCTTCTCGGCGTCTTCCCGGCGGCGATGCGCTACGGTGGGCCGCGCGAGGCGGTCTTCCACGCCGTCTGCCGCAAGAACTACGGCTGCACCCACTTCATCGTCGGCCGCGACCACGCGGGCCCGGGTAAGGACTCCCAGGGCAACCCGTTCTACGGCGACTACGACGCCCAGCACATCTTCGACGAGTTCGAGGAAGGGGAGATAGGCCTCACGCCCCTCTTCTTCGAGCACTCCTTCTTCTGCCTGACGTGCCAGGGCATGGGCACGACCAAGACCTGCCCTCACTCCAAGGAGAACCACGTCTTCGTCTCGGGCACCAAGGTGCGCGAGATGCTCTCCAAGGGCGAGTACCCGCCGCCGGAGTTCAGCCGCCCGGAGGTCATCGAGGTCCTCATGGAAGGCCAGAAGACGGGCTAGAAGAATCGTTAACTTTTGTTAAACTGGGCGCGGTAGCAACAACAAGTAACCGAAAGTAAAAGGGAGGTAGCAATGGCGGACGGGAAGAGGGGCGGCTTCACGCTCTGGTTCACGGGACTATCCGGGGCCGGGAAGACGACGATCGCGGATATCGTGGAGCGCGAGCTCAGGATGCGGCACGGCAAGATCGAGGTTCTCGACGGGGACATCGTGCGGACGAACCTGTCGAAGGGTCTCGGCTTCAGCCGCGAGGACCGGGACACGAACGTCTTGAGGATCGGGTTTGTGGCGGACCTGTTGACGCGCAATGGCGTGGGTGTGATCGTCTCGGCCATCTCGCCGTTCAAGGAGATCCGGGACCAGGTCAGGCGCAACGTGGGCGAGGGCTTTATCGAGATCTTCGTGGACGCGCCGCTCGACGTGTGCGCGGACAGGGACGTGAAGGGTCTTTACGCGAAGGCTTTTAGCGGTGAGATCCCGCAGTTCACCGGCGTCTCCGACCCCTACGAGCCGCCCGTGGCCCCCGAGCTCCACATCAGGACCAACGAGGAGGAGCCCGCCGAGAGCGCCGCGCGGGTCGTCGGCTACCTCGAGGAGCAGGGCCTCCTGCAGGCCGTCCCGGAGTTCAACCGGGCCTAACGGCCCGACCCGAACGCGTTCGACGCCACCGCCCACCCTTCCTGGTCTCATCGGGGTGGGCGGTAGCTCTCCTATGGCGCCGTTTCTGGTGGCCGGCATAGGCGTCCCGCCGACCGGTGGACCCGTACCACCGAGCAACTCGCCGACGCCGTCGCGGGCTTGATCCGCGACGGGACGCTGGCCGTCCGGGTGGTGCTCTGGCCCGACGGCGAAGCGCCGCGCCCGATGCCCGAAGATGCTTGAGATCCGGGAGGTCCGTCGCCGCGTTGATGCGACCTCGAGGCCGCTACGTCTTTCCCGGGGCCGCGGCCTTCCCGGCGGCCTTCCAGAAGGACGCGTCCGGCAGGCGCTCCACGGGGAACCGCTTGAGGGAGTACTCGGCGATGGCGGGGACCTTGTGGTAGGTGGTGGCGCGGTATCGGACGTCTTTGCCCAGCATGGCGGCGGCGATCATAACGTGGGCCCGGTCGGTCTCCACGGTCTTGTGGCGCGCTATCTTCCACAGGAACTCGTCGAGGGTGAGGCACGTCTTGGAGATGTCGTCGTTGCCCGGCGGTACGGGGCCGCCGGTCGAGGCCGGGGCCGGGGGGGGGGGCGGGGGCGTCCCCCCCCCCCGGGGGTTGCTGGTGGGGGGGGAGGCGGTGGAT
>CAXUFZ010000033.1:0-18353 GCA_964250345.1 uncultured Rubrobacteraceae bacterium
TTTACGGCGTGGACTACCAGGGTATCTAATCCTGTTTGCTCCCCACGCTTTCGCGTCTCAGCGTCAGGTGTGGCCCAGCGAGCCGCCTTCGCTACTGGTGTTCCTCCGAATATCTGCGCATTTCACCGCTACACTCGGAATTCCACTCGCCTCTACCACCCTCTAGCCCGGCAGTATCCGCTGCACGCCCGGGGTTGAGCCCCAGGATTTCACAGCAGACTTACCGAACCGCCTACACGCTCTTTACGCCCAATAATTCCGGACAACGCTCGCCCCCTACGTATTACCGCGGCTGCTGGCACGTAGTTAGCCGGGGCTTCCTCGAAAGGTACCGTCAAGCTAGGGGCTATTAACCCTTCGCCCTTCGTCCCTATCAACAGAGCTTTACGACCCTAGAGCCTTCATCACTCACACGGTGTTGCTGGGTCAGGCTTTCGCCCATTGCCCAAGATTCCTGGCTGCTGCCTCCCGTAGGAGTCTGGGCCGTGTCTCAGTCCCAGTGTGGCTGATCATCCTCTCAGACCAGCTACGCATCGTCGCCTTGGTGGGCCGTTACCCCACCAACTAGCTAATGCAACGCGGGCCCATCCCTCGCCGGATGGCCGAAGCTACCTTTCCTTGAAGAGCCATGCGACCCAACAAGCTTACGGGGTATTAGCCGGAGTTTCCTCCGGTTGTCCCCCTGCGAGGGGCAGGTTGCCCACGTGTTACTCACCCGTTCGCCACTTTACTCACCCCGAAGGGCTTTCTCGTTCGACTTGCATGCCTAAAGCACACCGTCAGCGTTCGTCCTGAGCCAAGATCAAACTCTCCGAACTAGCTTCTGCTCCCGAAGGAACTATAGCCACGTTGGTGCAGGCGCCACCTGCTCGACGGTCCGGCATTAAACTCTCGGACCGCGAAGAGTCGTATCTCGGCGTTTATGACGGGTTCCTATTGTCACCCATTCTTTCGCTGCTATTCAGTTTTCAAAGCCTCAGGCCCCTGCCTCTCGGCGGAGCTGCGGAGACGAATCTCCGGGGACAATAACGCCCACCTCTCGGTGGGCCGGCAAACGCTCCCAATCTGTCGGGAGTCCTACCTTATAAAGCCCTCTCGGTTATCAATTCGTTCCCCGTCATCAGCCAGAGAAGTATAGCACCGACCCTTTGGGAGTCAATCCCCTTTTCGAGGATTCTAGGGCACCACTCTCTCTGCCCCACCGACGCCCCGTCCGCGCTGTTAAACGCCCCGGATCTCATCGGCGACGGGGATTATAGCCTCGCGGTCGATGGCGTCAAGGGTCCGCCGGGAAAATCCGTTTAACCGTCCCTTAACCGATCACGACGAGCCTGGCGTAACGCCGCTTGCCCACCTGAAGCACCTTGCCCTTAAGGTCGGCTGAGAGGAACGTGGCCTTCTCGTCACCAATGACCTCGCCCCCGATCCGCACGGCGCCGCCCCGGACGAAGCGACGGGCCTCGCCGTTGGTGTTCGCGAAGCCCGCGCGGACGATGAGGTCCACGATCCACACCTCTTCCCCATCCCGAACCTCTACCTCCGGCGCGTCATCCGGCACCTCCCGTCGCACAACGGCGTCGAAGGTCTTCTCCGCGTCCCCGACGGACGACTCACCGTGGAACGTCCTTACCAGAGAACGCGCGAGCTCGCGCTTTTGCTCGACGGGCTGGCCTTCGGGCGGAGAACTGTCCAGCACCAGCTCGTAGTAGTCGCGCATGAGGTGGTCCGGGATGCTCATGGCCTTGCCGAACATCTGACGGGGATCGTCAGTGACGCCTATGTAGTTGCCGATGGATTTGCTCATCTTGACCTGGCCGTCGGTGCCGACGAGAAGTGGGGTCGTGAGGACGCACTGCGGGGTCTTACCGTAGTATTCCATGACCTGGCGGCCCATAAGGAGGTTGTAGAGCTGGTCCGTACCGCCGAGCTCGACGTCGGCGTCTATGGCGACGGAGTCGTAGGCCTGCATGAGCGGGTAGAGGAGCTCGGTCAGGGTGATCGGGTCCTGGGCGGCGAACCGCTTGCTGAAGTCGTCGCGCTCCAGAACCCGGGCGACCGTGGTGGCCCGGGTCAGGTCTATGACGTCGGCCATCGTAAGCGGCGCGAGCCACTCGGAGTTGCGCCGGACCTCGGTCTTCTCCTCGTCCAAGACCATGTACGCCTGTTCTAGGTACGTGCGGGTGTTCGTGTCTATCTGTTCGGGGGAGAGGATCGGGCGGGTCTTCGAGCGGCCCGATGGGTCCCCAACCCTCGCGGTGTAGTCCCCGATGACGAGGACCGCAGTGTGCCCGAGGTCCTGAAATGCTCGCAGCTTTTTGAGGACGACGACGAAGCCGAGGTGGATGTCGGGGGCGGTCGGGTCGATGCCGAGTTTGGCGCGGAGCGGTCGGCCGCTTTTCAGGCGGCGGTCGAGCTCTTCCCGGGGGATGACGTCGACCGCGCTGCGGTAGATGGATTCCACGTTGGGACCGTCCGTCATAAGGGCCTCGCAACCTTTTCGCAACCGGAATGTAACGTGCTTGCGGGTAGTGTAGTATACCGGCTCGATGGCTCGCACCCACCAGAGCAGAAGGGGTCGTGGGACGGGCGCGGGGACCCAGAAGAGCCCGGCTCCCGCGCGGCCCGTTCGTCTCCCCTCCGGTCGCAAGAAGCAGGCTTCCAAAAAGAAGGGTATCGGGGCGAAGATCCTGCGCGCCTTCGGGGTCTTGCTGCTATGCCTGGCGGTCGGCGGGCTCGCATTCGCGGCCGGCGGGTACGTGGGGGTCATCCAGGCCGTCAAGAAGCTCGAAGCGCCGCAGAACTTCGAGACGCATCCGACCTACATATACTCGGCGCCGACGGCGGAGACCGACGACTCGCGGCGCGTGATCGGCACGATCTTCCAGGGCCAGAACCGCAAGACGGCCTCCTTATCGGAGATGCCGCCCCAACTCCTGAACGCGCTGGTGGCGAAGGAGGACGAGCGCTTCCGCGTCCACGGCGGGGTGGACCTGTGGGGCATCATGCGCGCCCTTTACGTGGACATCCGGGCCGGCTCGGCCGTCGAGGGGGCCAGCACCATCACCCAGCAGTACGTCAAGAACGCCTACCTCTCGCACGACCGCTCGATCACGCGCAAGGTCAAAGAGGCCCTCATAGCCGTCGAGTTGGAGCGCAGCGTCTACCAGGAGGACAAGGACCAGGTCATCGCCGACTACCTCAACACGGTCTACTTCGGCTCCAACGCCTACGGGGTGCAGGCCGCCTCCGAGACGTACTTCAACAAGTCCGTCGAGGACCTGACCATCCCCGAGTCCGCGGCGCTCGTCGGGCTGCTCTGGTCCCCGTCAACGCTCGGACAAGACCGCGCGGCCGCCCAGTCGCAGAGGGACCTGGTGCTCAGGAAGATGTTCGAGACCGGCTACATCTCCAGCCAAGACCTCAACGAGGGCCTGGAGGTGCCCATGCCCGAGGAGTGGCCGGCGGCGCCGATGGTCGCGTCCGGGCTCGAAGGGCCGTCGCTCACGCAGAGCTTCGCGGACCTCGTGGAGGAGGAACTTGTCGCCCGGTACGGGGCCAACACCGTGCTCAGCGGGAACATGAGCGTCTACACGACCATAGACCTCGAGACCCAAGTTTCGGCCCGCGAGATCTTGTACGGTCCGGGCGGCTACCTCCCGGGCGCCAACGACCCGGACCTCGCGCTGGTGTCGCTCGACCCGGAGACCGGCCAGATAGAGGCGATGGTCGGCAACCGGGACCCGAACGCGCAGTTCAACCTCGTCACGCAAGGCCGCCGACAACCGGGCAGCTCATTCAAGCCGTTCGCCCTCATCGCGGCCCTGGAGCAGGGCATCGACCCCGAGACGAAGTACGTCTCCGAGAAGAAGGAGTACATGGTCGACGTCCCCGGCCTGGACAAGCCCGAGAAGTGGAAGGTCAGGAACTACGACGGGATCGTGCGCGGCGAGATGACCCTGAAAGAGGCGCTCTGGTGGTCGGACAACACCGTGTTCACGGACCTCGTCATGAACGCGGAAGGCCGCGGGCTGGACGGTGGCCCGGCGGCGATCATCGACGTCGCCAAACGCCTCGGGGTGAGCGCGGACTTCGGTCCCTACCCGCACCCGTCGGTCGTGCTCGGCACGCAGGAGGTCTCCCCCCTCGACATGGCGACCGCCTACGCGACCATCGCCAACGGCGGCAGGCTCGTCGAACCGACCACCATCTCGAAGGTCGTCGGCACCGAGGGCGGCGAGACGGAGGTCCTCTACGAGGCGCCGGAGGAGACCCAAGGTGAGCAGGTCATAGACGAGGAGATCGCGCACAAGGCGACCGAGCTGATGATGGGCGACGTCACCGAGGGCATCGCCAAGGACGCGGCGCTCGGCGAGCGGCCCGTCGCCGGCAAGACGGGCACGAGCGAGAACTTCTTCGACGCCTGGTTCGTCGGCTACGTCCCGCAGATGGTCACGGGCCTCTGGATGGGCTACGGCGAGGGCGGCGAGACCCTGGAGTACACCCTCGACTACGCCAGGAAGCTCAACGGCCTCTCAGGCGGCGTGACGCCGGCCGAGATCTGGCAGACCTACATGGAAGACACCATGGCGGGCGAGCCGATCGAAGAATTCGAGGGCGTCGAGATGCCGCCCGAGGAGGCCGAGAGCACGACCCCCGAAGACGGCCCCGCCCCCGAAAACAGCAGATCCAACAACCCGCCCGGCACCGACAACGCGGGCGCGGCCCCGGACGATCTCGCCGCGGTCAGCCCCGCGCCGAACCGAGAGCGGCGGAACGCCGCGTCCGGCGCCTCGGCGAGCGCCTCTGCCAGCCCCGAGCCCCGCCGCGAGAGGTCGGACCGCTCTCGCAGAGAGGCCGCCGCCTCCGCGAGCGCCGAGCCGTCGCGGGACAGGCGCGGAAAAGCGGCATCAGAGAGCTCCGCGTCCGCGAGCGCGTCGGCTAGCGCGGCGCCTTCCAGCGCCCCCGCCGCAGGCCACTCTCGTCGATAGTCTTCGGCGCCATGGAGATGTTTTTGTCTCCCAGCGTCAGGTAACGCCAGGGTAGGTCGACGCCGCGGCTTATGCCTATGCGGGTCGTCGCGACTATCTCCTCCTCCGGATCGTCTCCGTCGAGGATGGTCAACGGTCCATCCGTGACGGTCTCGCCGTCGAGCGTCAGTTCTACGCCCAATGACTGGGTCAACCTTCCCGGACCGTTGCAAAGGTCCTTCGCGCGACCGCGTCTCGCCTCCATAAGCTCAAGGCCCTCCGCCGGACGCAGCGCCCGGATAAGGACGGCGCTGCCCACGCCTTCTCCTTCGCAAGAGATGTTGAACAGCTTGTGGACGCCGTAGGAGAGGTAGACGTAGGCCGTGCCCGGCCCGCTGAAGATGTTCCGGTTGCGCATGGTGGGGCCTTTGTAGGCGTGGCAAGCGGGGTCCTCGGGCCTGTAAGCCTCGGTCTCGACGATGACGCCGGCGGCGCGGCCTTGCGGGGTTTCGTGGACGACGATGCAGCCGAGGAGGTCCACGGCGACCTCGCGCGGGTCGCGGTCGTAGAACTCCGGGCCTAAAACATCCGTGGGGAGCCCTGCTCTCCGGTGAGGTCCGTAATGCGGCGTGAAAGTTCGTCGAGGTCGAGGCCGGCTTCGGAGCGGATTGAAGACTTCAGGAGCGGCCTGACCTGACCGATCTGGACCTGCAGCTCCCGCAGAAGCTCGCTGGCGCCGCTCTCGACGCCGACCATGTCGCGCAGGATGGTGGCCTCTGTACGGCCGGCGACGAGCGGGTCGGGGAGACCGTCCACGTAGACGAGCGTGCGGCGTCCGGGGCCCCGGTCCTCTTCGATGGGGACGAGCGCCACGACCCTGTCCGCCCGCACGTGCTTGCCGAAACCCAGGGTGACGATGCGGTCTGGTATAGCTTTCATCTCCGGCGGATTCTAGCATAGCGGCCTCTCCCCAAACCGGGTAGCTTCGCCGCAAAGGGGGTATATTCATCCGCGTGCGGCTGGGAGGTAAGACGACGGTTCTGCGGGGCGCCGGCGTCGAGCTGCGGCGCCACGAGCCCACGAACTACGACCTCTACGCGGAGTGGTACGGGGACCCCGAGATCTGGCACCTCACCAGTTGGGCCGCCGCCCCGCTCGGCCGGTCCGCCGTCCGGCGCCTCTTCGAAGAGCGGGAGATGTCCACGACCGACGACTCCTTCGCCATCCACGTCGAAGGCAACGGCGAGCCCGTGGGGGTCATCAGCCTGATGGGCATAAGCGAGGCGAACCGTTCGTCCGACCTCTCCGTCATCTTGGGAGAGTCCGAGTACAGGCACCACGGTTACGGGACCGGGGCCATAGAGCTGATCGTCCGCTACGGGTTCGAGGAGTTGGACCTGAACCGCGTCGGCCTGAGCGTCTTCGAGTTCAACGAAACCGCGATCTCGACCTACGAAAGACTCGGCTTCCGGCACGAAGGACGCCTCAGAAGGGCCGTCCGCCGCGCCGACGGCTTCCACGACGCCGTCCTGATGAGCGTGCTCCGCGACGAGTGGCCGCCCGCGAAGCCTAGCTCCTGACCCGAGCCCCGAACCGCTCTCCGAGCCGCCCGGCGAACCGTCCGATCTCCGCGTCGACCTCTTCGTCCGTCAGCGTCCGCTCCCCCTGGAAGACGAACCCGAACGCCACGCTCTTCTTACCCTCGGGAACCTGGCTCCCGGAATAGACGTCGAAGACCCACGCCTCGACCAGGATCGGGCTGCGAAGCTCCTCTATAGAGCCCAGCATCTCCCCCACCGGCGCGTTCTCGTCCACAAGGACGGCGAGGTCCCGCGCCACCGCGGGCACGTTGACGAAGGGCTCGAACCGCGGCGTGGCGTCCGGCTCGCAGGCGGCCACATCAAGCTCGAAGGCCGCAACCGTCCACCCGTCCAGTTCGAACTTCTCCGCCGCGTCGGGATGCAGCTCTCCGACCCAGCCGACCTCTTGACCGTCCACCCGCGCGACCGCGGACCTTCCCGGGTGCAGGAATGCCGGGGCGTCGCCCTCAAAGGACGCCCCGGGCACGAGCCGCCCTACCATCCCCTTCGCTTCGAAGAAACCGGCCCGGGCCTCCGGCGCGTTCCAGCCGGCGGGCCGTACGGTCCCGGCGAGCACGACGCCGACACGCTCGCTCTCGGCGACGCCCATTAGCGACGTCGCGTTGGGCTCCGCGTCGGGGCCGAGCGCGTCCAACTCGCCCGTCATGCGGAAACGGAGGGCGGCGTCACGAAGTCCTCCAGGGGGCGGCGAGGCGGCGAAGACGCGGCCCACCTCGAAGAGCGCGCCGCCGCGCGCGCCGAAGGTCCTATTCCGGGCGGCGGCGTCGAGCAGACCGGGCAGGATCTCCGAGCGCAGGTAACGGCCCTCCGCGCTCAAGGGATTCTTTATCTGGACGGCTGAGCCACCGCCGTTCGGGTGCAGATCGCGGAACCACCGTTGGGGGCCGAAGGGGTAAGTGATCGCCTCGGAGAGACCCAGGTCGGCGAGCAGGCGGCGCAGGAGCCGCGTCCGCCTTTGTCGCGGCGAGAGACCGCCCGGCTGCGGCACGCCCGGCAAGACCTCCGGGATCTTGTCCAAGCCGACGAGACGGCCGACCTCTTCGATGAGATCCGCCTCGCGCCGCAGGTCGCGCCGGAAGGTCGGCACGGCAACGGTCAGCTTCCCGTCTTCCCGACCGACCTCGCCTCCGAGAGCGGTTAGGCGCTCCGCCGCCTCGTCCGGCTCGACCGGCATCCCGAGCAGCGCCTCGGCGCGGCCTGTACGGAGCGAGACGTCCCAGGGCCGCACGGGGTCGGGGTAGTGGCTCAGGGTGTCCGGCGCGACGCGGCCCCCGGCGACCTCGGAGAGCAGGCCCGTTACGCGGTCCATCGCGTAGTCGACCATGTTCGGGTCCAGGCCGCGCTCGAAGCGGCCGGAGGCGTCCGTGCGGAGGCCGAGCTTCTGGCTCGTCCGGAGGATGTTGCTGCCGTCGAAGGTGGCTGCCTCGATCAGGGCGTCCGTCGTCTCCGGTCCGACCTCCGCGTCCTCCGCGCCCATGACGCCGGCGATGACCAGGCTGCGTTCCTCGTCGGCGATCACCAGCATTCCGCCGTCGAGCTCGCGGGTTGAACCGTCGAGCAACGTGATCCGCTCCACATCCCGGCCCCGCCGAACAACGATGCCGCCCCGCACCTTCGCGGCGTCGAAGGCGTGGATAGGTTGGCCCGTCTCGAGCATCGCGTAGTTGGTCGCGTCCACGACCGCCCCGATAGGCCGCATCCCGGCGGCGAAGATCCGCCGCCGCATCTCGACCGGGGCCTGGCCGCCCGGCGTCAGGTTCGAGACCCGACGCAGGTCGTAGCGGGGACAGAGGTCTTCGGCCTCCACTCGCAGGCCGTAGGCTTCAGTGGGCTCTCCCGCGGGCTCGAAGGACGGTTCGGGGATTCGGAAACTTGTCTTTAGTATGGCGGCCAGCTCGCGGGCAACCCCGATCATGCCCCACAGGTCCGGCCGGTTGGGCGTCACGTCGATGTCGATAACGGTCTCGCCGCTCGGGAAGTAGTCGGCGACCGGACGTCCGACCTCGTAGGAATCGTCCAGCAGGAGGATTCCGCCGTGCTCGTTGGAGATGCCGAGCTCGCGCTCGCTCATCATCATGCCGTACGACTCGAGGCCGCGGAGCTTTGCTTTCTTGAGTTTGGTGCCGTCGGCCATGACGCTGCCGGGGAGGACGACGGGGACGCGGGCTCCGGGGTACGGGTTCGGGGCGCCGGCGACGATCTGGACCTCCCTGCCGCCGAGGTCGACCTTCGCGACGGACAACCTATCGGCGTTCGGGTGCGGCCCGAATTCGACGACCTCACCGACGACGATCTCGCCCTCGGTCACGCCGAGGCGGTAGACACCGTCGATCTCCTGGCTGTGCAGGGTGAACAGGTCGACGAGCTCTTGAACACCAAGGTCGAAGTCCAGGTACTCGCGGAGCCAGCTCAACGGAACGCGCAAAGGGTTTCCCTTCTAGAAACTAAAACTGACGCAGAAAGCGGAGGTCGCCCTCGAAGAAGAGCCTGAGGTCGGGGATGCCGTACTTGACCATCGCCATCCTGTCCGGGCCCATCCCGAACGCGAAGCCGGTGTACTCCTCGGGATCGTAGCCGACCTCCGACAAGACCGCCGGGTCCACCATGCCCGCCCCGAGCATCTCCAGCCAGCCGGCGCCCTTGCAGACCTTGCAGTTGGGGTCGGTGCCGCCGCACACGAAGCAGCTTATGTCTAGCTCGACGCTGGGCTCGGTGAACTGGAAGTAGCCGGGACGCAGCCGGACCTTCGCGTCCTCGCCGAAGACGTGGCGGGCCATCGATGCGAGCGTGCCCTTGAGATGCGCGAGGGTGAGGCCGCGATCCACGGCGAGGCCCTCGATCTGGTGGAACATCGGCGTGTGGGTCGGGTCGTTGTCGTTGCGGTAGGTCCTCCCGGGACACACCACGTAGACGGGCGGCTCCTGCGAGAGCATCGTCCGGATTTGGACCGGCGACGTATGCGTGCGCAACACCAGCCCTTCGTCCAAAAAGAAGGTGTCGTGCTCGCCGCGCGCGGGATGGTCCCCGGGTATGTTCAGCGCGGTGAAGTTGTAGTAGTCGGTCTCGACCTCCGGCCCTTCCGCCACCCGGTAGCCCAGCCCGACGAAGAAGTCCACGACCTCGTCGATGATCCGCTGCGACGGGTGGAGGTTCCCTTTCGGATACGGCACGCCCGGAAGCGTGACGTCCACGGCCTCCTCACGAAGCCGCGCCTCGCGCTCGCCGGCGGCGAGGTCCTCCGTCTTATCGGATAGGGCCGTCTCGATCTCGCGCGACGCGAGGTTCGAGGACCGGCCGACCTGTTTGCGCTCCTCCGGCTGGAGCGTCCCGATGCTCTTCTTGATCTCCGTGAGCTCTGCCGAGCGTCCGAGGAAGCGCACCCGCACGTCTTCGAGGGCGGCCGTGGAATCCGCGTCCCGAACGGCGGAAAGCGCCTCCGTTTTCAGTGCTTCTATCCGCTCTGTAACCGCCATAAGGGCGCTTATGGTAGCACAGGCGTATATGCCTGGTAGAGCAGGATCGAGGCCGCCACCGCGGCGTTGAGCGAGGCCGCTTTGGACGGCACGGTCACCCGCCGACGGCACGCTTCGACGGTCTGTCGCGAGAGCCCGGCCCCCTCCGCGCCCACGGCGATCACGAGCCGCCCGTCGGGCATCTCCGGCGGCGCATCCCCATCTTCGGGAACCGCGGCGACGGTCTCGAAGCCGACCTCATGTGCCGAGCGTAAAAACTCAACCGACTCAGTTTCTCGCGCCACCCGAACGTGAAACAGGGATCCCATCGTGGCCCGGACGGTCTTTGGGTTGTAAAGATCCGCGCACCCTTTAGACAGGACCGCGGCGGCGTCGAAAGCGTGGGCTGACCGGATGATAGTCCCGACGTTGCCGGGGTCCTGCACGCCGTCCAGAAAGACGACGCGGTCCGAGACCGACAGCAGCTCCCCGGCGGGTACGTCCAGGAACGGAAAGACCCCGACCGGACCGGCCGGGGTCGTGAGCGTCGAGACGCGACGGACCTCTTCTTCTGTCTCGAAGAGGCGCACCGGGGACGTCGGGGACTCTCGTACCAACGCCGGTCCCTCGGCCAAGAAGAGCCGTTCGGCCTCCCGGTGCTTCTTCGTGTCCAGCCTGGCCGCCCTCTTGGGCGAGATGCTGTGCCAGGGGTTAGCCGTCTTCGTTGTCCTTCGCGGCCTTGTCCACGTCGCCGACGGTGATGCGGCCCTCCTGGCCCGTTCCTTCGACCGTCGAGAGGTCCACGCCAAGCTCCCCGGCCTTCCGTTCGGCGGCGTCGGTCGCGTGGACCTTGTCCTCCTCCTCGGCGGCCTCCTCGACGTCCTCGACGAGCACGCGTCCCTCGGCACCGGAACCCTCATCTATGGACTCGATGTCCACGTCGAGCTCCTCCGCCCGGCGCTCGGCAGCCTCCGTCGCTTCGACCTCGGAGGTTTCCTCGGCGACGGTCTCCTCGGTGTGCGCCTCCGGCTCGGGCTGCGCGGGTGCCGCGGTTTCAGCGGCGGGCTTGCGGCGGGCCTTGGTCTTCGGCCGCTGCCGCGGCTCGGGCTTGGGAGCGTACTCGACCTTTACGCGGGTCTCTACGGGGTTGCCGTCGAGGGCGTTCTTGGCCTGGGCGACGATGCCGGCGAAGATCTCGGGTTCGGTGGCGGCGAGGTCGGCCAGGATCTTGCGGTCGAGGTCCACCTCGGCGAGACGCAGGCCGTGGATGAGTTGCGAGTAGGACATGCCGTGCTCGCGGGCCCCGGCGTTGATCCGCTGAATCCAGAGCGACCGGAAGTCCCTCTTGCGCTGCTTGCGCCCCTCGTAGGCGTAGACGCCGCTCTTCCAGACCTGCTCTTTAGCCCTCTTGTACGAGGTACTCTTGGTCCCCCGGTAGCCTTTGGCCTGCTCCAGCACCTTCCGACGCTTCTTGCGGGCGTGGACGCTGCGCGCGGTGCGGGCCATCCTACCTCACCCCCAGCAGACGCTTGAGCTTCTTCTCGTCGGACTTGTGGATGACGGTCTCGGTGTTCAGACGCCGCTTCCGCTTACGGCTCTTCTTCTCCAGAATGTGGTTGTGGCCGGCCCTGCGACGCTTCAGGCCGCCCTTCTTCCTCACCGCGAAGCGCCCGGCGGCGCCCTGGTGGGTCTTCGTCTTCGGCATTTTTCCTCCGCGTTTCTCTGTGGACTACTTTCTGAGAGGCTGACGGCACGCGAGTCGAAGCCGTTTCGCCTCTTTACGGCGGCGAGAGTGTATCAAATTGTTGCTTGGGCTGCGAGCTAGCTGCGGGCCGCCCTCTCGCGCCGGCTGCCCGAGCGCCGCACCCGCTCCGGTTCGGGCTCTTCTTCGTCGCCCTCTTCCTTCACCTCGCGCTTGGCGGTCGGGGCCATCACCATGACCATGTTGCGGCCGTCCAGGTTCGGCTGGCTCTCGACGCGCCCGAGCTCGTCCAGGTCGCCCGCGAGCCGGCGCAGAAGCCTCTCGCCGAGTTCGGGGTGCTGGACCTCGCGCCCGCGGAACATGATCGTGACCTTCACCTTGTCGCCGCCGCGCAGGAAGCGCTCGACGTGGCCGCGCTTGGTGTTGAAGTCGTGGTCCCCGATCTTGGGGCGGAGCTTGATCTCCCGCACGTTGACGTTGACCTGCTTCTTGCGGGCCGCCTTACGGGCCTGCTCCTTCTGGTACTTGAACTTGCCGTAGTCCATCATTCGGACCACCGGCGGGTCCGCGTTCGGCGCCACCTCTACGAGGTCGAGGTCGTCCCTCTCCCCGATCTCCATCGCCTGACGGATGTGCATCTTCCCCAACTGCTCGCCGCTGGCCGAGATCAGCCGGACGCTCCGCGCCCGGATCTGGCCGTTTATTCGCGGCTCTTCTTCAGTCGCTACTGTGCACCACTCCTCTCAAATTCCTGTTTTCGGGGCCGTTGCGCCGTACCTCGGCGTGATTCTCAAGTGCGCCGAACCGGCGCGGACCCCAACTACGCTTGAGATTATACTCCCCGCCCGCCACCCATGTCTATATGAAACTATTCGCGCGACCTGTTCTGCTCGACGACCTTCGCCGCGAACACGTCCACCCCCAGAGCCTCCTGCTGCTTCTCGCCCCGCCGGCGCACGTTGACCGTTTTGGCCCCGGCCTCGTCGTCGCCGACGATCAGGAGGTACGGGATCTTCTGCCGCGCGTTCTCCCGGATCTTCTTCTGCATGCTGCTCTGCGCGTCGTCCACCTCGACCCGAATACCGCTACCGGCCAGTCGCTTCTCAACCTCGCGGGCGTAATCGATATGGCGGTCGGCGACCGGGATGACCACGGCCTGGACCGGCGAGAGCCAGACGGGGAAAGCTCCGGCGTAGTGCTCGATCAGGACGCCCAAGAACCGCTCCGTCGAACCCGTCACCGCCCGGTGCAGGAGTACCGGCGTGTGCTCCTGACCGTCCTCCCCGACGTACTCGCACCCAAGCCGCATGGGCTGGATAAAGTCCACCTGAATCGTGGAGAGCTGCCACTCGCGTCCCAGGACGTCTTTCGCCATGAAGTCGGCCTTGGGGCCGTAGAAGGCGGCCTCCCCGGCCTCCTCGTCGTAGTCGATGCCGGCGGCGTCGAGGGCCTCTCGCAGTTCGTTCTCGGCCCTGGCCCACTTCTGCTCGTCGGCGATGTACTTGCTGTCGTCCGGGTCGCGCATCGAGAGCTGGACGCGGTAGTCCGCAAAACCGTAGGTGTCGAGGACCTCGCGCACTATCTCCAGGGCTCTTGCGAACTCTTCCTGGACCTGATCCGGGGTGCAGAAGACGTGCGCGTCGTCCTGGGTCAGCGACCGTACCCGGGTCAGGCCGTTGAGCTCGCCGCTCTTCTCGTAGCGGTACAGGGTGGCGAACTCGGCGTAGCGCAGGGGCAGCTCGCGGTACGAGTGGGCCTGAGAGTTGAAGAGCGTCATATGGCTCGGGCAGTTCATCGGCTTGAGCCTATACCGCGTCTCGCCCTCGACCATCGGGGGAAACATCGAGTCCATGTAGTGCTCGAGGTGCCCGCTCTTCTCGTAGAGCCTCTCGTTGACCAGGTGGCCCGTCCAGACGTGGTCGTAGCCGTGGCGCGTCTGCACCTCGCGGACGTAGCCCTCCATCAGGTGCCGGAGCATCTCGCCTTTGGGGAGGAAGATCGGGACCCCGCCGCCGATGTCCGGCGAGAAGGCGAAGAGGTGGAGGTCACGGCCGATCTTGCGGTGGTCCCGAGCCCGCGCCTCCTCCAGACGCCTGAGGTACGCCTTGAGCTGCTTCTCCGTCGGCCACGCCGTCCCGTAGACGCGCGTGAGCATCGGGTTCTTCTCGTCGCCGCGCCAGTAAGCCCCGGCGATGTTCTGCAGCTTGAAAGCCCCAAGCCTGCCCGTGCTCTCGACGTGGGGGCCGCGGCACAGGTCGAAGAAGTCGCCCTGGCGGTAGACGGTGATGTCGCCATCTTCGAGGCCGCGGATGATCTCCAGCTTGTACGGGTTGTCTTTGTAGAGCGCTTCGGCCTCGCCCTTGGAGACCTCTTCGCGCTCGACGGGGAGGTCGCGGGCGACGATCTCGCGTATCCGATCCTCGATGCGCGGCAAGTCGTCGTCGGTGATGCGCCCTTCCACCTCGATGTCGTAGAAGAACCCGTCCTCTATCGGCGGCCCGAGCGTCAGCTTGCTGCCGGGAAAGAGCTCCGTGATGGCCTGCGCCATCGCGTGCGCCGTCGAGTGCCGCAGCACCTCCAGGCCCTCCGGCGAGTCTTTCGTGAGGACCTCGAACGCCCCGCCCTCATCGACCGGGGCATCGAGGTCTACGACGTCCCCGTTGAGCTTTGCGACGACGGCGTCGCGGGCCAGGCGCGGGCCGATGCTTTCGGCGATGTCGCGGGCCTTCTCTCCGGGGCTCACTTCCAATTGTCGGCCGTCGGGCAGGGTAACGGAGGCCATGTGCTTACCTTTCTGTGCGAAAAACGGGCGGAGAAAGCGGGGTTAGGGCCTGATAGTTCGCGCGCCGGGGAGGTCGGCGCGGCGTGGTGGGCGATAGTGGATTCGAACCACTGACCTCCTCCGTGTCAGGAAGGCGCTCTCCCCCTGAGCTAATCGCCCTTGGCTGTCGGACGGGCCTTTGTCGGTCCCGAGAGGCGGCACCCGGAATCGAACCGGGGTACAGGGTTTTGCAGACCCTTGCCTAACCACTCGGCCATGCCGCCAGTTGGCCCGCGACCAGAGCGGAAGACGGGATTCGAACCCGCGACCCTCACCATGGCAAGGTGATGCTCTACCAGCTGAGCTACTTCCGCGCTGCGCTGTCGCGCTCGGCGATAATTTAGCACTTCTATTTTCCTCTTACAAGCGCCCGTTGAACCACCGTTTGCGGGAGAACACGACGTAGCGCATGACGAAATAGCTGATAACCGAGGCCACGACGACGGAGACGATCTTGGCGACGTTCCCCACCAGGTAGGCGGGGACGTCCGTGTCCACCAGGAGCAGCCGGATGAGCAGGAAGAAGAGCCCGTTGCTGACCCCGATGTTGACGAGCGCCTGCAGCAAGAACAGCACGCCCTCGCGCAGGCTCTTCTCCGACCGCCCCTCGAAGGTCCAGAACGTGTTCCACACGTAGCTGTTGACGTTGGCGAGCACCAGAGCGATGCCGTTGTACAGGACGAGCAGGCCTACCTCCCGCGTCGGCTGCAGCCACAAGAATAGGTTCAGCACCCCGATGTCCACGACCGCGTTCGACAGCCCCACGGCGGAGAACTTCGAGAACCGGACGCCGCCGTTCTTGATTTTCTCCCGCTTGCTCATCCCGCCGCCAACGCCTTCTCGTAGTACCCGCGAAGCGCCCGCGTGGCCTCCTCCCAGTCTTTCGTCTCGGCGGCAGCCCTGGCCCCCTTTCCGAGGCGCCCGCGCAGGACCGCGTCGTACAGAACCCGGCTGCACGCCGCGACAAGCGAGGCCGGATCGTCGGGCTCGTAGAGCAACCCGCTCTCGCCGTCGGTGACGACCTCGTGCGAGGCCCCCGCCCGGGCCGCGACGACGGGCAGCCCGGAGGACAGCGCCTCGAGCATCGCCAGGCCGAGCGTCTCCGTCGTGGACGGGAAGACGAGGGCGTCCGCCGATGCGTACGCGGCCGTAAGCTCCTCCCCGCGCCGCGTCCCCGCGAAGACCGCCGGCATCCCGGCGAACTCTTGCTCCAGCTCGCCGCGGGCCGGGCCGTCGCCCACGAGGGCGAGCCGGACACCCGGTAGGGCGCGCAGCACCTCCTTCAGGCTGCCGATGTTCTTCTCGCGGCCGAGCCGGCCGACGTAGAGCAAGACCGGGGCGTCTGGATGGCCGTCTGAGAGCTTGAGGCGCCACTTCTCCGAGCGTTTTTTGGGATGGAATCGTTTCGTATCGACGCCCTGGGGCCAGACGTGGAGGCGTTCGATGCCGTCCGCGGCCAGGTACTTTCGCGTGGCCTCGGAGGTGCAGAGGTTGATGGACGCCTTGTTGTGCACCCGGCGCGTGTAGGCGCGGGTCAGCTTCGCCCCGAAGCCGAGCTTGTAGAAGTCCGCGTAGGCGGCGATGTTGGTGTGGTAGGAGGCGACCAGGGGTATGCCCAGGCGGCGGGCGTAGAAGGAGGCGCCGCCGCCGAGGATGAAGGGGTTGGCGGCGTGGATCAGGTCCGGCCCGAACCTCTTGAGGGCGAGGCCCACGCCGGGGTTGATCGGCGCGAGCTTTATCTGCGGGTACGGCGGAAAAGGGACGCTCGCGACGCGGTGGATCGGCACGTCGTGGTAGTAGGCCGGCCCCTCGCCGTAACTCGGCGCGATCACCATCATGTCATCCCCGACCTTCAACAGCTCGTCTATCGTGCTCCGCAGCCGCGTGACAACACCGTCCAACGCGGGTACGAAGGTCTCCGTGAAGATGGCGATCCGCATACCGGCCCGGGAACCCCGGCCTACCCCCGGCACCGTACCGGGACGCGGGTACTCGATCCGTACCCGTCGCCCGCGGTCCCGGCAAAGATCATCCGTCTCTACAAATTCGAGATGATGGCCTGCGTGAACTCCTTCGTGCCCGCGCTGCCCCCGAGGTCCTTGGTGCGCGTCTCCGGGTTCTTCAGGGCGGTCTCGATGCCGTCCTGCAGCCGGTCTGCGGCCTCCGGGTGGTCGAGGTGGATGAGCATCTCCTTGGCCGAGAGCAAAGTCGCCAGCGGGTTCGCCCGGTTCTGGCCGGCGTACTTCGGCGCCGAGCCGTGCACCGGCTCGAAGACCGCTTCCTCCGTCCCGATGTTCGCCCCCGGCGCGACGCCGAGTCCGCCCGTCAGGCCGGCGCAGAGGTCCGAGAGGATGTCGCCGTAGAGGTTCGGGCAGACGAGGACGTCGTAGAGCTGCGGCTTTGTGACGAGCTGCATAGCCATGTTGTCCACGATGCGGTCGTCGATCTCCTCGAAGTCGTTCTCGTAGTCCTTCGCGACCTCGAAGAAGACGTCACGGAACAGGCCGTCCGTGAACTTCATGATGTTCGCCTTGTGGACGACCGTGATGTGCTTGCGGCCCTGCTCTTTGGAGCGTTCGAAGGCCATGCGGCAGATGCGCTCCGTGCCCTCGCGGGTGATGATCTTGATAGATTCCGCCGCATCTTTGCCGACCATGTGCTCCACGCCGGCATACAGGTCCTCCGTGTTCTCCCGGTACAGGATGAGGTCCAGGTTCTGGTGCGGCGTCTCGACGCCCGGCAGGCTCAGGGCGGGCCGGATGTTGGCGTAGAGGTCGAGTTCCTTGCGAAGCGCCACGTTCACGGAGCGGAAGCCCGTCCCGACCGGGGTCGTCAGCGGGCCTTTTATGGCGACCTTGTTGCGCCGGATCGACTCCAGCACCGACTCCGGGAGGGGCGTTCCCTCCTTCTCCATGACCGTCTCGCCGGCCTCGGCGATCTCCCACTCGATCCCGACGTCCAACGCCGCGACGACCTCCTTGACGGAGTCCGTGAGATCCGGCCCGATGCCGTCACCGGGTATGAGAGTGACCGTCTGCGCCATGTTCGCCCCCTTCGATTCGGATCGGCATAGTATAGCGACCGGACAGACGAGCGGCTAACGTCGGACACAGTAGAACGTGGGGTCAAATCCACACCCGCTGATCAGGGTGAATAGATCGCGTTGAGGAAGACGGCGAACAGAAAGAGGAGGACGAACAGGACTATGCCCACCGCCACCGGGGCGAGCACCACGAGCGCGGCCTTGCCCGTCGTGGTCGCGTGCGCCTCGCGGATGCCCAGCAAGTAGAGGACGATGGTGTATACGCCAATCGCGAGCCCGGCGAGGATACCCAGGATCGGGATAAAGGCCAGGAACCCGAGGGCGTTCGGGAAGCTACCGTAGGACGCGACCCTGAAGGTCGCGCCGAAGCCGGAGCTCTGTGGCCGGAGCAAGAGAAGCACCAGAAGGTGGTAGATACCGGAGCCGACGAACAAACCTACGACCGTCCCTATCGGGTAGAGCAGCAGAACCGCGAACGCGGCGAAGATCCCGCTGACGGCAGATGCCGCATCACCCGACGCGCCGACCAGCAAGGCGAGGAGCAAGAAGAGCAGCGCGGCCGGCACGGCGGCTATCAGGGAGCAGAGAACGGCGAAGGCCAGGGGGTTCAGGAGGGATCCCGACCTCGGCATCCCCCGGAAGAACGCCGCCGGCGCGGTCACGAGCGAGCGCACCGTCCACACGAAGCTGCGGATCGGGTCCGATAGGTCGAACTCCCCGCCCGACGCCGTCGCCACGACCGCGATCATGGGCCGCCTCGGCGTGCC
>CAXUFZ010000034.1:0-18291 GCA_964250345.1 uncultured Rubrobacteraceae bacterium
CTCTTCTACCTCACCCTCGTCCTGGCGCTCATCTTCGTACCGATCGCCCTGCGCGTCCTGCCCGGGGCGCCCGAGGGCAACCGGGCGCCGCCGGGCCTCGCGGAGGCCATCCACCACTTCGACGTGCCCGGCGGGGCGGCGCTCGCGCTCGCCGCAGGTCTCGCGCTCTTCGGCGTCACCCAGGGGCAGGTCTCGGGCTTCGGGTCCCCGGTCGCGTGGGGGAGCTTCGCCCTGGCGCTCGCGGCGGCGGCGTTCTTTTTCTGGCGGATAAGGCGGGCGGCGGACCCGTTCGTCTCGCCGGGGCTGTTCCGGAACACCGGGTTTTTGGCGTCCGCGGGCGTAGGGTTCTTCACGGTCTTCGCCTACCTCGGCGGCCTCGTGCTCGCGCCGCTGATGCTCTCGGAGATCAACGGGCTGTCGGCGGCGGGGATCGGGCTCGCGCTGTCGCCCGCCGCGGTGGCCGTCGCCGCGCTCTCCCCGGTTGGGGGGAGGCTTTCGGACCGTTTCGGCCCGCGGCTCCTCGTGCGAAGCGGGCTCGTCGTCGTGGCCGGCTCCACGTTCTTCTTGTCCGTCGCGGGGGCCGGGGCCCCGCCGGTCGTCGTGGCGGCCGGCCTGATCGGGACGGGCGTGGGGTTCTCTGCGGTCAACTCGCCCAACGCGAACGCGGCGACGAGCGTGCTCGCGCGCGCCGAGAGCGGGGTGGGGCTCGGGATCTACCAGATGTTCTTCTTCCTCGGAGGAGGCTTCGGGCCGGCGCTCGGGGCGACGTTTCTAGCCTTCAGGCAGGACGCGGACTCGGGGGCCCTCAACCCCCTCTTCGCCGCGGGCTCCGCCCCGTTCTCCGACGCCTTCCTGCTCCTCACCGTCTCCGCCCTGATCGCCCTGGCCGCATCGCTCGGTCTGCCCGGAAAAGAGCGGTCGAAGGAGCCCGACCGGACCGGGACATAAACCTCCTGGCACCGGGGTGCCGCGTTGGGAGTCGGGCGACACGCGGGCAAGCGCGACCACCGCGAACGGCGTAGCGCCGTAAACACAGACCATCTCCGACCAGATATCCCTGAAAGAGAACCGTGGAGATACTCGTCACCGGCGCAACAGGCTACGCCGGCATCCAGATCTCTGCCGCCCTGCGCCGCGACAGCCACACGGTCCCGGGACCCACCCGCGCCGCGGACAGCCCGAGGGCCCGAAGCCTTGCCGGCGCGGAGATAGTCCCGGCCACCGAGGACGTCTCCGGCGCCGACAGCTACCGCGCCCACCTCGACGGCGTCGACGCGGTGGTGCACGCCATGCTGGACAAGAACGACCCCGTTGGCAGCGACCAGCGGCTGCTCGCCCGATAAGTCGCTGATGGATGAGAACACGCCAGGCGACCCCGACAGTCCCTCTCACTTCCGGATGCAGCTGGTACCGCGTCGGGTTCCCGGGCCAGGTCGTGGCCGGCGACCCGCGCCTCTCCGCCGTCGGCGCCGATCAACGTCGACAGGATCTGGACCGTGACACCCGAAGAACGGGGCTAGTGAGCTGATCTTCGACGGGCAGGATTTCGACGCCTTGGGCGGCACGGTTCGGCTCCAGAGCCCCGGCTGCGAAGGGGCCTCCGATCCGCTGACACCCGCCGGCCGGAACCACGCCCGAGGACCCGGGCCTTCACCGGACCCGTCACCGGCGTGGGCCGCGGAAGAACGCCCGCACGTCCCCGACGAGCAGGTCGGGCGTCTCTAGCGCGGCGAAGTGGCCGCCGGCGTCGAAATCCGACCAGTGCACGACGTTGTTCGTCCGCTCGGCGTACCGGCGGACGGCGACGTCCTCGGCGAACACCGCGACGCCGGTCGGCACCGGCGAGGGCTCCTTGGGCGCCCAGGCACCCGGGTCGTGCGCGCTCTCGTAGTAGATGTTGGCCGAGGAGCCGGCGGTGCCGGTCAGCCAGTACAGCGTCGCGTTGGTGAGGATGTGGTCGCGCCCGACCGCGTCCTCGGGCAGCTCCTTCTCCGAACTGGTCCATTCCTTGAACTTCTCGACGATCCAGGCGAGCTGCCCGACCGGCGAGTCGGTGAGCCCGTAGGCCAGGGTCTGGGGCCGGGTGGACTGGATCTGCGCGTAGCCGAACTGCTCGGCCATGAAGCGGCCGAGCCGCTCGACGCGCGCCCTCTCGACGTCGGTGAGCCCGGCCAGCTCGTCCTCCCCGAGGGGCGGGAAGGGCATGAACCCGGCCGTGGCGGCGTTTACGTGAACGCCGACCACCCCCTCCGGGGCGATCCGGCCGAGCTCCGGGGAGACCCAGGCGCCCACGTCGCCCCCCTGGGCCCCGTACCGCTCGTACCCCAGGCGGTCCATCAGCTCGGCCCACGCCCGGGCGGTGCGCCCCTCCGTCCACCCGGGCTCCCGCGTCGGCCCCGAGAACCCGAACCCCGGCAACGACGGGATCACCAGGTGGAAGGCGTCGGCCGGGTCGCCGCCGTGGGAGCGGGGGTCGGCGAGCGGCCCGATGACGTCCAGGAACTCGACGACCGATCCCGGCCAGCCGTGGGTGAGGATAAGCGGCAGCGCGTCCGGCTCGGGGGAGCGGACGTGCAGGAAGTGCACGTTCTGGCCGTTTATCTCGGTGGTGAACTGGGGGAAGGCGTTGAGACGCGCCTCCCACTCGCGCCAGTCGTAGCCCGTGCGCCAGTACTCGGCCAGCTCCCTGAGGTAGCCCACCGGCACGCCGCGGCTCCAGCCCACCCCCGGCAGCTCTTCGGGGAAGCGGGCGCGCCCGAGGCGCTCGTCCAGGTCGTCCAGGTCGGCCTGGGGGATCTCGATCCGGAACGGCCGGATCCCGTCGCTGTTGTCGGCCATTGAAGGCTCCCTTCTCATCGTTGCGTCCGCGTGTCCAACGTGCCGCCGGGCGGGCTTGCCCGAAGCAACCGCCCATGCCGCCCCCGCGGCGTTCCCCGGATCTGCCATACCGCTAGGGGGGGCGCTCGAGAGAATGGCGCTCAAGAGACGCCTTTACGGTAGGAGCGAGCCGCCCACCACAGGGCGAGCAGGGTCAACGGAATAAGGACGCCAAAGCCTTCGAACACCGCCGGGTCGCCCAGCCTGCCCGCGAACAGCGCCCGTGCGGCGTCCACCGTGTAGGCGAACGGGTTGAAATCCGCCACCGTCTGCAACCATTCCGGAGCCAGCGTCAACGGCAGCAGGATCCCCGAGAGCAACAGCAGTGGCAACAGCAAGGTCTGCAGGATGGCCGCGAAGGAGTTTTCGTCTTGCACCGCCAGCGCTATCGCGTAGGAGCAAGAGGCCATGAGCATTCCCATTAGCACGAGGAGCGCCAGCAACACGCCTACACCCGGGAGGCTGTTTACCTCCACCCCGAGCAACCAGGCGACCACCACCAGCAGAACTGCCTGAACAAGCAGCAAGAGAGCATCATGCACTACGTTGCCCACGAGCAGCGCCAGGCGGCTCGCCGGGGTTACCCGCAGCCGCTCGACCACCCCGCCTCTGATCTGCGCTATCAGGGAAAACCCCACGAACGTGGCGCCAAAGAGGCCAATCATTACGATCACGCCGGGCGTAAAGGCGGCGAGCCCGCTACTGCCGGGGATTCCAAGTCTCCCGGTCAGGGGGTCCAAAAGCGGCGCAAACAGAAGCAGGTACAGGATGGGTTGGAGCAACCCGAAGAATACTCGGACGGGGTTGCGCAGCGTGATGCGCATGTTGTCCGCGAAGAGGATCCAGGTCTCGCGCAAGAACTTCATAGCTTCCCTTCCTCGGACTCGCTTGCTTCGTCGGGCTCCCGGTTTTCGTTGCCGGACTCTTCTGCTTCCCTCAAGGAACGTCCGGTCTGTTTGAGGAACACGTCGTCGAGGGTGGGACGCGAGAGCGAGATGCCCTGCACCCCGATTTCCTCTTTGTCGAGCAACCTGAGTATGAGCGGCAGTGACTCCTCACCGCGCTCCACATACAGCCTGAGCCCTCCCTCCGCAGCCTCGGCTTCGCGCACGAACCGCTGGCCTCCCAGTACATCCCGGGCACGCCCCGGCGCGCCGTCTCGTTCTGCGAGGCCGAGCGTGACCACGTCACCGGAGATCTCGCGCTTGAGGTCGTCTGGCCTCCCCTCGGCGACGATCTTCCCGTGGTCTATGAAGGCGAGCCTTTCGCACAGAGCGTCGGCCTCGTCGAGGTAGTGCGTGGTGATGAACACGGCCATCCCGCCCGCGCTTAGACGCCGTATCTCTTCCCACAGCCGCGCCCGGCTTTGCGGGTCGAGCCCGGTGGTAGGCTCGTCCAGGAAAAGAAGGTCCGGCTCGTGGATCATGCCGGAGGCGATGTCCAACCTTCTGCGCTGACCGCCGGAGTAGGTCTTTGCCATTCGGTCCGCGACCCCGGCGAGGTCGAGCGCCGACAGCATCTCCATAGCCCTGTCTTTGGCCCGCGCCTTACTCATCCCGTAAAGGCGTGCCTGCAAGACGAGATTCTCCCGACCGGTAGCCTCATCCCTCGCCCCGCCGCTCTGGGAGACGTAGCCGATCCGCTCCCTCACCGTTGCCGACTCGGTCGAGAGATCACAGCCCGCGACCGTCGCCCGCCCGCCGTCCGGCTCCAGGAGCGTGGCGAGCATCCGCAAGGTAGTGGTCTTTCCCGCCCCGTTGGGACCGAGAAATCCAAAGATCTCACCTTCTCTCACCGAGAGATCCACGCCCCGGACCGCCTCGACCGCTCCTCGCCTGCTCTTGAAGCTCTTGCGTAAACCCCGCGTCTCGATGACCGTCAACGCTGTACCTCCACAAGTACTTCTATTTTATAAACAAATTTGAGTAATCTGTGGGTATAGTATCACGCCCGGATGACGTTGTGTTGTCGAGCGCCACGAGACTGGAAAACCCGGAATCGGTGAGCTGCTGAAGGTGCCCGCCGCTGCCGCGGACCTGGTAGCAAAGTTAGGGCAATTCCCTGCGCTCTACTCTATCGACGGCTTCTTCGGCCCAGTCGGCCACGACCTCGCTGTAGGCGGCCAGCAGGCGCAAGTTTTCTCCTATGTGGCGAGGTACGTCTGCCGCGAGCTTGGCGTGCGCGCCGTGCTCGTACTTCTCGATAACTGAACGGTAGTGGGAAGCGCGAGCGCGCAGAGCAGCCATCAGCTCCTCGCGCGGCATCTCGTTCATGAAGGTAAGGGCCAGTTGAAAGGGATCTATGACGGGCTTGTACTCCCACCAGAACTCGCGCAGCAGCCTCTGGAACTGTTCCTCGCCCCCCGTGGTTATGGCGTAGGTGGTGCGCGAGGGACGATTGTTCACCCTTTCCGTGTCTACGGGCTCTATGAGACCCTCCTCACTCATCTTGGAAAGCGCGTGGTAGATCGAGCCGTAGGCTATATTGGCCCACTGGTCGGCGCTCCAGGACTCTAGCTCTCTGCGGATCTCGTAGCCGTAGGCGGGCTGCTTCGTGCGCAAGACGCCCAGGATCAAAAGCCTCGAAGAAGACATCCTCTACCTCCTGAAAACAAACTCCGAATAAAAGTTTGTATATTCTAGTGGGCTTGGTGATCCTATCAAGGCCATTCAGGGGGAGAAAGTTGGGGCGGATCGGCGGACAAGGTAGCCGGTGCCCACGAACTGTCTCTCTGGCAGCAGGTCCTTCTCTTCAAGCGTTTCGTGGATGATCGGGGTGGCCTCTCCGTCGGCTACCGGAGCGGGGGCGGTCTGCACATCCGTGATGATTCTCGGCAGGCCATCCTCGCAGGTCTCGGTTAGATAGACCCGGTAGCCCACCCATGAAGTGGTGAACTTCCTGGCGTAGCGGCAATCTGGATCCTGGGGCCGGATCTACGGAGCGGGGGTGCAGACACGTGTTGATCCTCCGAAGGATTCGATTACGGTTGCGCGAGCCGGTGTGAAACCGCTCGGAAGAATTCGCCATCAGGATCAAAATTGCGAGAGAGCCAAACCTCCTGGCACCGGGGCGCCGCGAGGTTGGCGGAGAATAACAATGCGCAATCGGCCCGATCGTGAGGCCCGCGACGCTGGATCGCGAAGCCCGGGGATGCGCGTAGCATGACATCTGCACGACCCGCTCGGTGCTCGAGCGCCTAGGCTAATGGCGCGGCGTGCAGGCCTCTCAGGCGCCCTTTGGTTCGGGTCAATCTTTCGTTCGGGTTAGTAACGAAGGCGAGTCAAGACGCTCCCCCATCGACGTAGGACTGCAGGGTCGGCGCTAGGAGGGCGACGAGAGGCTCGACGCCGTCCTCTGCCAGCGGACCGCGCCGGATCACGATTCGCATGAAGGCGATGCCGAACAGGCACGCGGCGATCGAGCCGGCCCTCTCTTCTGCCCGCTCGCCCCCCAGCCATCGGGCCAGCGGCTGCAGGAACTGACTGTCCAATTCCTCGCTCAGGATGGCCGCCGCTCGCTCGTTCGGTGCCGAGCGGAGGAGGACCAGCAGGAGGTCGAACTCGCCTTCGGCCTCCTTTTTGAGTAGCACGGACCGCGCCAGACGTTCTCCCAAAGTTTCGCGGTCGCCCGCGAGCACGGCGGCAGGATCGAGCCCGCCCGCCACCGCCTCGGCGAAGAGCCCTTCCTTAGAACCGAAGTAGCGTATCACCAGGGCCGCATCCACGCCCGCCAGGGCCGCGATGTCGCGCACGCCGACGTGGTCGTAGCCGTCGCTCGTGAAGAGGCCGCGGGCGGCCGCGAGGATCGCGGCCCGCGTCGCCGACGCATCGCGCCGTCGCCCGCGCTTGCCTGGGGATTCCCGTGCTATCTGCCTTCCTCCTGCCCGCTACCGCCTGCTACCGATTAGTGCTGCCGTGCGCTCCCGCGTCTCGACCGAAGCCCGGCAGAGTTTATCGACAATCGTTGACAAAATCCGGTAGGGCGGTTAGCCTCGCTCAGGTCAACAGGTGTTGAAAAACAGATGGGGTCCGACCGATCCCGAATTCGAGGCAGTGAGGAGGGTGCTATGAACTACCGGTATCTTGGGCGGTCCGGCTCGTCGGTGAGCGAACTGTGCCTCGGCACCATGACCTTCGGGCGGGAAGCGGACGAAGCCGAGAGCCGCAGGATGCTCGACCGTTTCGCGGAAGCGGGCGGGAATTTCATCGACACCGCGAACATATACGGGGGCGGCTTGGAGACCGTCGGGCACGGCAACGGTCGTTCCGAGGAGATCGTTGGCCGCTGGCTCGAAGGGCGGCGCCGGGAAGATTTCGTCGTCGCCACGAAGGTATTCGGTCCGATGGGGCGCGGTCCGAACGACCGGGGGCTCGGCCGCCAACACGTGCTGCGCGCCGTGGAGGGGAGCCTCGAGCGCCTCGGCACGGACTACATCGACCTCTACCAGGTGCACGGCTGGGACCCCGCCACGCCGTTGGAGGAGAGCCTCGCGACCCTCGATTCCCTCGTCGGGCGCGGCCTCGTGCGCTACGTGGGCGTGAGCAACTTTTCCGGCTGGCAGCTCCAGAAGGCCCTGGACCTCCAGCGCGAGAGAGGTTGGGAGCCGTTCGTGAGCTTGCAGGCCCAGTACAGCCTCCTCTGCCGCGCGACCGAGTGGGAGCTTTTGGAGGTGTGCAGGGGAGAAGGGTTGGCCCTGACCTCCTGGAGTCCCCTCAAGGGTGGGTGGCTCACGGGCACCTTCCGGCGCGGCCTCGACGGCCCGCCCGAGGGCAGCCGCGCCGACAGGCGGAGCATCAGCGAGTCTTGGGCAGGGCTGAACAACGAAGGCACCTGGCGGACCGTGGACGCGCTCCTGGATGTGGCGGAACGCCTGCAGCGTCCGCCGGCGCAGGTGGCGCTGCGCTGGCTCATGCAGCGTGCCGGCGTCTCCGTCTTCCCCATCGTGGGCGCGCGTTCGGCCGAACAACTGGAGAAGAACCTCGGGGCCGCGGGTTGGGCACTCGGGGAAGAGGACCTGCGCATCCTCGACGAAGCGAGCGAGGTCCCGCTCCCCTACCCTTACGACATCCTGAGGAGGCTCGGAAGCACGCGCGCGGAGGGAGCGGCGTCGCAGGTCTCCTAGGTACAGGGATAGGGGCCGGCGCATCCGCCAAGTTCGTTGCGCAATGACCCTCCCAAGCTCGGGAGGTGCCGCAGATGCGTCCGTTCAAGCGGGTGAAGATGCTCGACGCCGACGAGTACCGGGTCCTCACAAAGACGGTCGCCAGCCGCAAGATCGCCGCCGGCAAGGCGAGACGGGCAAAGATGGTCTTGCCCTCCGACCAGGTCCACACCGCAAACCTTGCTATGGGGTGCGCGACGCATGGCGGGACCAGCGCTGTCGGCTGAGCCGCAATGACGGCAAAGCCTCTCGTGCGGCATTCTTCCTACTGTGGCGTCGGAGACGTCGAGTATGTTGACGGGCTGATCACCGACCCGAGTCGCGGTTGCGCGTTTCTCCCGAACCAAGTGGCCCGCCGCGACGACTTCCGGCGCCTTGCCCCTGAACTCCTCTGCTACAGCGAAGCCGATCCCCGACCCGCCGACCCGTCGCGCGGTGGGCAAGACCGGGCGGCATAACCGCGCGACCGGTCGGGGACCGGGTCCTCGGCCGGACCATCGTCGTACTCGTTCCCGGGGCCCACGCGCGCTCGTCCTCTGGGCCCATGGCCCGGCCCACACCCGCGGTTAGACTTGCGACCGATGGAGCGGCGAAAGGTGAGGCGATGCGAAGGAGGCAGGGCGTGGGCGGCAGGCGCAGGGAACCGGCGGCGGGAAGGAAGGGTGGCGCATGGAGAGGGTAACTTCGGGCGACGGCACCCCCATCGCCTTCGAGCGGTCCGGCGACGGCCCGCCCGTCGTCCTGGTCGGCGCCGGGCAGGGACTGTACCGCCCGCTGGCCGCGCGGTTGGCGGAGCGCTTCACCGTCCTCAACTACGACCGCCGCGGCCGGGGCGATTCCGGCGACACCGCCCCGTACGCGGTCGAGCGTGAGATCGAGGACCTCGCCGCTGTCGTCGCCAGGGCCACCGCAGAGGCCGGGGGGACGGCTTCGGTCTACGGCCATTCCTCGGGCGCCGCCCTCGCCCTGCGCGCGGCGGCGCTTGGGCTGCCCATCTCAAGGCTGGTGCTGCACGAGCCGCCGCACACCCCCGAGGACGAGAACCAGAAGCGCGCCTCGCGGGAGCTTGCGGAGACGATCAGGAACCTCCTGGCGGAGGGCCGCAGCGGCGATGCGATCGCCCACGTCTTCGGCGCGGACGCGACCGGTATGCCCCAGGAGATGATCGATGATTTGATGCCGGTGCCCGTCGAAGAGCTGAGCCGCGACGAGGCGGTGCTGGCGATGGCGCACACGTTCGCCTACGACCTCGATGTCGCGGGAGACACGGACGGGACGGTGTGGACCGACGTGGCCGGCGCCGTCACCGCCCCCGCCCTCGTGCTCACCGAAGAGGCGGATTACCCGTGGGTGTTCGATGCCAACAAGCAGCTCGCGGACGCCATGCCCGACGGGCGGCACAGCGTCCTGGGGTTTCAGGAGAGCATCTTCGTTGATCCCGAGGCACTAGCGTCCGCGGTGGCCGAGTTCTTCGCGGACCGGGAGGACAGGCCGGACCGCGCCGGGAGGTAGCCCCGGGCGGGGCGGCAGCCCTTCCCCTCCGACCCCGGCATGGATGAGGCCCCTGTCCCGCGACCGACCAATTCGCCGGGCGTCGCCGGCCGCAGGTGCCCATAGTCGTGCGGGATCCGTTCTTCCGACAACGTCGGTCCCGCCACGCGTCGCGCACTTTGTGACCAGGTTTGCCGGACAGACTGGGACACGAACCCCGTTACACCGACGGTGTCGCAAGGTTGGCGGTAGGTGGCCGCGGCCTACGCCTTTGGTCAGGGCATAGCCCGAACTGGCCGCGAGCAGCGCGGTCACGGAGTTCGGGTAGCGTCCGCATCCTCTCCGTCGTCGGGCACTCCGCTGGCGATCTCGATGGTCACCCCGAGGTCGCGCTGGGTGTCGAGGAAGGCGATGTCGATCCCGCCGAACTCACAGCTGAGTGCCACGTTGTCCTCGCGCTCCGCCCGCGCGACGGTCTCGTAAAAGTCCGGGGTGGCGACGGCGACGTGGTGTACGCCCTCGCCTTTCTCGGCGAGGAAACGGGCGCAGGTGCCTTCCTCCTCGAGTGGCTCGATAAGCTCCCACATCACCCCGCCGACGGTGGCGACGGCGATACGGTTGGACCGCCGGGCCGGCCGTCCCTGCTCGCGGTAGTTGTGCTCTTCGCCAAGGTCGATCTGCTGGAACTCCCACGGGCCGATACCGTAGTCGTTCTCGTACCTCCGTACCGTCGCCTCCAGATCGCGCACGACGATCCCCAGCTGCAGCGTCTCGTTGAAGACAGGCTCGCGCATTGGCCCAAAACTCCCTCCGTTGAGTACAGGGTCGAGTGTACGGCAGACATAGGTTCGATCTCAACCTTGAACGTCCGCCAGGCTCGTGGCACCTATACGTCACAAGGTTCGTGTCCTAGTTTGACCGGATGCTCTACTTCTTCGATATTGTCAGCACCGAAACACCGGACAGCCCGATCCGAAAGCGAGCCAACCTTCCTTTCCGTTGCCCGCCCCCGCGGCTTGAGCACGTGACGGCACGCGCCTTTACAAGGCCACGCCGGCCGTGCACAATACCGTGGGGACGCCAACGAGGGAGCCCAGCCGGCGCATCGGGGCCTTGGGGCGAAGCGGTAGCGACAAGGGGGCGATGAATGACCACCGATCACACGTCCCGACAACGCTCGGCAAGGAGGGTGTCGCGATGAACGAATACGGCGACTTGCCGTTCCCCCGCACCGAGTTGGCGCAGAAGGCCCTTCGGTACGCGTCGAGGATCGAGGGTCGTTCGGTCTTCAACCACAGCATGCGCACCTACCTGTACGGGCGCCACGTCGGCGAGCAGCAGGGCCTCCTGCCCGGCCGCGACTACGACGACGAGTTGCTGTTCCTCGGTTGCGTGCTCCACGACGCCGGACTGAGCGATGAGGGCAACGGCGACCAGCGCTTCGAACTCGACGGCGCCGATCTCGCCGCCCGCTTCCTCACCCGAGAGGGGCTGGCGCCCGAAAGGGTCGAGGTAGTTTGGGATGCGATCGCCCTGCACCTCTTCTACGAGGTCGCCATGCGCAAGCGCCCCGAGATAGCGCTCGTAACGGCCGGCGCCGGGTTCGACCTCTTCGCCGGGCCCGGCACCCTCCCCCCCGGCTACGCCGACCGCGTCCACACCGTGCTTCCGCGGCGCCAGGCGGCGCCCGCCCTCTGCGACGCGATCGTCGCCCAGGCCCTCGACAGGCCCCAGAAGGCCCCACCGTTCAGCCTCCCCGGCGAACTCTTCCGCCAAAGGACCGGAGCCACCTGGCCCACCTGGGAAGAGATGACCCAATCCTCCGGGTGGGACGACTACGCCGGCTACAATTTCGCCGTCGCGCCGGACGAGAACGGACCGTGAGTAGCCCTACGATCTCTCTCGACCGCGGGGTAGCATTCTCGCGGTGTCTCCGGCGGGCCGGGTACGTTTGGATGGTCGAAGGCCCCGAAGCTCGGCGAGTACGCCCCTCGACGCTCGCGAACGTCCGCGCCTATGAAGTCCTCCTCGTCTGTGCAGAAAACTCAAGAGCCACCGTACGAGACCTCGCCAAAAACCTTGTGGGTTTGGGTTTGCCCCGTTTGCGCGGACTGTTTACCTTTAGCACCGGCGTCTCCTCCCATAGTAGCTTCCTCGTAGTCTGAGGGGCTGAGATACCCCAGAGCGGAGTGCCTTCTCCTGGTGTTATAGAAGCCTACCTGCACGCCCGCCCGGATGAGTCCTCGGCGCTCTTCCTCGGCTCCTGAGCGCCCCTCCCCCGCCGAACGTGCCACCGATGGGTTCATTTGTTGCGATGTGCTACGTGTCGGTTGCCAAATGTTGCATGAAACGCCTAGCACCTTGCCCCCGGTGACACGCACCCTCCCTTTACCCCTACCTGCTTGCCGAGTCCGTCGGTCGCTCCTGTCACCAGGATTACCACTTCGCCCGCATTTGTCATCGTCTCTCCCTTTGCCGTCGGGATCTACTGCATAGCGGGCTTTACCGTGACTACCGGGTCATCGGCGGGATCCGCGCTCCCTAGCCGTCCACCCGCAGCACGGCCTTCCCCGGGTACGAACGGTCGAGCAGCTTCTGCGCCACCGCCCCGACCTCCGTCCACGGCTCCTCCACGCTTACGTGCGGCTCGAGCCGGCCGCCGGCCACGAACCCCACGAGCCGCGCGAGGCCGCCCGCGGCGGTCTTGGAGAGGAGCTCGTGGAAGCCGGCGAAGCCGTGGAGGGTCGCGCCGCCGGTGAGGACAAAGCTCCCCACGTCGAAGGTCGCCTCTTCGCCCGCGGACACCCCGATCGCCACGCAGGAGCCGCGCGCCCGCATCATGCCCATCGCGGCCCCCAGCGACGCGCCGCCCAAAGAGTCGAGGATCAGATCGAACGGCCCGTGCTCCCGCGCGGCCGCGGCATCTTCGCCAACGGCGACCCCCACGGCCCCGGCCGCCCGGACGAGCGGCTCCTGTTCGGCGCGCCGCACGAGCGCGATGGGCCGGGCCCCGCCGAGGGACGCCAGCGCGAGCGCGAAGAGTCCTACGCCGCCCGAAGCCCCGGTGACCAGTACGTCGCGCCCAAGGAGGCCGTCGCCCTTCTCCAGCGCGTACAGCGCCGTGAGCCCGGCCACCGGCAGCGTCGCGGCCCGGGCGAAAGAGACTCCCCCCGGCAGCGCGGCCAGGGCGTCCGTCGGCACGGCGACCCGTTCGGCCCAGGCTCCAGGCGCCAGGCCGACCACCCTGGCGCCCCCGGGCGGCCCGCGCCCGTCCGCGGCCGCCCGCTCGACGGGGCCGGCGAGCTCGGGGCCCGGGCGGAAGCTGGTATCGGCGGCCTGAGAGAGGAGCACCTCACCCCTGTTCAGCGAGACCGCCGCCACCCGCACCAGCGCCTCAGACGCGGCCGGCTCGGGCTCCTCGACCTCGCCGATGCCCAGCCGGGCCGGCGCCCCTTCGTCTATTACCACCGCACGCATCCTGCACCTCCCAATTCGAAATACTTGCTCTCTGGCCGCGGGGCCCCGCAGCGTCCTCGCCCGGCCGGAATACCGGCCGGTGAAAGCGCCCCAGGCACCGGTTGCAGCCTGCTGCGGGTAGACCGCCCGCCCGGGTCGGCGCTCAGGGCGGCCTTGGCCTGCGTGGTCTGGTCGTCGGCAACGATCTCCAGCCTCCCCGCCATCGAGCGCGACACGCACCACGTTGGCGGGGTCGTTCTTCTCCAGGTCGAATCCGGCGATTATGCCGGTGTCGGTGTCGGTGCCGGAGAGGATGAGGCCCGTCACGAGCGTCCCCTGCTTTGCAGGCTCCAGCCGCACGCCCGATGAGGCTCCAACGGGCAGCCTTCGTGGCCGCGTGGGTGTTGACCCTGTCGAAGGAGGCCCACGACAGATCCGATAGGACGTTCAGGACCGCGCCGCCGTTCGTTCCGAGAACCGGGGCGAACGCCTGCAACGTGCTCGACGTACCGTAATAATTGGTCTCCATCTCCTGGCGGGTAAGACCAGAGTCTCCGGACACAAGATTCTGGAAGTTGGAGACCCTGGCGTTATTGACGAGTAGCGTCACGTCCGACGCCCGGGCCTCGGCCTCTGCGACCGGACCCAGGTCGGTGATATCGAGCCCGAGCACCTCCGCCCCCGGGACGTCGACCGTCTCGGGGCTGCGCGCGGTGGCGTAAACCTTGCCGGCCCCCTCTCCAAAAGCCCCAACGCGTGGTGACGTCCGAGGCCGCGGTTGGCTCCCGTGACCGGGGCTACGGAATCGGACATACCCACCGAACTGCCTCCTAGCGTATCTGGGTCGGTCTCGCCGAGACGCCGAACCGCGCGGGCGACTAATCGTCCGTTGCGGCGCGCAGCGGCAGCCAGACCTCCCCCAGCACCCGCTCGGCCCATCCCTCGTCGGCGGGTATCCCGGAGAGGTGCCGGGCATAGTAGGCCCCGGTCAGGGCGTCGATGACGGCCTCCACGTCGGCCCCGGCCCTGATCTGCCCGCGCCCCACGCCCCGCTCCAGCACGGTCCTGAAGCGCCCGCGGTGCGGCAGGATCACGCGCTCCCTGGACCACTCGAGAAGCTCGGGGTCGTGCGGTCCCTCCACGAAGAGCACCCCCGCCAGGGACACCCCCGCCTCACCCTCGAGCTTGTCCCTTCCCTGCCTCAAGAGCTCGAGGAGATCGGAGTAGGCGCTGCCGGTGTCCGGCACCTCCTCGGAACCGTAGCGGGAGGCGACGGCTTCGGTGACCAGGTCCGCCTTGTCGCGGTAGCGGCGATAAACGGTGGCCCGGCTCACCCCGGCCTCGGCGGCCACGTGGTCTATGGACATGTTGGTGTACCCTCGCCCGCCAAGCAGCCTGAGGGCCGCCTCCAGGATCGACCTGTCGGCCTCAGGACTCCTCGGCCGTCCCGGCTTCGGTCGTATTTCGCCGCGCGCCATACCCTTCATCCTCGCACACGGGCCGGGCTGTGGCGATACGCGGCCTATCCTGGCAACATACGCGCTGTGTTCCCGCCCCACGCGCGGCTTTCTCGCGAGAGCCGGGGCGTACCCGGCTGTGGTGACCGGAGCGCCGACCTTTGGCGGACGCGAGGCGCGGGCAAGGGACGCGACCGAGATCGAGGTGGCGCTCGGTGTCGGGGCTTGGCCTATCAAGGTTGGATGACCGTGACGCGGAAGGGGCCGCCCTCCGCCGCGGCGTAACCTACGGCCTCGTTGGGGCGATCCAGCCCGAAGCCCGTCACCTCGAAATCCTCCAGGGACAGGAGCCCGGACCGGACGAGTGCGACGAGCCTCTCCGGCGCGCCCCGGGGGTACATGTACTGGCCGCGCACGGTGATGCAGTTGCGCGTGAGGTGGCTGTAGGTCAACTCCAGCCCCACGCGGAGGCCGCCCATCAGCACCACGGTGCCGTGTGGCCGCACCGTCGCCACGGCGGCGCGCACCGGCGCCGCGTCCGGCAGCGGGGGCAGGATGTCGAGGACCTTGTCGATCGGTCCTTGCGCCGCCCGGAGCATGCGTTCCGTGTCCTCGCCCTCGTCGCCGGAAAGCGAGACGGTCGCCACGCGCTGACCGAACCGGCGGGCCAGGTCTTCGAGGACCGCCCCGTTGCGGCCGGGCGCCACGACGCGGCCCGCGCCCATCGCCACGGCGACCGCGACCGCCGCGCTGCCGAAGTGGCCGGTCGCGCCGCTGATCAGGACGGTCTCTCCGGCTCTAAGGTCTGCGGCGAGCAGGCCACCGTAGGGGACGAGCATCGTGCCCAACGCGCACCAGCGCCCCGCCTCCGCCTCGTCGAGCTCGCCGAGCCTGACCGCGTTCTCCAGAGGCATCAGCATCCGCTCGGCGAACGGCCCGTTGCGGAAATGCCCCTGCATACGCTGGGCGCCCTCGGTCGGGGCGATCCAACCCTGCAGCATGATGTCGGGGGCAACCGAGTCGTCGCGCGAGCGCACCGTAGGATCGCAGAACACCCAATCCCCCGGAACGACGCGCGTCGCGTCCGGTCCCGCGGCGCGCACGCGCCCGACGGCCCCGACCCCGACGGCCAGTGGCAACAGCGTCGGATACCCCCTGGCGCCACCGAATACCTCGGCCGCGTAGGGCAGAACCGGCGCGGCTACGACGTCGACCACGACCTCGCCGGCGCCGGGTTGGGGATCGGGCAAGGTCTTGACGACAAGCGGCGATCCGAACGCCTCCAAAACAGCGGCGTTCACGATCCATCCTCCAGAAGAGCCCACCACTTCTGTTGCATCGAGCCTCCATCGTTAGAATACGGTACGGATCGTATTATTACTCCAGGTAGGACTTTTGGCAAGGGACACCAGACCTACTCAGGGGTCATCGCATGATCCTTTGCGTTCCGTCGCCCGGGGCGGCAGGTCCCGACGGCACCACCGACCGGGACGCCGCGGGGCGGGGCGTCCCGGTGCAAAGGTGGGGTTATCCCTACGTCCGAGTCTCTTGGTAGCCCCATTGGCCGCTGGCATTCTCGGATCTACGCTTATGACCGACGACGAACCAGACGGTCAGGAGGCCACCCCATGTCGTTCCCCAAAAGGTACATCGCAGGCCTGTTCAAACCCCGCCCGGGGGTGTTGCACACGCGTTTGGTGTTGCTGGCGCTGCTGGCGTCGATCGCGGTCGTGGCGATGGCGGTCACGAGCTCACCCGGCCTCGCGCAGGAGCCGCCGGGCCGGGCGCCCGACGACCCGCGCGAGGTTCGGGGTCCCACCGACGCGCGGGAGGTCGAGGCCTTCATGGACGGGTTCTTCGCCCAGCAGATGGAGTCGTACGGGATCCCGGGCGCCACGGTCTCGGTGGTCAAAGACGGCGAGGTCCTTTTCGCCGAGGGCTACGGCAAGGCCGACGTGAAGGAGAACGAGCCGGTCGTCGCGGACGAGACGCTCTTCAGGATAGCCTCCACGAGCAAGCTCTTCACCGCGACCGCCGTGATGCAGCTCGTGGAGGAGGGGAAGGTCGACCTCGACAGGGACGTGAACGCCTACCTGGGCGACGTCGAGGTCCCGGACACTTACCCGGGCCAGCCCGTCACCATGCGCCACCTCCTCACCCACACCGCCGGCTTCGAGGAGCATTTCACCGGTTCCAAGGCGCGCAGCGCCGGCGAGGTGGCCGACCTCGGTGAGTACCTAGCCGCTGATATGCCCGCGCGGGTCACGCCGCCGGGGGAGGTTACCTCCTACTCCAACTACGGCGTCGCGCTGGCCGGCCACGTCGTGGAGGAGATCTCGGGCCAGACCTACGACCGCTACCTGAAGGAGAACGTCACGGGCCCCCTGGGCATGCGGAACACCTCCGCCGCCCAGCCGCCCGCCCCCGCCGCGCTCGACAGAAGGCTGGCCACCGGCTACGACGTCGCGGGAGACGAACCCGTCGCAGGATCCTTCGAGTACGTCAACGTCCCGCCCGCCGGGACCGTGAGCACGACCTCGACGGACATGGCGCGCTTCATGATGGCCCACCTCAACGACGGTAGTTACGGCGGGGGGCGCATCCTCGACGAGGCCACCACGCGGGAGATGCACGAGGAGCAGTTCGCCAACAGCCCCGGCCTGGACGGGATGGCCGTCACCTTCAACCAGCAGACCGTCAACGGCGAGCGCATGATCGAACACGGCGGCAACCTGACCCAGTTCCACGCGCTGCTCGCGCTGATACCGGACCGCGACGTCGGCCTCTTCGTGGCCTACAACTCCTACGGGACCGGCGGCCAACGCGCCGAGTACGAGCTGCGGAACGCCTTCATGGATCGCTACTACCCCGAAGAGCCGCCGGCCGTCCTCCAACCCTCGGCCGCCGACGCCGCGGAGAACGCCGAGCGCTTCGCCGGGAGCTACCGCAACACCCGCTCGAACAGCACCGGGTTCGAGAAGATGCTCACCTTGATCGACGAGGCGGAGGTGACGGCCAACCCGGACGGCAGCCTCACGACCAGCGGCGGTTACTTCGTCAGGGACTTCGACACGGAGCAGCGCTGGGTCAAGGTCGCCTCGGCGGACGGCTCGACGACCTTCCGCGCCGACGGGAGAGACGAGCGTCTGGCCTTCGAGGACCGAGGCCAGACCACGTACCTCGCGAGCGAAACGGATCCGACGACGGCTTACGAGAAGCTGCCCTTCTACGAGGCGCCCGGGCTGCACCGCGTCCTGCTGTTGACCAGCCTCGCCATCCTGCTGCTCTCGGCCCTGGCGTGGGCGGCCGGGGCCGCGATCTCCTGGCGGTACAAGAGGCGCGACCGGAGGCTATACGGTGCGTTCGCGGACGAACGGGGGGGCAGCAAGAAGAAGCCCACCCGCCGGGCCCGGCTGCTGGCCTCGGCCGTCTCCGTCCTCGCCGTACTCCTGGTGGCCGGGATGGCGGTGATCTTCTCGAACGCGGCGTCGCTCCTGGGTTTCGGCGCCTCGTCGTTTCTGATCGGCGTCCTCGTCCTGCCGATCCTGATCTCCGTCGTCTCCGTGGGCGTGCTGGTCTACGCGGTGCTGGCCTGGACGCGCCGGTACTGGGGCCTCCTCGGACGGCTACACTATTCGCTCGTCGCGCTCTCGACCCTCACCCTGGTCGCGCTGCTCGGCTACTACAACATGATCGGGTTCCAGCTCTGAGCGCGCGGGAGGGAGGACCGGTCACGGCGGAGCGGGTAGACTACGGCCAGAGATCGGACCCCATGAACCACGTCGAAGAGAGCAGGGCAGCAGATAGAGGTTTCGGCCGGGGGGCGACGTCCCCCGGCCGGCGCCGCGC
>CAXUFZ010000035.1:0-17747 GCA_964250345.1 uncultured Rubrobacteraceae bacterium
GTGGAACGGGGGAGGGGGCACTACCCGGCGATGGTGGCGATCCACGCCCTCTGGCTCGTCTCTATGGTGGTCGAGGGATTACTGCGGGGGCCGGAGGTCCCGGCGTGGTGGCCGGTGCCGCTCGCGGCGTTCTTGATCGTCCAGCCGCTGCGCTACTGGGCCATCCTCTCGCTCGGCGGGAGCTGGAACGTGCGGGTGCTCGTCGTCCCCGGCGCGAAGCTCGTCAAGAGCGGGCCGTACCGGCTCTTCCCGCACCCCAACTACGTCGTCGTGGCGGTCGAGGTGTTGACCCTGCCGCTCATCTTCGGCGCGTGGACGACGGCGCTCGTCTTCTCCGTCCTCGACGCCGCCTTCCTCTACGTCCGGATCCGGGCCGAGAACCGGGCATTACGGGAGATCGCAGGCTAAGATAAGTCCGGCTCTCAGCCCCTGACTGAAGCCCGAAACCCGACGCCGGCGACCGAAGGGAGCCCCCCGTGCTGGATCTCAAATTCATCCGCGAGAACGCCCAAGCCGTGCAAGAGAACTCCAAAAACCGTGGCGTCGAGGCGGATGTCGGCCTCGTCGTGGAGCTCGCCGACCGGCGCTCGGCGCTCATACAAGAGCTGAACGAACTGAAACAGAGGCAGAACCAGACGGCGAAGAGCATCGGCCGGGAGCGAGATCCCGAGGCCCGCGAGAAGCTCATCGTCGGCTCGCGCGAGATGAAGGCCCGGATACCCGAGAAAGAGGCCGAGCTTCACGAGGTCGAGGGGCGGCTTCTGGAAGAGCAGCTCAAGATTCCGAACATGACCCACCCCGACTCGCCCATCGGCCGGGACGACTCGGAGAACGTCGAGATCCGGCGCTCCGGCGAGATCCCGAGCTTCCCCTTCGAACCCAAAGACCACGTCCAACTCGGCGAGCCGCTCGGCATCATAGACTTCGAGGCAGGCGCCAAGACCACGGGCAGCAAGTTCTACTTTCTCCGCGGCGACGCCGTGCTGTTGGAGCTCGGCCTGATCCGCTACGCCCTCGACATCATCACCGAATACGGCTACGAGCCGACGATCACGCCAGACCTCGCCCGCGACGAGGCTTTGGTGGGAACAGGCTTTATTCCGCGCGGTCCTGAGACCCAGATCTACTCCGTCGAGGACTCCGATCTCTCCCTGATCGCCACCGCCGAGATACCGCTAGCCGGCCAGTGGACGAACGAGATCCTGGACGAGGACCGCCTCCCCCTACGCTACGCAGGCCTCTCGCACTGCTTCCGCACCGAAGCCGGCTCCCACGGCCGCGCGAGCCGCGGTCTGTACCGCGTCCACCAATTCACCAAGGTCGAGATGTTCGCCTTCACCACGCCCGAGGGTTCCGAGGCCATCCACGAAGAGATGGTCGAGATAGAAGAGCGCATCTTCCAGGGCCTCGGTCTTCCTTACCGCGTCGTCGACATCTGCACCGGCGACCTGGGAGGCGCGGCCTACCGCAAGTACGACCTGGAGGCCTGGATGCCGGGCCGGGACGACTTCGGCGAGGTCACCAGCACCTCCAACACCACCGACTACCAGGCCCGCCGGTTGAGGATCCGGTACAGAAAAGACGGTGGCCGCCCCCAACTCCTCCACACCCTGAACGGCACCGCCCTCGCCATGAGCCGCGCCTTTATCGCCCTCCTAGAGATCTACCAGCAGGAAGACGGCTCGGTAAAGCTCCCCGAAGCGCTGGTCCCATACGTCGGCAAGGAGAAGATAGGGCCTGCAAAGTAAAGGGATCGTTGCGCGCGATTGACCTAGCTAACTGCTTAGTTTAGTATGGGTACGTGAGCACGGTAGTAAACATCCATGAGGCGAAGACGCATCTCTCGCGTCTTCTGGAGAAGGTCGGCCAGGGCGAGGAGGTGGTGATCGCCCGTTCCGGAAAGCCCGTGGCGAGGCTCGTGGCGGTGACGGAGTCCCCGGTCCGCCGGAGGCCGGGAAGCGCTAAAGACACGCTTTGGGTCGCTGACGACTTCGACGACCCTTTGCCAGAGGAGATCCAGAAGTACTTCGAGCATTGAAGGTGCTGCTAGATACCCACGCATTTTTGTGGTGGGTAAGGGACGACCGTAGGCTCTCTGCGCGGGCCCGCGAGATCTTCGACGACACCGGGAGCGACCTCGTATTCAGCGTGGTGAGCGGATGGGAAATCGCGATCAAAGCGCGACTTGGGAAGCTCCGTGCGTCTGACGACGATCTGGGCACCTACCTCTCCACGCACTTAAAGGAAAACGCCATAAGGGTGCTGCCCGTCTACCTCAACCACGCCGTGCGCGTGGCCGACCTTCCATCCCACCATGAGGATCCCTTCGACCGACTCCTGGTGGCGCAATCCATGGCCGAAGAGATGCCACTACTTAGTAGCGACCCAATAATCTCCCGTTACCCGGCAGAGGTGATCTGGTAACCTCCACACGAAACGTCAGACCGCCGAAGCTCCAGCGTCCTCATGACCCCCATCCTTGACTCGAACGTCACATTCGTTTATTGTATCGGATACGGATATATCGACGTTTGATAGTTTCGTTGAGGGGAGGTTTGGTGTCGGAGGCACGGGAACCGAAGGATTTCCTTCCGTTGACGCCGGCGGTGTTGCACATCCTGTTGGCGCTGGCCGATGAGGACCGGCACGGGTACGGGATCATGCAGGAGGTCGAGGCGCGGACCGGGGGAGAGACGCGGCTGGGGCCGGGGACGTTGTACGGTTCGATCAAGCGCATGTTGGCCGATGGCCTTATCGAGGAATCCGACGAGCGGCCGGACCCCGCGATGGACGACCAGCGCAGACGGTACTATCGCATCACCGGCCTCGGGCAGAACGTCGCCGGCGCGGAGGCTGAGCGGCTGGCCCGTCTGGTCCGCGCGGCGGAGTCCAAGAAGCTCGTAGTGCGACCGTGGTCGCTGCCGGAGGGGACGTCATGAGCGATCGCGGCTCGACCCGTTCCGAGCGCGTCTACCGGACGCTGCTCAAGGCGTATCCGAGAGGGTTTAGAGAAGAGTACGGGCCGCACATGGTCCAGGCCTTCGAGGACCTCTGCCGCGCAGGATACGAGAGGGCCGGAACCGCCGGTCTGATCGTGGTGTGGGTCCGCGTCGTTCTGGATCTTCTGCGAACGGCGGCCTCCGAAAGGACCCGCACGGCTTCCGGTGCCACCTTTGTCATACCGATTGTCGGGTCTCCGAGGATGGTGCGGTGGGGTGGGGCGGCGGCGATCTGCGGTGCGGTTTGCGCCGTCGTCGCGCTGGTGCTGGGCGATCTCAGCATCGCCTACACCCGAGAGCCGATCCTCAACGCCCTGTCAGCGTACCAAAGGGGAGGGTCGTCTTACTCTCCGTTCATCGTGCTGCTGCATCCAGTCACGGAGCAGTTGCTGGACACGCTGGCCGGATTGTTCTTTGCGGTGGCGTTTCTCGGCCTCTACGCGCTGGTCTCGCGTCGGTCGGGTAGGGGCGCTCTCTATGGAGGGGCGATGATGTGCATGGGCCTCGCCGTGCTTGCGGTCTTCGCCGGGTCCAACGCCTACCGGGCGTTCCTGGCGTTCAGCGGCGGTCTGGGCGAGACCTGGATGGACCCATCCCTGATGCTCATGGAGGTTACGTCACTGCTGTACCTGCTCGGGGCGCTGCTCCTGAGCGTTGCGGTCTTTCGGACGCGGGCGTTGGGCCGTTGGAGCCTTCTACCGCTCGTCCTGTTTGCCCTCCCGACGTTGCTCAGGCTTCTCCTGATCGACCTCGCGTTCCCCGTCCAAAACGGCCCGCAGGCCGTGCGGGAAGGGTTCGGGACCCTCGTGATCGTCCACTCTCCGGAGCTACTAGCACAGCTCTCGTGGATCGTGATCGGCTGCCTCCTGTGGCGGTCGTCGCGTTCGGTCGTCACGAACGGGGAATCTGGAACGGCGGAATCTCCGGGCGGCGTCGCCAGTTCGTAGCGGCGCCCGCCGGACGACGTACTTGGCCCTTGCACGCGTCCGCATGAAGGGGAAGCGCGGGGAGGGCAATGATTCCGACCGATGATGCCCCGGTCCTACTTGTCGAACGGCACCTCCACGACGCGCTCGCGTAGCTCGTCCCGGAGTTGCGCCAGGCGTTCGCCGATTGCCTCCGCCGCCTCTTCAGGGGCGACGACTAGCGTCTCTTTGCCGTCGCGGCGGCGCAGTTCGATGCCGCCGTTTCGCATCGAGCGGGGGGTGATGGTGGCGCGGAGGGGGAGGCCGATCAGGTCGGCGTCCTTGAACTTCGCGCCCAGGCTCTCGTCCCGCTCGTCCCAGAGGACCTCGACGCCGGCGGCGGTCAGGGTGTTGTAGAGGGCTTCCGCCTCGTCGTAGAGGCTTCCTTCGGGGACGATGTGGACGTGGTAGGGGGCGATGGAGATCGGCCAGATCAGGCCGTCCTCGTCGTTGTGCTCCTCGGCGACGCAGGCGAGGAGCCGCCCCACCCCGATGCCGTAGGAGCCCATGACCACGAGCTTCTGTTCCCCGTCCTCGTCGAGGTAGCGCGCCCCGAGGGACTCGGTGTAGCGGGTGCCGAGCTTGAAGATGTTGCCGGTCTCGACGCCGCGCTCGGTGCGCATCGGCGCCCCGCAGACGGGGCAGGCGTCGCCCTCGTCGGCCGCCGCGATGTCCGTCACGACGTCGGCCCGGTAGTCGCGGCCAAGGTTCGTGTTCAGCAGGTGGTAACCGGCCTCGTTTGCCCCCGCGACCAGGTTGGGCGAGGAGGCGACGGCGTCGTCGGCGACGATCAGGACGTCGTCCCTAACGCCGATGGGGGAACCGTAGCCGGGCTCGGCGCCGACTGCCAGGATCTCCTCGGTCCTCGCCGGGCGCAGGTCCTTGGCCTTGACAGCGTTTGCGAGCTTGGTCTCGTTGAGGTCCATGTCGCCCCGCACCACGGCGAAGACGAACCGCTCGACGTCCTCCTGCTCGACCTCCTGCGTCGCGACCATAAAGATCGCCTTCGCGGTGCGGGAACGGGGAACGCCGAGCACCCTCGCCAGCGACTCGATGGTGGCGGCGTCGGGGGTTTCCACCTTCTCGACCGGCTTCGGGTCCCCGGGACCGCTCTGAGGTTTCTGGAAGCCGGCGACTTGGCGGTTGGCGGTGTAGCCGCACTCGTCGGAGATGAGGAGGGTGTCTTCGCCGACGGGGGAGAGGTACATGAACTCGTGGGCCATCGAGCCGCCCATCATGCCGACGTCGGAGGCGACGGCGACGGTGGGGAGGGCGCAGCGGTTGAAGATGTTGAAGTACGCCTGGTAGTGGGCGCGGTATTGCCTGTCCAGGCCCTCTTCGTCCCGGTCGAGGCTGTAGGAGTCCTTCATGGCGAACTCGCGGGCACGGATCAGGCCGGCGCGCGGGCGCGGGTCGTCGCGCCATTTGGTCTGGATCTGGTAGACGAGCGCGGGGAGCTGGCGGTACGAGCGGACGTCCCGGCGCACGAGGTCGGTGACGACCTCTTCGTGGGTCATGGCGAGCACCATGTCGCGGTCGGTCTTGTCCTTGAAACGGCCGAGCTCGGAGCCGATCTGGTACCAGCGCCCGGTCTCCTGCCACAGGCTCGCCGGGTGGACGACGGGCATCTCCAGTTCCTGGCCGCCGATGGCGTCTATCTCCTCGCGCATTATGTCCTCGATCTTCTCGATCGAGCGCTTGCCGAGCGGCAGGTAGCTGAACAGGCCCGAGGCGAGCTGCCGGATCATCCCGGACCGCAGCAGCAGCCGGTGGCTGGCCGCCTCCGCCTCGGCCGGAGCCCGCCGCAACGTCTGGTTGAAGAGCCTGCTCATGCGCACGTCTAATCCCTCCCGATGAGATGATCCACGAAGCCCCAAGCTTACCCCAAGAGACCGCCGCCGCGAAGCGTGATCCACGGGCGGCGGCACGACCCTTGTTCCGGCCCCCCAAAGCGGTTACCATGCGCCCGTTCGTAACGAGACGTCCGTAATGCGGGCGTCGCACCTGGAGGGGGCTCCATGGGATCGTTGTTAATCGGCCTGGCTGGTCGCTTGCGCGCGACGGGAACGGGCTTACGGGTTGTCGTCCTGGTTATGCTCGCGGCCGGCGCGGGGCTTCTGGCCGGCGAGGACGCCGCGGCGGAGGCCCGGGAGTACTCCGCCTACTCCGACCCGGGCAAGACCGCGCTCTCTTTCGTTCTCTCCAGCGAGGAGAACGTCCGAAGCCTCAGGGAGGAGTTCGGCCTCGAAGACGCCGAAGTAGAGAGGATCCTCGCCGCCGTCCGCAAAGAGAACGAGAAACTGGCGAACGCGTACGCCGAAAGCGAACGCATACTCGCGGCCAACGAGTCCCTGCCGGACGCGGAGGTCGCCCGGAAGGTGGCCGACTCCGACTACGACGAGACGGTCACGGGGGCGATCTCCGCCACCAAAGACACCGTTGCGGGCTTGCTGCCGGAGGGGGGCGGGCCGGAGCTTGAGTCCTGGGTGGACGAGCGGTGGCGCCGGGAGGTCGAGTCCGCCTCGGGGGAGAGCTTCGGGAGGGTGGTCGAGACCAGGGACGGCGGACGCGCGCTGAGGTGCAAGGTCTTCGCCACCCAGTACCGGGGCCATACCAGGTACGAGGCGGCGCTGCCGCACCGCGCGCTGAAGTTCGGATCCCAACCCAGGGTCGCCATCGACCGCGTCCACGGCGGGGGCCCGACCGTGCGGCCCCGGATCAAGGAAGTAGGACCGTGGAACACCCGCGACAACTACTGGCGGAGCGGCAAGAAGCGGGCGATGTGGCGCGATCTGCCGCGCTGCCTGCCGGAGGCCCAGGCGGCCTACTACCGCAACTACAACAGGGGCAAGGACGAATACGGCAGGGAGGTCCTCAACCCCGCCGGGGCGGACCTTACGCCCGCCGTCGCCCGGAGGATGGGCCTGCGCAAGTACGACAACGCCTGGGTCTACGTCCGCTTCCCCTGGGTCAGGCGGTAGGAATCGCCCGAATCCCCGGCGGTTTCGCGTCCCCAACCTTGACGGCGGCCCCCCGCTCCCTTAGCATCCCTCCCTAGCGCGAACTCGCATCGAGAGCGGTGGAGGGAACTGGCCCCGAGAAACCGCGGCAACCAGCGAGAGGCATCGCCTTTCGCGAGGTGCCAAGTCCAGCGGGACGGCCATTACCGTCCCGGAAGATGTGGGGAGGGGCGGGCAGCCTCTTCTACGAGCGGGTTGCGCGGGAGGCGTGCCGGGGCGTGGCCCGGGCGCACGCCGCGGCGTAGAACCCGAGGATAGAGGGAGGCTGCATTACCGCTGAGTATGACACTAGACCCGGGGGCCGGCGCTAGCCAGGCCTCGGCCCGCTCCGGCCCCTTCCGGCACAGCATAGGCCCGTTCGAGCCCGAACTCGGCGGCTCCCTGGACGACGTCACCCTCGCCTACGAGACCTGGGGCGAACCCAACGCGAACGCCGACAACGTCGTCCTCCTCACCCACGCCCTCACGGGCGACTCGCACGCGGCCGGCGGGCCCTCCGGGGGCCACAGGCGCGGCGGCTGGTGGGACCCGATGGTCGGGCCCGGGCGGCCCATAGACACCGACAGGTACTTCGTCGTCTGTTCCAACGTGCTCGGCGGCTGCTCCGGAACCACCGGGCCGGCCTCGACAGACCCGGAGACCGGGCGGCCTTACGGGACGCGGTTTCCGGTCGTCACCATCAGGGACATGGTCCGGGCGCAGAGGCGGCTGCTGGACGACCTCGGCGTCGGCCGGCTGGCGCTCGTTATCGGCGGGTCCATCGGGGGGCAGCAGGCCCTGGAGTGGGCCGTCGAGTTCCCCGACTTCGTGGAGAAGTCCGTCCCCGTCGCGGCGACGGGCGCCCTGGGGCCGCAGGGCGTCGGGATGAGCGAGATCGGCCGCCGCGCCATCATGGCCGATCCGAACTGGCAGCGAGGAGACTACTACGGCACCGGCAAGACCCCCGAAGAAGGCCTCAAGATAGCCCGCATGACCGGCATGATGACCTACCAGAGCGCCCCCGGCCAGTGGGAACGCTTCGCCCGCCGCCCCGCCGGCCGCCCCGCCCTGCACGAGGAGTTCGGCGGCCGGTTCGAGATAGAGAGCTACCTGCACTACCAGGGCCGCGACCTCGTCGGCCGCTTCGACGCCAACTCCTACCTGTACCTCTCCCGCGCCATGGACCTCTACGACGTCGCCGGCGGCTACGACTCCGCCGAAGAAGCCTACGCCCGCGTCTCAGCCGACCTCCTCTTCGTCGGCGTCACCAGCGACTGGCTCTTCCCCGCGGACGAGGTCAAGGAGACCGCCGAGAGGGCGAAAAGCGCTGGCGCAGACGCCCGCTACGCCGAGATAGACACCTTGAGCGGCCACGACGCCTTCCTCAAAGACTGGCCCGAGCTGGAAGAAACCGTAAAGCCGTTCCTAAAAACCTCAAAGCCTTAGAACCTCAAAACCTACAAAAAGGAGAGACAGAATGGACACCGAAGACCAGACCATGCAGGAGCGCCAGTACGGTTTCGACACCCTCGCGCTGCACGCCGGGCAGGAGGTGGATTCGGCGACGACCGCTCGCGCCGTCCCGATCTACCAGTCCACCTCCTACGTCTTCAACGACACCGACCACGCGGCCAACCTGTTCTCGCTCGCCGAGATGGGCAATATCTACACCCGCATCATGAACCCGACCACCGACGTCTTCGAGAAGCGCGTCGCTGCCCTCGAAGGCGGGGTCGGAGCACTGGCTACCGCGTCCGGGCAGGCGGCGGAGACGCTGGCGATTTTGAACCTCGCGGGGGCTGGGGACGAGATCGTCTCCTCCGCCGGCCTCTACGGCGGGACCTACAACCTCTTCCACTACACGCTGCCGAAGATAGGGATAGACGTGAAGTTCGTCGAGGGCAACGACCCCGAGGCCTTCCGCGCCGCCATCACGGACAAGACCAAGGCCATCTACTCCGAGACCGTCGGCAACCCCGCGCTCAACACCCTGGAGATCGAGGGCATCGCCGCCGTGGCCCACGAGGAGGGCGTGCCCCTGATCGTGGACAACACCCTGCCCTCTCCCTACCTCGTCAACCCGCTGGCCCACGGGGCTGACATCGTGGTCCACTCGGCGACGAAGTTTATCGGGGGGCACGGGACGTCCATCGGGGGCGTGATCGTGGACGGCGGAAAGTTCGCCTGGGACAACGGCCGCTTCCCCGGGTTCACCGAACCCGACCCCTCCTACCACGGCCTGGAGTACTACCCGACCCTCGGCGAGCTCGCCTACATCCTGAAGGCCCGCGTCCAGGGACTCCGCGACTACGGCGCCGCCGTGAGCCCGTTCAACAGCTTCCTGTTCTTGCAGGGCCTGGAGACGCTGCCCCTCAGGATGGAGCGCCACTCGACGAACGCGCTCGCCGTGGCGGAGTTCCTCTCCGGCCACCCGAAGGTCAACTGGGTCAACTACCCCGGCCTCGTCGACCATCCGACGCACGACGTCGCGCGGAAATACCACAGGGACGGGCTCTACGGCGCGATCCTGGGTTTCGGCATCGACGGAGGGCTGGAGGCCGGCAAGAAGTTTATCGACCGGCTGGAGCTTCACAGCCTGCTGGCGAACGTAGGCGACGCGAAGAGCCTGGTCATCCACCCGGCCTCGACGACCCACTCGCAGCTCTCCGCCGACGAGCAGAAGTCCACGGGCGTCTCGGACGACTACATCAGGCTCTCCGTCGGTTTGGAGTCCATCGACGACATCCTGTTCGACCTGGATCAGGCCCTGAACGGAGCGTGAAGGAGCCGGTGAACAGAGACCCACTAGTCATAAAGTTCGGCGGCACCTCCGTCGGCGGCGGCGCGGAGTTCGCCCGCGCCGCCGCCATCGCGGCGAAGGCTGCCCGCGAGAGGCCCGTCGCCGTCGTCGTCTCCGCCATGAGCGGCGTGACGAACCTCCTGCTCTCCCACGCCGCGAACGCCCCGGGCGACGGCGACCGGCTCGGCGAGTTGCGCCGCATCCTCGCCGGGCGGCACCGGCGCGCCATAGAAGAGGCCGTGGCCCCCGAACGTCAGGACGAGGTCGAAGAGCGGGTGCTCGCGCTGCTGGACGAGCTTGCCGAGACCGTCGGACGCCCGGCGGAGACGGTCAAGGCCCGCCGCGCGAGCATCGCGGTCTTCGGTGAGCGCCTCTCGTCCGAGGTGCTGGCCGGCGCCATCACCAAAGCCGGTGCACCGGCAGAGGTCGCCGCGGCCGACCCCATAGCCACCGACGGACGCTTCGACGAAGCGGAAGTAGATCCTGAGGAGACGGAGCAGCGATGCTCGCGGTACGTCGATCCTGTTCTGGAGGATGGGCGTGTGGCCGTCGTGCCCGGTTTTGTCGGACGTTCCCCGGACGGAAAACCGACCACGCTCGGGCGGGGCGGGTCCGACCTTTCGGCGACGGTGCTCGGGCGGGCGCTCGGCTCCCACGAAGTCTGGATCATGTCCGACGTGGACGGTGTGCTCGACGCCGACCCGCGCCTCGTCCCCGACGCCACCCTGATGCCCCGGCTCTCGTACCACGAGGCCCACACCTTCGCGGGCCTCGGCGCCAAAGTCCTGCACCACAAGACGATGGAGCCCGCCGCCGAGGCCCGCATGGACGTACTGGTCCGCAACACCTTCGCCCCGGAGAACCCCGGAACCCGCATCTCGGCGGACTTCGCCGACGGCGAGGGCGTCCGGTGCGTCGCGCTCCGCCGCAAGGTCCCGGTCGAGGTCCCGTGCGCCAACGGACGCCGCAGCGAGACGGCGATGGTGATCTGCATCGGCTCGCCATCGGAGTCGGATCTGAAACTCGGGCTGCGCCGGCTGAGGAAGGCCGGGCTTCCCTTCCTCCACGCCGGCTTCGCCGAGGCCGGGCTCGTCTTCGTGGTGAACGGCGACGCCGGCGAGGAAGCGCTGCGCCTGCTGCACGGGGCGCTTGTCGGGACGCCCGTCACCGCCGGGGCGGGCGTCGGGGAGGTCGCTTGAGGCGGTTGGAGATCGTCCAGATCGGCCTCGGCCACGTCGGGCGCGCGGTCGCCCAGATCGTGCTGGAAGAACGCAAGCGCTGGCTGGAGCAACGCGGCATCGAGGTCCGCTACAAGGCGGTCTCCGACACCTCGGGGGCGCTGGTCGGGGAGGACCTGCTGCCCCAGGCTGTCCGGCTGAAGGAAGACGGCGGGAGCCTCTCGGAACTCGGGACGGAGCCGCTGGAGGACGTGCTGCGCTCGCGGCCGGAGCCGGGGTTTACGCGGGTCGTCGTGGACGTTGCGGTGCACGGGGGGACGTTCGACCTCGACCTGCTCGGCATCGAGAACGGGGCTTATCTCGTCCTGTCGAACAAGGGGCCGCTCTCCGGCAGCACCGCGCAGTACCAGCAGTTGGTGCGCATGATCCCGAACCGGCTCTGGCACGAGGCGACCGTTGGGGCGGGGATGCCGGTCATCTCGACCGTCGGCGGCCTCATCGAGACGGGGGACGAGGTACTCGAGATCCAGGCCAGCCCCAGCGGAACCCTGGGCTTCATCATGAGCGCCGTCGAGGGCGGAAGGTCGTTCTCCGAAGCCGTCAAAGAGGCGGTCGCCCTCCACTACGCCGAGCCCGACCCCAGGGACGACCTCTCCGGGTTGGACGTGGCGCGTAAAGCCATAATCCTGGCGCGCATGATGGGACGGGAGATCGAGCCGGCGGAGGTCCCCTTCGAGTCCCTCGTCCCCGAAGGCCTCGAAGACGTGCCCCTCGACGAGTTCATGGCCCGCCTCCCGGACCACGACGACGCGTTTGCCGCCCGCCTCCTGGCCGTCGAGCCGAACCACATGCTGCGCTACCTGACCCGCATCCCGAGGGAGGGCCCGGTGACGGTCGGCCTCGCCGACACCCCGGTCGAGAGCCCGTTCGGGCCCATAAGCGGCCCCGAGAACGTCTTCGACTTCCGCACGCGCCGCTACTCGGATGTTACGCTCACCGTGCGCGGCCCCGGCGCCGGGCCGGACCGGACCGCGAGCGGCGTGGTCTGGGACTTGCTCGACATTTCCAGGACCGTCGGCGCCGCTCCTTCAGAGAGTAGAGAGTAGTAAAAAACCGCAGCGGGCGGTAGTTGGCACAGGTTGATCCGGCAGGAGGGAATCTTCGAAATGGGCGAGGGGTACACGGTTGCGATAGTGGGCGCGGGGCTGGTCGGCGACAGGCTCGTCTCTGAGTTGCGGCGGCGGAGTTTTCCCATCAAGGATCTGCGCGTCCTGGCGCGGAGCGCCCGGCGGGCGACGCTAGCTGGGGAGGAGTTCGAGGTGGGCGTCGCGGAGCCGGAGGCGTTCGAGGGCGTGGACATCGCGTTCTTCGCGGGGACCGAGGGTGAGAAGGGGGCGGCGGTGCAGCTCGCGGGGGAGGCGATCTCCCGCGGCGCCGTCGTCATAGACAACGGGAGCGACTTCAGGCTCGACCCGAACGTCCCGCTCGTGGTGCCAGAGGTCAACGCCGACGCCGTGCGCGGCCACGACGGCCTCATCGCCAACGCCAACTGCTCGACGACGCAGATGGTCGTCACGCTGGCGCCGCTGGCGCGGGAGTTCGGCTTGGAGAAGGTCGTCGTCTCGACCTACCAGGCCGTCTCGGGCTCCGGACGTGGCGGGGTCGAGGCGCTCGAAGACGGGCGCGAGGACGTCTACCCGAAGCCCATCAGGGGGAACGCCATACCCCAGATCGGCTCTATCGGGGACGACGGCTACTCGACGGAGGAGACCAAGATGCGCGAGGAGTCGCGCAAGATCCTGGGCCTCCCGGACCTCGACGTCTACGCGACGACCGTCCGTATCCCCGTCCACACCGGCCACGCCGAGAGCGTCTACGTCGAGCTGGGCCGCGACGCGATCCTCGACGAGGTCGTGGAGACCCTCCGCTCCGCCCCGAACGTTGTCTTCTCCGGCGACCCGGACGACATCCCGACGCCGCTCGAAGCGGCGGGCGAGTCCGGGACCTACGTGGGGCGGGTGCGCGTCAGCGGCAACGTCGTCCAGTACTGGTGCGTCTCGGACAACCTGCTCAAGGGCGCGGCCACCAACGCCGTCCAGATCGCCGAAGAACTCGTCGGCGCCCGCGTCTAGACCCGGCGTGGCGGAGGTCGGGATCCGGGAAGCCACCGAAGAGGACGTTCTACTCATCCTGTCGTTCGTGAGGGAACTCGCGGAGTACGAGCGGCTACCGCATGAGGTCGTCGCTTCGGAGGAGACGTTGCGGGATAACCTGTTCGGGGAGCACCCGTATGCGGAGGTCTTGATCGCGAACCAGGACGAAGCGCCGGCGGGCTTCGCGCTGTTCTTTCACAACTTCTCCACGTTTCTCGGGAGGCCTGGTATCTACCTGGAGGATCTGTACGTGAGGCCGGAGTCCCGGGGCGCGGGGATCGGCCGCGCGCTGCTGGCCCGTCTGGCTGGGCTGGCGAAGGAGCGTGGCTGCGGGCGGCTGGAGTGGTCTGTGCTGGACTGGAACGAGCCGTCGATAGGCTTCTACAAGAAGCTCGGCGCGGTGGCGATGGACGACTGGACGGTCTACCGGGTGACGGGCGCGGCGCTTGAGGGGCTCGCATCGGGGGCTCGAGTTTGAGGACCGGATAAGGATCCGGCGTGGGGCTATACTTGCACGGGCGGAGAAGCGAGGCATCGGCGGAGAGGAGAACGGGGTGTCCGAGCAGGGAGAGCAGAGGTCGTTTTGGGCCAGGATCTTCGGCGGGTTCACCGATTCGGCGCGTGAGGAGAAGGTCCTCGAATATCTCGTCCACAGGATCAACGACGGGGTCAACCTCCGGGAGGCCGTCGAGGAGGAGTACGTGCGCCGGAACGTCACGCAGAGCCAGGTAGACGACATCCTGAGCGATCCCAGGCTGATAGAGGCCGCCCACGAGCGGCTGCAGCGGGCCTTCGCCTCCGGGGAGTTCGACCCCAACCGGCGCCCCGGCTAGGACGGCCGAACGACGGGTTTGGGCGGCCCCCACGCTGTATAATCTCCGGGTTACGAGCTTCGATACGGAGGGCCCTTAATGCCGATCTACGAATACAAGTGCGACAACGGCCACGTCTTCGACGTCATGCAGAAGATGTCCGAGGACCCGCTGACCACCTGCGTCGAGTGCGGCGCCCCGGTCCGCAAGGTCCTCCAGCCGGTCGGCATCTCGTTCAAAGGCTCGGGCTTCTACTCGACGGACTACAACAGCAAGAAGGGCCCGAAAGAGACCACCTCTTCCGATTCCTCCTCGAAGGAGTCCTCGACCAACGGCGGCTCGAAGGAGAAGAAGTCTGATAGCCCATCGGAGGGCTCTTCGGCGTCGTCCTCTAAAACCCCGGACAAGAAGAGCTAGAGGATGGCCCGCGGCGCGGAGCTACCGCGGCACCCGGACCGCCGCGGCGGCCTGGTACGCCGCCTCCTGCGCACGCTGGTCCTCGGCGTCACCCTCCTGTTTGTCTTGGCCGCCCTCGCCATCTCCTGCGCCCTCGTCATCTACACCGCCTACAGCCACGACCTCCGCAACGGCGTCTTCGCGCTGCTCCTGGCCGTGCTTAGCGCCCAGATCGCGCTCAACTGGTTCCTCTGGAAGGACGAGGAGTGAGGCCCCCGCTTTGCGAGGCCCCGCGACTGGACATTTTCTGACGCGCAAAGGTCCGGGACGGGATCGTTTCGGCCCGCGTTCCTCCCTCTAGATAACCGCGGGACCCGGCCCCCCGCCCCAACGTCTTGTGCCCCGAGGCGTGAAAGACGGCGTTGAAAAGCCCTGCAAAACCGCCCTCAACTCGTGGTTCAGGTGGTATGGACAAAGGGCACCCCCGTCCCGTATAGTCTCTCGCGTCGAGGATGGATCGACGGGGAGAACAGGCTATCTCGGCGGCGTCCTTTCGGGGGCGCCGCCGGAGGTCCATAACGAGGGAGGGTCTTTGGCGGGGAGTTCGGGCGCGTTCGCGCACTTGCACTGTCACTCGGAGTACTCGATGCTGGACGGGGCGAGCCGCATCCGGGACCTCGTCTCTTTCGCCAAGGAACAGAACATGCCGGGCCTGGCCCTCACGGACCACGGCGTCATGTACGGCGCGGTCCGGTTCTACAAAGAGGCCAAGGACGCCGGCATCAAACCGCTCATGGGCTGCGAGGTCTACGTCACCGCCGACCGGAAGGACCGCAGCCGGGCGCCCTACTACCACCTGACGCTCATCGCCCGGACCGCCGAAGGCTACCGGAACCTCATGAAGCTCTCCACGTGCGGTTTCCTCGAAGGCTTCTACTACAAGCCGCGGGTGGACATGGAGATGCTGCGTAGACACGGTAAGGGCATCATCTGCCTCTCCGGCTGCCTCTCCGCCGAGGTCCCGACCCGAATACTCGAAGGCCGCTTCGACGAGGCGCGGGGGTTGCTGAACGAGTACGGCGAGATCTTCGACGCCGTCTACCTGGAGATGCAGGATCACGGCATCCCCGAACAGAGGCGCGTCAACGAGGGCCTCGTCAAGCTGCACAAGGAGACCGGCCTCGACCTGATCGCGGCCAACGACTCTCATTACACGACCAAACACGACGCCAGGATGCACGACGCGCTCCTGTGCATCGGCACCGGGAAGTTCCACAGCGACCCGAACCGGATGAAGTTCCACGGCGAGGAGTTCTACGTCAAGAGCATCGAGGAGATGGGCCGCATCTTCCCCGACCATCCAGAGGCGCTCGAAAACACCCTCAAGGTCGTCGAGAGCGTCGAGGACGTCGGCATCGAGCTCGGCAAGACCCGGCTGCCCAACTTCCCGAAGCCCCAAGGCTACACGGCCGACCAGTATTTGCGGGAGCAGTGCGACCGGGGGCTCGTGGCGCGGTACGGAGAGCGGGCGGGGAGCCAGGAGGTCCAGCAGCGGCTGGAGTTCGAGCTCGGGACTATTGGGAAGATGGGGTTCGCGGACTACTTCCTGATCGTCTGGGACTTCGTCAAGTACGCGAAGGATCGGAAGATCGCGGTGGGCCCCGGGCGCGGGTCGGCGGCGGGCTCGATCGTGGCTTACGCGCTCGGGATCACGGACCTCGACCCGCTCCATTACTCGTTGCTCTTCGAGCGGTTCCTGAACCCGGACCGCATCAACATGCCGGACGTGGACATCGACTTCTCCGTCGGCGGTCGCGGCGAGGTGATGAAGTACGTCACGGACAAGTACGGCGGGCACGAGCACGTGGCCCAGATCATCACCTTCGGGACCATCGGCGCCAAGGCCGCCATCCGCGACTCCGGCCGCATCTTCCAGTACCCGTACTCCGACACCGACAAGCTCGCCAAGTTCATCCCGGACAAGCCGGTGGGGACGACGCTCAGGGATGTGCTGACCCAGAGCGCGGACGGCGAGTACGTGGCGGGGGAGAAGCACCCGGGTCAGGCGCGCGACATTATTCAGTTCGTCAAGGGGAACGACGGCGCCAGGCAGGTTCTCGATACGGCCTTCGAGATCGAGGGTTTCGCCCGCCACGCCGGGACGCACGCCGCCGGCGTCGTCATCTCCGAGGAGAAGCTCACAGAGATCGTGCCCTTGCAGGCGGTCAAGAAGGCGAAGAGTGCCGAGGGCGAGGATGACCAGCTCTCCGTGATGGTCCAGCACCCGATGAGCGACGTGGAGGCCCTGGGCCTGCTCAAGGTGGACTTCCTGGGCCTGCGGAACCTAGACGTGATCGAGGAGACGATGGAGACCATCCGCCAGGACACGGGCGAAGAGGTCGACATCCAGAACATCCCGCTCGACGACGAGAAGACGCTCAAGATGTTCGCCCGGGGCGACACGTTCGGGGTCTTCCAGTTCGAGTCCGGGGGGATGCAGCGGATGCTCCAGGAGGTCCGCCCCGACCGCTTCGACGACCTCGTCGCCCTGAACGCCCTCTACCGCCCGGGGCCCATGGACTACATCCCGACCTTCAAGAAGGGCAAGCACGACCCCGGGAGCGTCGATTACCGCGACGAGAGGCTCAAGCCCATCCTGGAGCCGACGTATGGCGTGGCGGCGTACCAGGAGCAGCTCATGGAGATCTCCAAGCTCCTCGGCGGCTTCACGCCCGGCGAGGCGGACACGCTCCGCAAGGCCATCGGCAAGAAGAACGCCAAGATGCTCGCCGCCCTCAAAGACAAGTTCATGGAAGGATGCTCGGCAAGCGGCGTCTCGACCGAGGTCGCCGCCGAGCTGTGGAACTGGATGGAGAAGGCCGGCGGCTACTCGTTCAACAAGAGCCACAGCGCCTGCTACTCGTTCCTCGCCTTCCAGACGGCTTACCTCAAGGCCCACTACCCCGAGGCGTACATGGCGGCGCTCATGAGCAGCGTCATGAACACCAAGGACCGGGTCCCGCAGTACGTCGCCGAGGCGCGGGCGATGAAGATAGAGGTCCTGCCGCCGGACGTGAACGAGAGCGGTCGCCGGTTCACGGTGGTGGGGGAGACCATCCGGTTCGGGCTGTCGGCCGTCAAGAACGTCGGGGAGAACACGGTCGAGGCGATCCAGGCGGCCAGGGACGAGGGCGGACCCTTCACCGACGTCTTCGACTTCTGCGAGCGGGTAGACTCGACCACCTACAACAAGCGCACGCTGGAGTCCCTCATAAAGTGCGGCGCCTTCGACAACGTCGGCGCGACGCGGACGGCCATGCTCGCCGTGCACGCGAAGGCGGTCGAGCGGTGCACGAAGAGCCTCAAGGGGGCCAGCGAGGACCAGTTCTCGATGTTCGATGACGCCGAGATAGCGCCCCCCAAGCCCGCCTTCCCCGACCTCGAA